>NZ_JBHVYZ010000099.1:0-6445 GCF_042880295.1 Streptomyces sp. NPDC058307
GACGACGACCTCGCCCACACCTACCGCAACTGGCTCCAAGCCGCTTGACAGGCAAGAGGAGAGCCGCGAGCAGATCGTCGACGGCTACCGCCGGGCCTGCGCCCACTCGGACGAGACCCTCGACGCCCTTCCCCTGGACACCGTCGGCCGCGTCCCCTGGCCCCCGCACTCAGAGCTCACCCTCGGCCGCATCCTGATCCACATGATCGCCGAGTCCCACCGCCACGTCGGCCACGCCGACGTCGTACGCGAGCTCGTCGACGGGTCGGTGGGGCAGCGGGCGGAGGGGGACAACATGGCGCCGGGGGACGGGGACTGGTGGGAGCAGCACCGGAACCGGGTGGAGGAGGCGGCGAGGAAGGCGTCCGCGGGGGAGTCGGGCAGCACCTGAGAGGGCGCGGGGCTGTGTCATCTGCGCCTGGCGCCGCGTGGGCGTGACCAGCCCCCACTGGCCCGCACATGTCCGCGACCAGCCCCATCGGCCCGCGTGGGCGTGACCAGCCCCACGAACCCGCGTGGCCGCGACCAGCCCCGACCGGCCCACATAGGGCGTGATCAGCCTCACCGGCCCGCGTGGGGTGACCAGCCCCGACCGACCCGCGTCCGGCGTGACAGCCCCCACCGGCCCGCACCCACCCCCGAGGCACCCCCGAGGCACCCCTGAAGACCCGTCCTCAGCCCCGAGGCACCCCCGAAGACCCCCGAACCATCAGCTCCCCCCGAACCGTCGCGATCCCCCCGGGCGGCGGCTCCTCCCGCCCCATCGCGATCCGCCCCGCCCGCGCCCCCGCCTCCGCCAACGGCAGCCGCACCGTCGTCAGCGCGGGTACCGCGTCGATGCTGAACGGCAGGTCGTCGAACCCGGCGACGGACACGTCGTCCGGGATCCGCAGCCCGGAGTCCCGCAGCGCCGCGCACGCGCCCAGCGCGACGGAGTCGTTCGCGGCCACCACAGCCGTCAGGGACGGATCCCGCCGCAGCAGCTCCAGCGTGGCCTCGTACCCGGAGCGGCGGTCGTAGCGGCCGTACACCGTCCAGCGGGGGTCCTCCTCGATCCCGTGCGCCACCAGTGCCGCCCGGTGCCCCTCCAGCCGGTGCCGGGTCGTCGTGCGCTCCTGGGGACCCGCGATGTACCCGAGCCGCCGGTGGCCGAGCCCGATGAGGTGCTCGGTGAGCTCCCTGCCCCCGCCCCGGTTGTCGAAGGTCAGCGCGAACGCCCCGGTCTCCGGCGCCGGCGGCCGTCCGCACAGCACGATCCGCGTCCCCGCGTCCGCGAGCTTGCGCAGCTTGGCGGACATCGCCGCCTGGTGCGGCGCGTCCTCCACCGCCCCGCCCGTCAGGACGACCGCCGCCGCCCGCTGCCGCTGGAGCAGGGTGAGATACGTCAGCTCCCGCTCCGGAGAGCCCCCGGTGTTGCACACGACCCCGAGCCGCTCACCGCCCGCGCGTCCGCCCGGCCCCCCGATCTCCGACTGGATCGCCCCGGCCATGATCCCGAAGAAGGGGTCCGCGATGTCGTTCACGAGGATCCCGACGAGGTCCGACGTGGCGGCGGCGAGGGAGCTCGCCGGCCCGTTCAGCACGTAGTCCAGCTCGTCCACGGCCCGCAGCACCCGCTCACGGGTGGTCGCGGCCACGGGATAGTTCCCGTTCAGTACGCGCGACACCGTCGCGGGGGAGACCTGGGCGCGGGCCGCCACGTCCGCCAGGGTCACCGTCATCTCGTCGTCCTCCGGTCGCGCGCCGCGGCGTGCCTGAGCGGGCCTCGGCGCATCCAAGTCGTACTTCGTCGTACACGCGGGCCCTCACGGCCCGGTTCCGAGCCGACCTTAAGGCCAATACCCTCAGTTGTTCGCCCCCTCGAACAACTCACCCCCGCCGCGGTCTTGTCCAGACCGTTGGTCAGAGGCTAGCTTCTCCCTATATAGAAAGCGCTTGCTGTAACGCTCATCAGTGGAGCGTGCGCGGCGCGCACGACCGCGTACGACTCCTATGAAGGGAATGACGTGACACGCAAGACGGTGCGTATCGCCATGAACGGTGTGACGGGGCGCATGGGCTACCGCCAGCACCTGGTCCGCTCGATCCTCGCGATCCGCGAGCAGGGCGGTCTCGACCTCGGTGACGGCAACGTGCTGTGGCCCGAGCCGATCCTCGTGGGCCGCCGTGAGCACGCGCTGAAGGCCCTCGCCGAGCAGCACGGCCTGGACCCGGCGAACGTCTCCACCGACGTCGACGCGGTCCTCGCCGACCCGACCGTGGAGATCTACTTCGACGCCCAGGTGACCTCGGCGCGCGAGGAGGCCATCAGGAAGGCGATCGCCGCCGGCAAGCACATCTACACGGAGAAGCCCACCGCCACCGGCCTGGACGGCGCCCTGGAGCTGGCCCGCCTCGCCGAGGCGAAGGGCATCAAGCACGGTGTCGTCCAGGACAAGCTGTTCCTGCCCGGCCTGCTCAAGCTCAAGCGCCTCATCGACGGCGGCTTCTTCGGCCGGATCCTCTCGATCCGCGGCGAGTTCGGCTACTGGGTCTTCGAGGGCGACTGGCAGACCGCCCAGCGCCCCTCGTGGAACTACCGGGCCGAGGACGGCGGTGGCATCGTTGTCGACATGTTCCCGCACTGGGAGTACGTGCTCCACGAGCTCTTCGGCCGGGTGAAGTCCGTGCAGGCCCTCACCGCCACCCACATCCCGCAGCGCTGGGACGAGAACGACAAGCCCTACGACGCCACCGCCGACGACGCCGCCTACGGCATCTTCGAGCTCGACAGCGGCGCCATCGCCCAGATCAACTCCTCCTGGGCCGTCCGCGTCAACCGCGACGAGCTCGTCGAGTTCCAGGTCGACGGCACCGAGGGCTCCGCCGTCGCCGGTCTGCGCAACTGCCGCGTCCAGCACCGCTCGGCCACCCCGAAGCCGGTCTGGAACCCGGACATCCCCGCCACCGAGGTCTTCCGCGACCAGTGGCAGGAAGTCCCGGACAACGCCGAGTTCGACAACGGCTTCAAGGCCCAGTGGGAGCTCTTCCTCAAGCACGTCTACGCCGACGCCCCCTACCAGTGGGACCTCCTCGCCGGCGCCCGCGGCGTCCAGCTCGCCGAACTGGGCCTGAAGTCCTCGGCCGAGGGCCGCCGTCTCGACGTACCGGAGATTGCGCTGTGACGATCGAACTCCCCGACTTCCAGGGGGGCTTCAGGGCCTACGAGCCCCGCAAGGAGCCCTTCGCCGCCACCCCCGGCACCCCCTTCACCTCCCGTACGGTCTTCTCGGCGGCGCACGTCGTCGCCGACCCGTTCGCCGACAGCACGCCGGACTCCCCGGCCGCCGTCGACTGGGACGCCACCCTCGCCTTCCGCCGCCACCTGTGGTCGCACGGGCTCGGGGTCGCCGAGGCCATGGACACCGCGCAGCGCGGGATGGGCCTGGACTGGGCGGGCGCGGCCGAACTGATCCGCCGCAGCGCCGCCGAGGCCAGGTCGGTCGGCGGCCTCATCGCCTGCGGTGTCGGCACCGACCAGCTCACCGGTCCCGCGACCCTGGACGAGGTCCGCGCGGCCTACGAGGAGCAGCTCGCCCTCGTCGAGGAGTCCGGCGCGCAGGCCATCCTGATGGCCTCCCGGGCCCTCGCGGCGGTGGCGAAGGGCCCCGAGGACTACCTGGAGGTCTACGGCCACCTCCTGCGCCAGTCCGCGGAGCCGGTGATCCTGCACTGGCTGGGCCCGATGTTCGACCCGGCCCTGGAGGGCTACTGGGGCTCGTCCGACCTGGACGCGGCCACGGAGGTGTTCTTGCAGGTCATCGCCGCCCACCCGGACAAGGTCGACGGCATCAAGGTCTCGCTGCTGGAGGCGCAGCGCGAGATCGACATCCGCCGCCGGCTCCCGCAGGGCGTCCGCTGCTACACGGGTGACGACTTCAACTACCCCGAGCTGATCGCGGGCGACGACCAGGGCTTCTCCCACGCCCTGCTCGGCATCTTCGACCCGCTGGGCCCGCTCGCCGCCGAGGCGGTCCGGGTGCTGGACACCGGTGACGCCAAGGGCTTCCGCGAACTCCTCGATCCCACGGTCGAGTTGTCGCGCCATCTCTTCCAGGCGCCTACCCGTTTCTACAAGACGGGCGTGGTGTTCCTCGCCTGGCTGGCCGGCCACCAGTCGCACTTCACGATGGTCGGCGGCCTCCAGTCGGCCCGCTCCCTCCCCCACTTCGCGCGCGCCTACGAACTCGCCGACGGCCTGGGCCTGTTCCCGGACCCGAAGCTGGCGGAGGAGCGGATGAAGAACCTGCTGTCCCTGTACGGGGTGAACCAGTGACCGACCTTTCCCGGTTCTCCGTCAACCAGATGACGGTCAAGCAGCTGTCCCTGCCGGAACTGGTCGACGCCTGCGGCCAGTTGGGCATCGGCAACGTCGGCCTGTGGCGCGAGCCCGTCCAGTCGTACGGCGTCGAGGAGACGGCCAAGCTGGTCCGCGACGCGGGTCTGACCGTCACCACCCTGTGCCGCGGCGGCTTCTTCACGGCGATCGACCCGGACGAGCGGGCCGCGGCCCTGGACGACAACCGGCGCGCGGTCGACGAGGCGGCCACCCTGGGCACCGACACGCTGGTCCTGGTCTCCGGCGGCCTCCCGGCCGGCTCGAAGGACCTGCACGGCGCCCGTGAGCGCATCGCGGATGCCCTGTCCGTCCTGGGCCCGTACGCGGAGGAGCACGGGGTGAAGCTGGCCATCGAGCCGTTGCACCCCATGTACGCCTCGGACCGCTGTGTGGTCTCCACGCTCACCCAGGCCCTCGACCTGGCCGAGCGCTTCCCCGCCCACCAGGTCGGCGTCACGGTGGACACGTACCACATCTGGTGGGACGACAACGCGCCCGCGCAGATCGCCCGCGCCGGCGGCCGTATCCACACCTTCCAGCTCGCGGACTGGACGACCCCGCTGCCGGAGGGCGTGCTGAACGGCCGCGGCCAGATCGGCGACGGCGCGATCGACATGCGGGAGTGGCAGCGGTACGTCGAGGCGGCCGGGTACACGGGCGCCATCGAGGTCGAGCTGTTCAACGACGTGCTGTGGGCCCGCGACGGCCGCGAGGTCCTCGCCGAGACCGCCGAACGGTTCGTGGCGCACACGCTGTGAAGCGGGGGCCGGAGGGGGATCTCGGGAGTTCCCCTCCGGCCCTCTCCGGAGCCCCTACGGGTTCCGGAAGACCGTCGTGAACGTCCGGTCGAAGCGCCGGGCCGCCAGGTCCGTGCGCTGGATGGACCAGTGGACGGTGGCGCCCTCCAAGCCGTCGATCCAGGGATCCCACTCGGCGAGCAGCACCCAGTCCGCGAGGTCGTCCGACACCGGCTCGCCCCCGCCCCAACGCCCGGCCGCGGCCTCCTGCACCGCGCACCGCACGGCCTTCCCGACGGGGTCGGTGTCGACGGCCTCCTGGTCGGCGTACCCGCCGAGCCGGAGCCGCCCCGAGGAGGCGATGTCGTCGTGGGTCTCGGCCCACACGGCGGCCAGTTCCTCGGAGCGTGGATGCCCGGGCAGCGGGATCCAGCGGGGCTCCTCGGGTATCTCGACCCAGTGGTGGTACGGCAGTGAGACGTCGACCGTCGCCCTGAGCGTCTCCTGCGGGAACCGGGCGAAGACCTCCTGGTACTCGTCGTCGTTGTCGAACCAGGCCCACCCCTCTTTGTCCCGCTCCTCCACGGCAGTCCCCGCCGGTACGTACACCGCGCTGCCCATGCTCTCCCGGTCACCGAAGTCCTCGGGATAGGCGAACAGCAGCAGGTGGCCGTCGGACGGCAGGGGGAGATCCGTCGCGCCGGCGGGCAGGGCCCCGAGGTCGATGGACGCGACGAAGGGATGGAAGGGGTGCGGGACCCCCACGGGAAGCAGCAGCGGCCCCCCGAACCGCCCCACGACCGGCCCCTCTCCGTGCTCGCCCAGCGTCGCGCAGGGCCGGGCGGTGTCCATCCACCGCTCCACGTCCTCGACGGGGATCCCGCGCGCGAGCGCCTTGTCACGGAAGGGACGTAACCTGTCCCGCATTTCCTCAGGAGTCACAGGAGTCACAGGAGTCATGGGGGAACCGTAGAGGCGGGCACCGACAGGTGGCGTGCGCCGGGCGGAAACGGGAGTCGGGCGCCGCACGGTCAGTCCGCGTGACGCTCACCTCCTGGGGCCCCGGGACGGGCGGCCCCGGGACACCGGCACGGTGTTCCCCGTGCCTTCGGAGGGCACCTTCGAAAATTCCGCGGAGACCGTACAACCCTTCCCCCGCCCCGCCGGTCGTACTTGGCATCAGGACGCCTGGAGGGGGATCCGGGGGGATCGCGGGGTTCTGACGGGGAGGGAAGAGTCGAGGGGGGGCCGGGCCATGGGCCGGGCCCCCCGCCATATTGGCCCCGGCCCCACAACAGCCCTACGAAGTGGGCGGGAAGCCGTTTTGACC
>NZ_JBHVYZ010000099.1:6455-17677 GCF_042880295.1 Streptomyces sp. NPDC058307
CTTCCCCCGCCCCGGCGGTCTTTTTTGGCTTCTGGACGCCTGGTGGGGTTTCGGGGGGGTGGGGGGGGTTCTGTGGGGGTGGTTTGCGTCGGGGGGCCCGGGTCATTGGACCGGGCCCCCTCGAAGTATGCCCGCGGTCCACTCAGCAGCCTTCCGAAGTGGCCGGTAAGCCTGTTGCCGCCAGTGGCGGCCGTCACCCGCGTTACTGCTGGCCCGCAACGGCTGCCGACCCAGGGGGACGACTTGCTCCGCATCCACTTCACTCCCGAGGATCTCGAGAGTTCATCCGCTACTTCGAGCTCCCCGACCTGGACTTCATCCGCCGACACGGCCTGAGCGCGAGCGCCGGGATCCCGGGCCCCACGCCCGCCGCGCCGGCTTCGGGCACCGCATCCGCCGCGGCCCCCGCGCGCCCCGGCACCGCCGCGCAGACACGGCGCTGCCGGGCCGAGGGCGCGGCAGCCGCGGACGCGCTGCGCGACAGCTATGCCGACCTCCAGGGCCGCTGGTTCTCCGAACTGATCTCCCTGCGCGATGATCCCGGCACGGTCGAGGCCCGGCGGAACCTTCCCGACTGCCTGGCAGGCCGCGGCATCCAGGCCCGCGACGAGCAGACCTTCATGGCCGTCGCCCAGGCCCGCGAGGGCAGTGCCGCCCCCGCCGATCTCCCGCGCACGGAAACGGAGTTGGGACGCGTCTACGCCGACTGCATGCGCCCCGTGGAGGCCGTCCGCGACCCCGTCCGCCTGCGCACACGCACTCAGTTCCTCACCGACCACGCGGTCGAGGTACGCGAGCTGCGCACGGCCCTCCTCCCGGCGGTCCACCGCGCGGAGCAGCGCTACGGTCTGCGCATGGTCTTCCCCGCGCCGTGAACTCCGGCCGCCGGAACCCCTGTCCGCGTCCGAGGCTAGAAGAACACCCCGCATCTGAGCAGCACATTCGCGTACGGCCGTGCCTCCCCCGTGCGTACGACGAGCCGGGCGCCCGCCGACAGCTCCTTGAGCCTCTCGTGGGAGACCAGGTGCAGCTCGGGGAAGCGGGCGTCCAGCAGCGACGAGGCCTCCGCGTTCGCGGACCGCACCTCCTCCGCCGCCGTGCCCGCTTCCACGACCAGTTCGGTGAGCAGCCCGTCGAGGACCTCCGCGAAGGACGGCACCCCGGCCCGGAAGGCCAGGTCGACCACGCGCGGCCCGTCGGGGATCGGCATCCCGGCGTCGCACACCAGCACCCCGTCCCCGTGCCCCAGCTCGGCGAGCGCGCCGGAGAGCTGGCGGTTCAGTATTCCGGCCTTCTTCACAGGGCCTGGACCTCCTCCGCCGTGGGGAAGGAGTCCTGCGCACCCTTCCGGGTCACCGCGACCGCCCCGACCCGGGACGCGTACGCGGCGGCCTCCGCCAGCCCGGCACCGGCCCCCAGCCGGGACGCCAGCGCCGCCGTGAAGGCGTCCCCCGCGCCCGTCGTGTCCACGGCGTCGACCTTCACCGACGCCACCCGGCTCACCCCCGCCGAGGACGCCACAAGGGACCCCTCGGCGCCCAGCGTCACCACCACCGACCGCGGTCCCTTCGCGAGCAGCAGCCGCGCCCAGTCCTCCGGGGCGTCGCTCACACACGCGTCCCCGAGGATCACCTTCGCCTCGTGCTCGTTGACGATCAGCGGATCACAGGCCACG
The DNA here is from genome assembly GCF_042880295.1 of Streptomyces sp. NPDC058307. Lineage (NCBI taxonomy): Bacteria > Bacillati > Actinomycetota > Actinomycetes > Kitasatosporales > Streptomycetaceae > Streptomyces > Streptomyces sp. NPDC058307. The sequence continues at coordinate 8,131 of NZ_JBHVYZ010000099.1, forward strand.
AGGACCTCGGTGGGCAGCGGCCGCGGCGGCGACGGGTTCAGCACGAACCGGCTGTCGGGCGACAGGTTCCGTACGACCTCCACGACCGTCTCCAGCGGGATCTCCAGCTGGGTCGACACCACCCGGGAGGCGTGGAAGAGGCTGACCGCGGCCCGTACGTCCCCCGGCGTCAGACGTCCGTTGGCACCCGGCGAGACCACGATGCTGTTGTCGCCCGACGGATCGACGGTGATCAGCGCGACCCCCGTCGGCGCCCCGCCCACCAGCACCCCCACCGTGTCGACGCCGGCCGCCCGCAGCGAGTCGAGCAGCAGCCGGCCGTGCCCGTCGTCGCCGACGCGGGCCAGCAACGCCGTACGCGCGTCCAACCGGGCCGCCGCGACCGCCTGGTTGGCGCCCTTGCCGCCCGGGTGCACGGACAGGTCCGAACCGAGCACCGTCTCGCCGGCCGCCGGCCGCCGCTCCACGCCGATCACCAGGTCGGCGTTGGCCGACCCGACGACCAGAAGGTCGTAGTCGTACATGAGTGACTCCCCTAGTCGGTGACGGGGGGCGGGCGGTCGAGGCGACCGCCCGCCCGTACGCCGTTGTCAGCCCGTGAAACCTGCCACGTTCTGCTTCGTGACCACCTTCACCGGCACCTTGACCGTCTCCTCGACCTTCTTGCCCTGAAGGGCCTTCAGCGCGTTGTCCACCGCGATTCTGCCGAGTTGGGAGGGCTGCTGTGCGACGGACGCGTACAACGTGCCGCCCTTCACCGCCTTCAGGCCGTCCGGAGTGCCGTCGAAGCCGACCACCTGGACCGACGTTCCGGCCTTGGAGCCCAGCGCCTTGATCGCGCCGAGCGCCATCTCGTCGTTGGCGGCGATGACGCCCTGGACGTCCGGGTGGGCCTGGAGCAGGTTCGACATCACGTCGAGGCCCTTGGTGCGGTCGAAGTCGGCGGGCTGCTGCGCGACGACCTGGATGCCCGGGTACGCCTTGAGGCCGTTCGCGAAGCCCTCGGCGCGCTCCCGGGCGGCCGACGTGCCCGCCTGACCCTGGAGGATCACGATCTTGCCCTTGCCGCCGAGCTTGTCGCCGATGGTCCTGGCGGCGAGCTCACCGCCGGCGATGTTGTCGGAGGCCACGAGGGCGTCCGTCTTCGCGTTGTTGACGCCGCGGTCGACCGCGATGACCGGGATCTTCGCCTTGTCGGCGGCCTTCACCGAGTTGCTCGCCGCGTCCGAGTCCACCGGGTTGACGATGATCGCGCCGAGGCTCGAACTGGTGAAGTTCTGCAGCTGGTTGGCCTGCTGGGAGGCGTCGTTCTGGGCGTCCGTGACGGTCAGGTCCACGCCCAGCTTCTTGGCCTCGGCCTGGGCGCCCGACCGGATCTGCACGAAGAAGGGGTTGTTGAGGGTCGACAGCGACAGACCCACCTTCGGGTTCGCCGTCGAGGACGAGTCGTTGTGCAGGAAGGAGGTCGCGCCGACGATCGCCACGGTGACCACGGCCGCGAGACCGTACGTCGCCGCCTGGCGCCCCTTGCCGCCCTGCGAGGCACCGGCCACCGGGGTCGCCCCCGCCTTGCGGCGCAGGGTGTCCAGGAGCACCGCCAGCGCGATGACCACGCCGATGACGACCTGCTGCCAGAACGCGGACACGTTCAGGAGGTTGAGGCCGTTGCGCAGGACCGCGAGGATCAGCGCGCCGATCAGCGTCCCGGACGCCTTGCCGGTGCCGCCCGCGAGCGACGCGCCGCCGATGACGACCGCAGCGATCGCGTCCAACTCGTAGCCGTCGGCGGCCTGCGGCTGCGCCGAGGACAGCCGGGCGGCGAGCACGACACCGGCCACGGCCGCGAACACACCGGACAACGCGTAGATGGCGAGCTTCTGCTTCTTCACCCGCAGCCCGGACAGACGGGCCGCCTCCTCGTTGCCGCCGATCGCGTACATCGAACGGCCGATGTACGTCCGTCCCAGCACGAAGGCCGCGACGAGCCCCATGACGACCATCACGAGGACGGGCACCGGCAGCCAGCCGCCGAGCGTGTCACCCAGGTGGGAGACCGAGTCCGGGAAGGCGATCGGGGAGCCCTCGGAGATCACCAGCGACAGACCGCGCGCCACCGAGAGCATCGCCAGCGTGGCGATGAACGGCGGGAGTTTGCCGTACGCGATCAGGAAGCCGTTGACGAGACCGGCCGCGATGCCTGTCACCACGGCGAGGACGACCGCCAGGAAGACCGGTACCCCGTGCGTGGTCGCGCTCCAGGCGAGGACGGTGGCCGACAGGGCCGCCACCGAGCCCACCGACAGGTCGATGCCCGCCGAGACGATCACGAAGGTCACACCGAAGGCGAGGATGGCCGTCACGGCCGCCTGGACGCCGACGTTGAGCAGGTTGTCGGTGGTCAGGAAGTCGCCGGACAGCGCCGACATGGCGATGACCAGGATGATCAGCGCGGTCAGCGCGCCGTTGTCGAGCAGGAGACGGCGCAGGCCACCCGCGCTCGCCCCGCTCTTGAGCGTGTCAGTGGCCACCGGGGGCCTCCTTGTCGGTCTGTACGGTGTTCGTGCTGACGGCGAGTGCCATCACGGAGTCCTGGGTGGCCTCGTCGGCGGTGAGTTCGCCGGCGATCCGGCCCTGGGCCATCACCAGCACCCGGTCGCTCATGCCGAGCACCTCGGGCAGATCGCTGGAGATCATGAGGACGGCGGCACCGGTCGCGGTGAGTTCGTTGATCAGCTGGTAGATCTCGACCTTGGCGCCGACGTCGATCCCGCGCGTGGGCTCGTCGAGGATCAGCACCTTGGTGTCGGCGAGCAGCCACTTGCCGATGACGACCTTCTGCTGGTTGCCGCCGGAGAGCGTCCGTACGTGCTGGTACAGGCCCGCCATCCGCACCCCGAGCTGCTCGGCGATCCGCGCGGCGGCCTCCCGCTGGCCCTTGAGGTCGACGAGCCCCGCGCGCGTGGCGGCCCGCATGGTCACCAGACCCAGGTTCTCCTCGACCGACTGGTCGAGCACCAGGCCCTGGCCCTTGCGGTCCTCGGGGATCAGACCGATCCCGGCCGCCATGGCGGCACCCACGTCATGCCCCTTCAGGGCGGTCCCGGCGACGTGCACGGCCCCCTTGTCGTACGGGTCCGCGCCGAACACGGCCCGCACGACCTCGGTACGGCCCGCTCCGACCAGCCCGGCGATGCCGACCACCTCGCCGGCGTGCACCTCGAAGCCGATGTCGTGGAAGACGCCGTCGCGCGTAAGGCCCTCGACCTTGAGCAGGGCCGGACCCCTCTCGCCGCGCTCGCGCGGGTACTGCTGCTCGATCGACCGCCCCACCATCAGGCGTACGAGCTCGTCCTCGGGCGTGGTGGCCGGGACCTGCCCGACGGACCTGCCGTCGCGGAGCACGGTGACCCGGTCGCCCAGGGCGGCGATCTCCTCCAGATGGTGGGTGATGAAGACGATCCCGACCCCGTCCTCGCGCAGCCTGCGCACGATCGCGAAGAGCCTGTCGACCTCCTCCGAGGTGAGCACGGCGGTCGGCTCGTCCATGATCAGCACGCGCGCGTCCAGGCTGAGCGCCTTGGCGATCTCGACCATCTGGAGCCGGGCGATGCCGAGTTCACGCACACGCGCGCGTGGCGAGACGTTGACGCCGACCCGCTTCAGGAGCACCTCGGCGTCGGCCTCCATCGTCCTCCGGTCGATCATCCCGAAGCGGCGCGGCTGCCGGCCCAGGAAGATGTTCTCGGCGACCGTCAGATCGGGGACGAGGTTGAACTCCTGGTAGATGGTGGCGATGCCCAGCCGCTCGGCGTCCTGCGCCCCGCGGATGTGCACCTCCTCACCGTCCGCCACAACGCGGCCCTCGTCGGGGTGGTAGGCGCCCGACAGCATCTTGATCAGCGTGCTCTTGCCGGCTCCGTTCTCGCCGAGCAGTACGTGCACCTCGCCCCGGCGCAGGTCGAAGTCGACGCCGTCGAGCGCGACCACGCCGGGGAAGGACTTCCGTATGCCCTCGATGCGCAGCAACTCGTCCTCGTTGCTCACGACTCGCTCCTGTTCGTTACGGGGTTCACTGCGACGTTCTTCGGGGAGGGCTCGCCGCAGGAACGGCGGACGACGAGACGGGCGGGGAGCGTGACCGACGCGGGCGGCCGCCCCTCGATGCGGTCGACGAGCGCGCGCACGGCGGCCCGCCCCAGTTCGCCCGTGGGCTGGGCGATCGCGGTGATCGGCGGATCGGTGTGCACGAACCACGGGATGTCGTCGAACGCGGCCAGGGCGAGGTCCTCAGGTATCCGCAGCCCACGCGCGCGTACGGCGTCCAGCGCGCCGAGTGCCATCAGGTTGTCGGCCGCGAAGACGACCTCGGGCGGCTCGGGCAGGTCGAGGAAGCCCTCGGTGACCCGCCGCCCGCTCTCGGCCTGGAAGTCGCCCTGCCCTATGTAGGCCTCGGGCAGCTCAAGGCCGTACGCCTGGAGGGCCTCCCGGAAGGCCGCCACGCGCTCCTGACCGGTCGTGGTGGCGGCGGGCCCGGCGATGATGGCGAGCCTGCGGTGCCCCAGCGCGTGCAGATGGGCGACGAGATCGCGCACGGCGGCCCGCCCGTCGGCCCGCACCACTGGCACGGCCACGCCCGGGATCCAGCGGTCCACGAACACCATCGGCGTCCCCGCGCGCACGGCGTCCAGCATCAGCGGGGAGCCGCCGTCGGTGGGGGAGACCAGCAGCCCGTCGATCCGGCGGTCCAGCAGGTTCCGTACGTGGTGGTCCTGCAGATCCGGGCGTTCGTCGGCGTTCCCGATGATCACGCTGTAGCCCAGCGCGCGGGCCTCCTGCTCGACGGAGCGGGCCAGCTCGCCGAAGTAGGGGTTCAGCACGTCGCTGATGACCAGGCCGAGGGTGTGGGTCTGGTCGGTGCGCAGGGAGCGGGCGACGGCGTTCGGGCGGTAGCCCAGGGCCGCGACGGCGGCCAGCACGCGTGTGCGTGCGTCCGCGCTGACCGACGGATGGTCGTTGAGGACCCTCGACACCGTGGCGACGGAGACCCCCGCCTCGGCCGCGACGTCCTTGATGCTCGCCATCGTCGCTCCACCTCCTCGTGGAACTGGTGGAATCGATTACACGATCCCTTGTAGGGAGGATTGGAATCGATTACACGCCGATTGGCAAGACCCCGCGACCGGATCGTGATGTCGCGGGCCGTGCGAGGACGGATCAGGCTGGAAGGACCAGGACTCTTCTCAAGTGCCAGGAGTCTTTGCCTCGAGGCCATGGCGGGCCGGAGCGGAGGAATCATGACGGCGGCCACTCACGACGAGGTACCCGTCGTCCTCGCGGGCGACGGGTTGGAGGTGCGCACCAAGCCCATCGGCGGCGGCATGTCCGTCGGCTACTTCCGGCTGCCGGAGGGCACGGACATGGGCCCCGCCCTCAAGGGCCTCGACGGCGACGCGTGCCAGTGCCCGCACTGGGGCTACTTGCTGAAGGGCCGGCTGAAGATGCTCACGCCCACGGGCGAGGAGGAGTACGAGGCGGGACAGGCGTACTACTGGGGACCCGGCCATGTCCCCGTCGCCCTGGAGGACTGCGAGTACGTGGACTTCTCCCCGACGGAGGACCTCCGGACGGTGATCGACCACGTGAGGTCAAGGGCGGGGTAGACAGGTCGGGTGCGCGTGGGACTCTGCACGCTCCGATCCCGGAGACCGCCGGGCGCTGTCGGTGCCGGGCGGTACCGTCGGATCATGACCGATCAGGCGGGGGCCTCCGCGGGTGAACGACGACTGGCCGTGCTCGAAGGCGTACTGGAGCGCATCACGTACGCCAACGAGGACAACGGCTACACGGTCGCCCGCGTCGACACCGGCAGAGGCGGCGGCGACCTTCTCACCGTCGTCGGCGCGCTGCTCGGCGCCCAGGTGGGGGAGTCCCTGCGGATGGAGGGGCGGTGGGGCTCCCACCCGCAGTACGGCAAGCAGTTCACCGTCGAGAACTACACGACGGTCCTGCCCGCCACCGTCCAGGGCATCCGCCGCTATCTCGGCTCGGGGCTCGTCAAGGGCATCGGGCCCGTCTTCGCCGACCGCATCACCCAGCACTTCGGCATGGACACCCTGAAGATCATCGAGGAGGAGCCGAAGCGGCTCGTCGAGGTCCCCGGCCTCGGACCCAAGCGCACCAAGAAGATCGCCGACGCCTGGGAGGAGCAGAAGGCGATCAAGGAGGTCATGCTCTTCCTCCAGACCGTCGAGGTGTCCACCTCCATCGCCGTGCGCATCTACAAGAAGTACGGCGACGCCTCGATCTCCGTCGTGAAGAACCAGCCCTACCGGCTCGCCTCCGACGTCTGGGGCATCGGCTTCCTCACCGCCGACAAGATCGCCCAGTCCGTCGGCATCCCGCACGACAGCCCGGAGCGCGTCAAGGCGGGCCTGCAGTACGCCCTTTCGCAGTCCACCGACCAGGGGCACTGCTACCTCCCCGAGGAACAGCTGATCGCCGACGCGGTCAAGCTCCTCCAGGTCGACACCGGCCTGGTCATCGAGTGCCTCGCCGAACTCGCCCTGCCCGACGAGGAGTCGGGGGACCCCGGCGTCGTACGCGAGAAGCTCCCCGGCCCCGACGGCCATGAGGTCACCGCCGTCTACCTCGTCCCCTTCCACCGCGCCGAACTCTCCCTCGCCGCCCAGCTGATGCGGCTCCTGCGCACCGACCAGGACCGGATGCCGGCCTTCCATGACGTGGCCTGGGACAAGGCGCTGGGCTGGCTGAAGTCCCGTACCGGCACCGAACTCGCCCCCGAGCAGGAGGCCGCCGTGAAGCTCGCGCTCACCGAGAAGGTCGCCGTGCTCACCGGCGGCCCCGGCTGCGGCAAGTCCTTCACGGTGCGCTCGATCGTGGAGCTGGCCCGCGCCAAGAAGGCCAAGGTCGTCCTCGCCGCCCCCACCGGGCGGGCCGCCAAGCGCCTGGCCGAGCTCACCGGCGCCGACGCCTCCACCGTCCACCGGCTCCTGGAGCTGAAGCCCGGCGGCGACGCGGCCTACGACAAGGACCGTCCGCTCGACGCCGACCTGGTGGTGGTCGACGAGGCCTCCATGCTGGACCTGCTGCTCGCCAACAAGCTGGTCAAGGCCGTTCCGCCGGGCGCGCACCTGCTGTTCGTCGGGGACGTCGACCAGTTGCCCAGCGTCGGTGCCGGCGAGGTCCTGCGGGACCTCCTCGCCGAGGGCGGCCCGGTCCCGGCGGTGCGTCTCACGCGCGTGTTCCGGCAGGCCCAGCAGTCCGGTGTGGTGACGAACGCGCACCGGATCAACGCCGGGCAGCACCCCGTCACCGACGGCATGAAGGACTTCTTCCTCTTCGTCGAGGACGACACCGAGGAGGTCGGCCGGCTCACCGTGGACGTGGCGGCCCGTCGGATTCCGGCCAAGTTCGGCCTCGACCCGCGCCGGGACGTCCAGGTGCTCGCCCCCATGCACCGGGGCCCAGCGGGCGCAGGCACGCTCAACGGACTGCTCCAGCAGGCCATCACCCCGGGCCGACCCGACCTCGCCGAGAAGCGGTTCGGCGGCCGGGTCTTCCGGGTCGGCGACAAGGTCACCCAGATTCGCAACAATTACGAGAAGGGCACCAACGGCGTCTTCAACGGCACCGTGGGCGTGGTCACCTCGCTCGACCCGGTCGACCAGCGCCTCACCGTGCTGACGGACGAGGACGAGGAGGTGCCGTACGAGTTCGACGAACTGGACGAACTGGCCCACGCGTACGCGGTGACCATCCACCGTTCCCAGGGCAGCGAGTATCCGGCCGTGGTGATCCCGGTCACCACCAGCGCCTGGATGATGCTTCAGCGGAACCTGCTGTACACGGCGGTCACCCGGGCGAAGAAGCTGGTCGTCCTCGTCGGTTCGCGCAAGGCGATCGGTCAGGCGGTGCGCACGGTCTCGGCGGGACGGCGCTGTACGGCGTTGGACTACCGGCTCTCGGGCCGGTGAGGACCGCCAGTGGAACGCCGGCGGAGCGCCAAGGGAGCGTCAATCGTGAGACAGCACAAAAAATGATCGATCAAATGAGTCACGTGGGTCACAGAGCTCTTCCGGAAGCGGTTGCGGAGGGGCAGGATGAGCAAGTTGGCGGCACTCAGTGCCGCTGATACGCCCAACGGCCGACCCCGAGTGCACTCTCCTGCGCCAAATGGGGGATGGTAGAGACAGTCAGGGCAACCTCGAAGAAGAGGCACAACGTCGGTGAGGGATGACGTGAGCGACAACTCTGTAGTAGTGCGGTACGGCGATGGCGAGTACACCTACCCGGTGATCGACAGCACCGTCGGCGACAAGGGCTTCGACATCGGGAAGCTCCGCGCCCAGACCGGTCTGGTCACCCTGGACAGCGGCTACGGCAACACCGCCGCCTATAAATCCGCCATCACCTACCTCGACGGCGAGGCCGGCATCCTCCGGTACCGCGGCTACCCGATCGAGCAGCTGGCCGAGCGCTCCACGTTCCTGGAGGTCGCTTACCTCCTGATCAACGGTGAGCTTCCGACCGTCGACGAGCTCTCGGCCTTCAAGAACGACATCACGCAGCACACCCTGCTGCACGAGGACGTCAAGAATTTCTACCGTGGCTTCCCGCGCGACGCCCACCCGATGGCCATGCTGTCCTCGGTCGTCTCCGCGCTGTCCACGTTCTACCAGGACAGCCACAACCCCTTCGACGAGAAGCAGCGCAACCTCTCGACGATCCGGCTGCTCGCCAAGCTTCCGACGATCGCGGCGTACGCGTACAAGAAGTCGATCGGCCACCCGTTCGTCTACCCGCGCAACGACCTCGGGTACGTCGAGAACTTCCTGCGGATGACCTTCTCGGTCCCGGCGCAGGAGTACGAGCCCGACCCGGTCGTGGTCTCCGCCCTCGACAAGCTGCTCATCCTGCACGCCGACCACGAGCAGAACTGTTCGACCTCCACGGTCCGCCTCGTCGGCTCGTCCCAGGCGAACATGTTCGCGTCGATCTCCGCCGGCATCAACGCCCTGTGGGGCCCGCTGCACGGCGGCGCCAACCAGTCGGTGCTGGAGATGCTGGAGGGCATCCAGACCTCCGGCGGTGACGTCGACTCCTTCATCCGCAAGGTGAAGAACAAGGAGGACGGCGTCCGCCTGATGGGCTTCGGCCACCGGGTCTACAAGAACTTCGACCCGCGCGCGAAGATCATCAAGGCCGCCGCGCACGACGTCCTCTCGGCCCTCGGCAAGTCCGACGAGCTGCTGGACATCGCGCTCAAGCTGGAGGAGCACGCGCTCTCCGACGACTACTTCGTCTCGCGCAGCCTCTACCCGAACGTCGACTTCTACACGGGCCTGATCTACCGCGCCATGGGCTTCCCGACCGAGATGTTCACGGTCCTGTTCGCCCTCGGCCGCCTCCCGGGCTGGATCGCCCAGTGGCACGAGATGATCAAGGAGCCGGGTTCCCGCATCGGCCGCCCGCGCCAGATCTACACGGGCGTGGTCGAGCGCGACTTCGTCCCGGTCGAGCAGCGCTG
>NZ_JBHVYZ010000099.1:17777-22372 GCF_042880295.1 Streptomyces sp. NPDC058307
CGCGCCCCACGGCGGAGCCGCTGATGTCACTGCCCCGCGCCCCTGAGGTCGGCGCAATACACGCTCGTAGAAACGCACAGCGGAAGAAGCGCAAAGCGGAAGGCGCCCTGGCGACGGTCCCCCCACGGGCCGGCGTCCAGGGCGCCTTCCCATGTCCCGGTGCGGATTCCCCCCACGGGATCCGGCCGGGCGTCTGAGAGACCAGCGCCTGAATCGCTGTCTTTCCGGTGATGCTGTTTGTTTCCGGTGGTGCTGTTTGAGCAGAACGAGCAAAACTCCTCGTACTACTCCAGTGTGCGGTCTGCCGGGACAGCGCACGGTCGGGAGGGCCGCTCAAAGCTTCCCTAAGTGCGTGCCCCGGCAACGCAGCTCCGAGGAAGTCCCCCAAGACATCCTCAGACGCCAGACAACGCCCCCCAAGACGCTGCCTGACATCGCCAACTTAGACCTTCGAACCCCTTCGATGGTTACGTTCGCATCACTGTGATCTGCGTCTCTTGCAAATGTCCGTTAGATACGCAAGAGCCCGGATACGGTGAACGGGACTCCGGCGTAAGGACGATGCGCGAGTCTTGTGAAGAGCTTATGTGAGTGGGGCTCCGGACTCCAGAGGGGGTTGGGAACTGTTGCCGCTGCACTTAGCAGAAGTGACTTCTGGTGATCGTGGGTGAGTGCCTGTACTGGATGCGGTGGTTCGTCTGCGCGCCAGGAGGGTCTGCCGGCGGGGTGTGCTGCCTGCGGTTTCGGGAGGGAACGGGGGTTCGTGGGTCGAACGGGTGACCTTTGCGGCGGCTGCTCGTTGACTGCCGTGGACGGGGATCTTCGGCAGGGCGGGGGTGACTGGGTGGGCGGGTTGCCGGAGGTGGCGGCGTCGTTCGTGGTGCCCGGTCCGGCCGGGGTGGCGGTCCGGGACCGGCTGCGGGTGTCGGGTGTGGACGCGGCGGTGCTCACCGAGGTCGGTGTCTACTTGGGTTCGCTGGCCGCGGGTGATCTCGCGGAGCAGTCCCGGCAGGGGCCGGCGCATGATGCGGCGTCCTGGGCGGTGCGCAAGCGGGAGCTGACGGGGAAGTCGTCGGCGCGGTGGGCGGGCAGTATCACCAAGGCCACCCATGACCAGTGGGCGCTGGCCAGGCGCGGGCAGGCCGCCCACATGGCCTGGCTGCGCGGGCAGATCGCCGCCGTCGAGGCGCGGCTGGCCCGACCGCTCGGGGCCAAAGCCGACAAGCGCGCGGGGCTGGTGCGCGGGTACGGCTCGCGCGGTGAGTGGCATGCCAAGTCCCGCCGCCTGCAGACGCTGAAGGACCGGCTGGCGGTGGTGGAGGCGGACTGGGCGGCAGGCCGGGTGCGGGTGGTGCGTGGCGGCAAACGCCTCGCGAACACCCGCCACCACCTTGCGGCGGCCAACCTGGACGAGCACGTCTGGCGGCAGAGCTGGCGCGTGGAGCGGATGTTCCTGGCCGCCGACGGGGAGTCCGGCAAACGCTTCGGCAACGAGACGATCCGCGTCACCGACACCGGACAGCTCTCCCTCAAGCTCCCCGCTCCGCTGGCCCACCTGGCCAACGCACCCCACGGCCGCTACCTCCTCGACGCCACCGTACGGTTCCAGTACCGCGGCGCGGAGTGGCTCGACCGGGTCACCGTCAACAGGGCGGTGGCCTACCGCATCCACCACGACACCGGGCGCGGCCGCTGGTATGTCACCGCGTCCTGGCAGCGGGCCGCCGCTCCCGTCCTGCCGCTTCGGGCGGCGCTGGCGCGGGGGGTGGTGGGGGTGGACATGAACGACGACCACCTCGCCGCCTGGCAGCTCGATGTGCCTTACGACCTCACCCGCGGCACCCAGCACCGGGACGCGCAGATCCGGCACGCCCTGACCCGGCTGCTGCACCACACCCGCCGCTGCGGGGCCGCAGCGATTGCCATCGAGGACCTCGACTTCACCGAGGGCACCAGCCGCGAGAAGCACGGCCGCAACAAGCGTTTCCGCCGTCTCATCTCCCGCTTCCCCACCGCGAAGCTCAAAGCCCGCCTCGTCTCGATGGCCGCCGAACAGGACATCGCCGTCGTGGCCGTGGACCCCGCCTACACCAGCCGCTGGGGCGCGCAGCACTGGCAGCAGCCTCTCACCACCCCCACCCGCAAGATTTCCCGGCACGATGCGGCGAGCATCGCGGTCGGGCGACGCGCCCTCGGGCATCCGATCAGGCTGGGGGCACCTCCCAGGCCCTTAAGGCACTGGGGGAGGACGACACCGCCCCCGCCCCACCGGAGTGATGGTGCGGGGCATCGGACCGTCCAGGCCCGACCGGACACCCGCAGGCGTGAGGAAACCCGCCCCCACCTTCCCGGACCGCGCACCGGATGCGCGCCGCCGGGCAGTGGAGCGAAAGCGGGCGACCAGGGTGCCCACCACCGTTCGGGGCACCCAGCTGAGCATGGGGCCTGGCCACAGGACTCACTCCCGCTCAGTCTTTAAGAACGGTCCGTCAAAGGATCCTCAACGAAACGCACGCAGTCGCAGGCTGTTGGTCACCACGAACACCGAGGAGAACGCCATCGCCGCCCCGGCGATCATCGGGTTCAGCAACCCGGCCGCGGCCAGCGGCAGCGCGGCCACGTTGTAGCCGAAGGCCCACACGAGATTGCCCTTGATCGTGGACAGGGTGCGCCGCGAGAGCCGGATCGCGTCCGCGGCCACCCGCAGGTCCCCGCGCACCAGCGTCAGGTCCCCGGCCTCGATCGCCGCGTCGGTCCCGGTCCCCATGGCGAGGCCCAGGTCGGCTGTGGCGAGCGCGGCCGCGTCGTTGACCCCGTCGCCGACCATCGCGACGACCCGTCCCTCGCCCTGCAGCCGCCGTACGGCGTCGACCTTGTCCTCGGGCAGCACCTCGGCGATCACCTCGTCGATCCCGACCGCCCGGGCCACCGCCTCGGCCACCGTCCGGTTGTCCCCGGTCAGCAGCACCGGCCTGAGCCCCAGCGCCCGCAGTGACCGCACCGCCTCCGCACTGGTCTCCTTGACCGCGTCGGCGACCGCCAGGACCCCGCGCGCCACACCGTCCCACCCGACGACGACAGCCGTACGACCGTCCCGCTCGGCTTCTTCCTTCGCCCTGGCCAGCTCGGCGGGCAGCACGTCGAACAGCCGCCCCACGGCCACCTCGCGGCCCTCCACACGCCCGCGTACGCCCTTGCCGGGGACGTTCTCGAACCGCTCGGCCACCGGCAGCGGACCGACCCGTTCCTCGGCGCCCACGGCGACCGCCCGGGCGACGGGATGCTCGGAGGCGTGCTCCAGGGCGCCCGCGAGCCGCAGCACCTGCTTCTCGTCGGCGTCCTGGACGACGTGGACCTCCTGGAGGGTCATCCGGCCGGTGGTCACCGTGCCGGTCTTGTCCAGGACGACGGTGTCGACGCGCCGCGTGGACTCCAGGACCTCGGGTCCCTTGATGAGGATGCCGAGCTGGGCGCCGCGCCCGGTGCCCACCATGAGCGCGGTCGGCGTGGCCAGGCCCAGCGCGCACGGACAGGCGATGATCAGTACGGCGACGGCCGCGGTGAACGCGGCTGTGGTGTCCCCGGTGGCGCCGAGCCACCCCCCGAAGGTGGCCCCCGCGATGAGGATGACGACCGGCACGAAGACCGCGGAGACCCGGTCGGCCAGCCGCTGCACCTCCGCCTTGCCGTTCTGCGCGTCCTCCACCAGCCGCGTCATCCGCGCGAGCCGCGTCTCGGCCCCGACCCGGGTGGCCGCCACGACGATCCGGCCGCCGACGTTGACGGTCGCACCGGTGACGGCGTCCCCGACGCCGACGTCCACCGGTACCGACTCACCGGTCAGCATGGAGGCGTCCACGGCCGAGGCGCCCTCGACGACGGTGCCGTCGGTCGCGATCTTCTCGCCGGGCCGGACGACGAAACGGTCCCCGACGGCCAGCCGGTCCGCCGGAATGCGTATCTCCCGCCCGTCCCGCAGCACGCCGACGTCCTTGGCCCCGAGCTCCATCAGCGCTCTGAGGGCCGCGCCCGCGTGGCGCTTGGCGCGGGCCTCCAGATACCGGCCGAGCAGGATGAAGGCGGTGACTCCGGCGGCCACTTCGAGATAGATGGTCGAGGCGCCGTCCATGCCGCCGACGGTGAGCTCGAACCGCTCCCGCATGCCCGGCATGCCCGCGTCACCGAAAAACAGGGCCCACAGCGACCAGCCGAACGCGGCGAGCGTCCCGACCGAGACGAGGGTGTCCATGGTGGCCGCGCCGTGCCTCGCGTTCGTCCAGGCGGCCCGGTGGAAGGGCCACGCACCCCAGACGACGACGGGCGAGGCGAGGGTCAGCGCGAGCCACTGCCAGTTGTCGAACTGGAGGGCGGGGACCATGGAGAGCGCGACGACGGGAACGGCGAGCGCGACGGAGACCAAGAGCCGCTGCCGCAGGGCGGTGAGCTCGGGGTCGCCCCGAGACGGCTCTTCCGCGGGTGGCGCGGGCTGCTCGGCCGTGTATCCGGTCTTCACCACGGTCGCGATGAGGTCGGCGACCTCGACCCCCGCGATCTCGGAGATCTCACCGGAAACGGAACCCTCGCAGTGCCCGCAG
>NZ_JBHVYZ010000100.1:0-22130 GCF_042880295.1 Streptomyces sp. NPDC058307
CGTGCCGGACGTGCCGAGCGCCAGTTCGTCGTCGGGCACACGACCGCAGAGTGTTCAGACGAGTGACGCCACGAGATCGCGTACGGCGCTCGGCGATGACAACTCAGCGCGACGCACGATGAGTTCGCGACCGAGCAGCAGTGCTCGCCGGGATGCCGGGACCTGGTCCGGGAGCGTGGTGAGGTCCGTCAGGTGGGCGAAGCCGATGATGCGGCGGATGATCTCCGTACCCGCGTAGCCGAGGGACTCCGTCCAGACGTTCCTCAGGAAGCGGTCCAGGTAGGCGTCGTCGAAGAACGTGTCCACCCGGGTCGGCCACAGGCGGCGGAACTCTGTCTCGAAGGCCTCCCAGGACAGCCGGAGTTGGTCGGCGTGGTCGGTCAGGCCGCCCAGCGCGCGGGCCCGTTCCTCCGAGACCAGGGCGTTGGCCCAGTACAGGCCGATATCGAAGCCGATGGGGCCCACGAAGGAGAACTCGGGGTCGAAGACCCGGACGACCTGGGCCCCTTCGCGCTCGCCCACCATGATGCTGCCGGTGTGCAGGTCTCCGTGGAGGAGTGCCTGGGCGCCGGTCATGAACAGGTGCCTGAGCTCGGCCACCTCCGTGCGCAGCGTCGCGTCCGCGCGGAAGGCGGCGGCCAGGTCGTCCACGCCCTCGTGCCAGTGGTTGTGCTCGTGCTCGATGTACGGCTCCGACAGCACCACGTCTTCCGTGATCTTGCAGAGCTCGGGGCTCACCGAGGCCGCGATCAGCGCCTTGCGTTCGGCGGACGGCATGCCGAAGTCACTGGTGGCGAAGGAGAGCCGGGCCACCAGTTCGCCGACGCGGGCCGAGGTGTGGGGGCCGTACGAGGCGCCCTCGTTCAGGAGGGTGCGCAGGACCTCCAGGTCCGACATGTCCTCCATGACGAGCGCGTAGTTCTCGCCGTCGTAGCCGTGGATCGCCGGTATCTCGTCGGGGGCGACCTTCGCGATCTGCTCGTAGGCGCGGGCCTCGGCGTCGGCGCGGTCCGGGTTCATCGGCCAGGACGGGCCCGCCACGCGCACCCACGGCAGGGCCTGCTTCACGGCGAGGCTGCGGCTGCCGTCAGGCGAGGAGGCGAGGAAGACCCGGTTCATGTTGCCGTCGGAGACCTCCCGTACGGCGATGTCGCCCAGGTCGTCCCAGTGGCCGCGCTCGCGCAGGTACGCCGGGATGTCGTCGGTCTCCAGGATGCGGTAGCCCATGTGTCTCCTCAAGACGTACGGCGCTTGGACAGGGTGAAGCTGAAGACCAGGGCGAGGATGAGGACCGCGCCCTCGACGACGTCCTGGGTGTAGTACGGCAGGCCCTTGATGGTCAGGCCGGTGGTGATGATGCCGATGAGGACTGCGCCGAGGGCCGTGCCCCAGACGTTCGGGCGGCCGCGGCCGAGGACCGACGTGCCGACCAGGGCCACGGCGACCGCCTCCAGGAGCTGGGAGGTTCCGGCGGAGACGTCGCCCTGGCCGATGCGGGAGGCGAGGATCAGGCCGCCGATGGAGGCGAGGACGCCGGAGACGACGTAGGCCAGTGCCCGGTAGGCGCCGACGCGGATGCCGGCCAGGCGGGAGGCCTCCGGGTTGGCGCCGATCGCGTAGAGGACCCGGCCCCAGCGGGTGCGGGCGAGGAACACCCAGGCGGCGACCGTCAGACCGCCGAAGATCAGGACCGAGACGGGGATGCCGAGCACGGTGCCGCGGTCGATGCGCAGGAAGCCCGCGGTGAACCGGCCGGGGGCGGTGGTGCCGTCGTCCAGGGTCATCCCCGGGGTGATCGACTGGCCGTCGACCAGGATCAGCTTGCCGCCCTGGATGACGAACATGGTGCCGAGGGTCGCGAGCATGTCGGGGATCTTCAGTACGACGATGAGCAGGGCGTTGAGCAGGCCCGCGAGGGCGCCCGCCACGAGGACCGCGATGATCGCGACCGTGCCGACCTGGTTCTGGACGACCATCGTCTGGGCGGCGACCGAGACGCCGAGGCCCGCGACCGCGCCGACGGACATGTCCATTCCGCCGACGGCCATGGTGAGGGTGACGCCGAGGCCGAGGATCGCGGCGACGGAGACGTACCGCAGGGTGTCGAGGAGGGTCGCCGACTCGCGGAAGGAGCCCTCGCTCAGCGCGAAGTACAGGAACAGCGCGACCGTGACGAAGATGAAGCCGTACTTGATGACGGCGTTCTGTACGCGTACGGCGGTGCTGTCGGCGGGCGGGAGCGCCGCCTTCGTGGGGACTTCCGTGCTCTGGGTGGTGGTCATGGCGTAGTTCCTCAGGGAGCCGGGGTCACACGGACGCGGAGATGGTCTGGATGACGCGGTCGCGTTCCGCGTCCTCGCCGTACGCGTCGAGGTGGATCTCACCGGTGGCGAGCACGACGACCCGGTCGGCGATCTCCAGGACCTCGTCGACGTCGGCGGACAGGACGAGCACGGCGGCGCCCTCGGCGGCCAGCGTCCGGGCCCGGCGGCCGATGTCACGCCGGGCACCGATGTCCACGCCTCGGAACGGCTCGTCCAGGATGAGGACACGGGGGGTCTCGGCGAGCCAGCGGCCGACGACGACCTTCTGCTGGTTGCCGCCGGACAGCTCCTCCACGGTGCTGTGCTCGTCACGGGCGACCACGCCGAGGGCCTCGATGGTGTGGCGGCCGAGGGCGTCCTCCTTGGCCGTGTTCACCAGTCCCGTCCTGGACAGCGACTTCAGGAACGGCAGCGAGATGTTCTGGGCCAGGGTCCAGCCGGGGACGAGCGCGTCGGCGTGCCGGTCCTCGGGGACGAGGTGGACGCGCTTGCGGATCGCGTCGGAGGGCCTTCTCGGCGCGTACGGTGTGCCGTCCAGCTGGACGGACCCGGCCGCGAAGGGCTCGGCGCCGAACAGGCCGCGGGCCAGTTCGGTCTTGCCCGCTCCCAGCAGGCCCACTACTCCGGTGACTTCGCCGGTGCGCAGGTCGAGGTCGAGCGACCGGCCCTCGAAGAGCTGTACACCGCGCAGGGAGAGGGCGACCTCGCCTTCGGCGCCTTCCCGCACCGGCCGCGCCGTCGTCGCCTCCTGGGCCTGGGCCAGCATCGCGCGCAGAGCGCTGTCCCAGTCGAAGGGCTTGGTCTGGTCCTCGGTGAGACGGCCGTCCCGCAGGACGACCAGGCGGTCGGCGAGCGCGTCGATCTCGCCGAGGCGGTGGGAGACGTAGAGGACCGCGATGCCGTCGTCGCGCATCCTCTCGACGAGCGCGAAGAGGCGTTCGGCCTCGGTGGCGGACAGGGCCGAGGTGGGTTCGTCGAGGATCAGCAGCCGGGGGCGGGTCGCGAGGGCGCGGGCGAGGATCAGCAACTGGCGGTCGGAGATGCCGAGTTCGCTCACGTCGCGGCGCAGCACCGAGTCGCTCCAGCCGAGCTCGAGGCCCGCCTGGATCTCGCGGGCCCGCGCCAGGACGCGGCGCCTGTTCAGGAACGGGTTGCCGCGCGCCTGTGCCAGCTCCTCGAAGACCAGGTTCTCGGCGACCGTGAGGCCCGGCACGATGCCCTCGCCGATGCGCTGGTGCACGGTCTGGATGCCCAACTGGCGGGCGGCGAGCGGGGACCGCAGGGCCGCGGGCTCGCCGGCCACCCGCACCTGGCCCCCGTGGTCCGTGTGCACGCCCGACAGGATCTTGATCAGCGTGGACTTTCCGGCGCCGTTCGCGCCGAGCAGCGCGGTCACGCTGCCCGGGGCGATGTCGAGGGTGACGGAGGCCAGGACGGTCTTGCCACCGAACGCCATGCTGACGTCGGTGAGCGCGACAGCGGGAGCCTCAGTGGGCGACATTCGCGATCCAGTCGGCGGTCGACACCTGCGACAGGTTCAGCGCGGGCAGCGCCTCACGCAGCTGGTCCATGTTCGCGATCTTCTTCTCGCGCAGGAAGTCCTGGGTGATGGCGACGGCCGGGAACTCCACCGAGGTCTTGTTCAGCTGACCGGCCAGCTCCAGGGCGGCCGTACGGACGACCGCGGCGCCGACCGCGGACGGGTCGGTGCCCGCCGTGGCGACCCACGGGCTGTCGGCGGCGGTCATCTGCTGGATGTCGGCGTTGGAGACGTCCGCGCCGAAGACCTTCACCTTGTCCTGGAGCTTCTTGTTCTGCACCGCGAGGACCGTGCCCTTGGCCAGCTCGTCGTAGGGGGCGAAGACGCCGGTCACGTCGGAGTGCTGGGTGAGCGCGGCGGAGACCAGGGGAACGTTGTCGGTGGCCGTGGAGTCGGTGACCTTGCCGACCTTGAACTGCTGCTTCCAGCCCTGCGCGGCGACTTCCTTGGCCCAGACGGTGTTCCGCTTGTCGAGGGCGGCGTAGCCGGCGACGTTGACGTAGCCGACCTTGGCGTTCTTGCCGAGGTCCTTGGACATCACGTCGAGGACGGCCTGCGCCATGCTGGCGTCGTCCTGCTCGGTGCTCACCACGCCCTTGGTGGGGGTCTCGACGTCGTAGACGACGACCTTGATGCCCTTCTTGACGGCCTTGTCGATCTCCGGCTGGATCGTGGCCGGGAAGCCGTGGTCGATGATGATCGCCTTGGCGCCGGAGTTGATCGCCGAGGAGAGGTCGGTGGCCTGCTTGGCGTTGTCGGCCTGGGCGTCGTACACGGTCAGGTCGATGCCGAGGGCCTTGGCCTGGGCCTTGGCGCCGTTGCCCCACTGCTCGAAGTAGTCGCCGGCGCCGCTCTGCCGGACCAGGGCCACCTTGACCGCGCCCGCGCTGAAGGGGGCGGGCTTCTTGCCGGTGGCGGCCGAGGCGGAGGCGGCGGTGCCGCCGGTGTTCTTCGACGCGTCCGTGGACTGCGAGCAGCCCGCGAGCGCGAGGGCGGAGACGGACGCGAGGGACAGCGCGGCGAGGGGCAGACGGGTACGGGACATGAGGGGCTCCAGGTACGGGGTGAGGAAGACAGAGGGAGTGCGTCTCCCGGAGCGAGCGAAAGAAATGCGCCACCGATGTCAGGGGTGGCGGGGCGCGCGAGGGCTCCGGGAGGGGTCAGCGACAGCTGGCTGTGGTCGACCGGAGCAAGTCCACGTACAGCCGCCGCACGAGCAGCAGCGTCTTCATACGCAGATCATGTGAACGTTTTCAGCCACACGTCAAAGATATGGAACCGCATTCTCAGCAGGTGAGACAACGACTACGTCACACCGGAGCGCCTGCCTGCCCGGAGTTACCATCGCAGGACCGGCACCCGACCCGGCACAGTGAGGCTCCGATGACGACACCTGGCGCGAAAGCGATGTGTATGCCCGGCATGCACCGCTGTCCCGGCGCGTCGTGTCGCGGCTGACCCACCCTCGCCGACCGTCCTTCGCCGCTCCTCTTCCTCCCTCGCCCGTCCGGTGCTTGTCTCGGTATCCGGACTTTCCTTCCAGAACCCCGGAGTTGCTCCCATGACGCTGCTGACCACCTGGTCCGAGTCCGGCCCCGAGACCCTGGTCCGCCGCACCTCGGACCCCGCCGAGATCGCCGAGGCGCTCAAGCCGATCGGTGTGCGCTACGAGCAGTGGCCGATCCGCGAGGACGTCCCGTTCGACGCCGACAGCGAGACGGTCTTCGCCGCCTACGGCCCCGAGATCGACAAGCTGAACGCCGAGGAGGGCTTCACCACCGTCGACGTCCTCGGTCTGCACCCGAGCGAGGACCCGGAGTTCCCGGCGAAGGCCAAGGCGGCCCGCGAGAAGTTCCTCCAGGAGCACACCCACGACGACGATGACGAGGTCCGCTTCTTCGTCTCCGGCTCCGGCATCTTCTATCTGCACGTGAACGGCGAGGTGCACGCGGTCTTCTGCGAGAAGGGCGACCTGCTCGGCGTGCCGCGCGGCACCACGCACTGGTTCGACATGGGCACCCGTCCGTCCTTCACCGCGATCCGCTTCTTCCACGAGGAGGACGGCTGGGTCGGCACCTTCACCGGCTCCCCCATCGCCTCCCGCTTCCCGGACTACGACACCATCGCGGCCGGCTACGAGGCCGACAGGACCACCGCATGACGTTGCGCTACGACGTCGACGCCGTGGTGCTCGACATCGAAGGCACCACGAGCGCCACGGGGTTCGTCGTCGACGTGCTGTACCCGTACTCGCGCTCGCGGTTCGCCGCGCTGCTCACCGAGCGGTCCGGGGACCCGGAGGTGGCACGGGCGGTCGCCCGGGTCCGCGAGGAGATCGGCGAACCGGACGCCGACGCCGCCCGCGTCGAGAAGGCGCTCAACACCTGGCTCGACGAGGACCGCAAGGCGACCCCGCTCAAGACCCTCCAGGGCATCGTCTGGTCCGAGGGCTTCGCCCGCGGCGACCTCGTCTCGCACTTCTACGACGACGTCGTACCGCGGCTGCGCGCCTGGCACGCCGCGGGCGTACAGCTCCACGTCTACTCGTCGGGGTCCGTCGCCGCACAGCGGGCGTGGTTCACCAACAGCCCGGAGGGCGACCTCACCTCGCTGGTCTCCGGGCTCTACGACACCGAGAACGCCGGGCCCAAGCAGGAGGCGGGGTCGTACCGCCGGATCGCCTCGGCTACCGGCATCGCGCCGGGCCGTCTGCTGTTCCTCTCCGACCGGCCCGGCGAGCTGGACGCGGCCCGTGAGGCCGGCTGGCATGCCGTCGGGATCCGGCGGCCCGGGGAGCCGTACTTCGAGCAGGGCGTCGGCGACCACGCCGCGGCGGGGACGTTCGACGAGATCACCGTTTCAAGGAGCACTTCGTGACCGCCGACATCAGCGCACTCGACCTGGAAGAGGCGGGAGCGGTCCTCGCCGCCGAGTCCGCCCGCTTCGCCTCCTTCGGCTGGATGCGGGGGACCTCCGGGAACCTGTCCGTGGTGCTCTCGCGTGAGCCGCTGCGGCTCGCCGTCACCGCCAGCGGGCACGACAAGGGTGAACTGACGCCCGCCGACGTGGTGCTGGTCGACGGTCAGGGCGCGGCCGTGCAGGGCGGGAAGCCGTCCGCCGAGGCCGAGCTGCACGCGCGTGTCGCGGCGCTCACCGGGGCCGGTGCCGTGGTCCACGTGCACACCGTCGCCTCGGTGGCCATGGGCCGGCGGGAGCCGGGCGGGATCGTCTTCAGCGACCTGGAGATGCTCAAGGGCGTCGGCCGGCCCGCGCACGACGTCGAGGTGACTCTGCCGGTCATCGCCAACAGCCAGGACATGAAGGTGCTCGGGGACCGCCTGGAGGCGGCGCGGGACCCCGGGATGCCGGCGGTGGTCGTGGCCGGGCACGGGCTGTACGTGTGGGGTGCGGATCCCCGCCAGGCCCGGCATCACACCGAAGTGGTGGAGTGGCTGCTGGAGTTGGAGCTGACGGGCCGCTGAGGCACCGGGAGGGGACCCCGCTGCCGGATCCCCTCTTTCGCCCGGGCGGCTACTTCAGCCGGTCGCCCGGGAGTTCGCCCGCCGAGACCTCCAGCACGCCCCGCTCGGTCACCAGGCCGGTCACCAGGCGCCCCGGTGTCACGTCGAAGGCCGGATTGTGGCCGCGGGACTGCGCCGGAGCCGTCCGCACGCCGCCCCACTCCAGCACCTCGGACCCGTCGCGCAGTTCGATGTGGATGTCGTCGCCGCTCTTGGTGGAGAGATCGACCGTCGTGGTCGGTGCCGCCACCAGGAACGGGATGCCCGCGTCGGCGCAGGCGAGGGCGAGGGCCACCGTGCCCACCTTGTTCGCCGTGTCGCCGTTCGCCGCGATGCGGTCCGCGCCGACGATCGCCGCGTCGACCTCCCCGCGCAGAATCGTTCCTGCCGCGGCCCCGTCCGCCTGGACGTAGTGCGGGATGCCTTCCTGGACCAGCTCCCAGGCGGTGAGCCGGGACCCCTGGAGCAGGGGACGCGTCTCGTCGGCGTAGACGACCTCCAGGCGTCCGCGCGCGTGCAGTTCACGGATGACACCGAGGGCGGTGCCCCACCCCGCGGTCGCCAGCGCACCGGTGTTGCAGTGCGTGAGGATCCGCAACGGGCGGTCCAGGCCGACCCGTTCGAGCAGCCAGTCCGCACCGAACGCACCCATCGCCCGGTTCGCCGAGACGTCCTCCCGCTGGACCGCCCCGGCCTCCTCCAGCACCGCGTCGAGCCCCTCCTCGAAGCGGGTCATCACCCGGTCCACGCACACCATGAGATTGACGGCGGTCGGGCGGGCCTCCCGGACCCGGGCGACGGCCGCGCGTATCTCGACCTCGGACCACCCCTTGCGCTCCCCCTCGATCAGAGCCAGCGCGACGCCGTAGGCCCCGGCCGCCCCGATGGCCGGGGCGCCGCGCACGACGAGGCGCTGGATCGCGTCGACCAGAGTGTCCACATCGCGGACGACCTTCGTCTCGGTGCGATCCGGGAGCAGCGTCTGGTCGATGAGCGCGAGGCCGGATCCGGTCCATTCGACAGCACGCAGTTCCTGGGGCATTTCGGGACACTCCTGATATTGCGGTGGGTCTCGCCACCGTACATGGCCTGGGCGAACGACCCGGTCGGCGGTCCGCTCCGACCTGCCGGGCCTGGAAGCGCCCCGCCTGCGCAGAGCTCATAATGAGCTGAGACATCCGACGTCTCAGCGCACCGCGGGGCGAGAAGGAGGCCGCACATGGCTGTCACCGACGAGGCGATCGAGAAGATCAAGGGCATGATCGTCTCCGGCGCGCTCCGCCCCGGCGACCGGCTCCCCAAGGAGAGCGAGCTCGCCTCCGAGCTGGGGCTGTCCCGCAACTCGCTGCGCGAGGCCGTACGGGCGCTGTCGCTGATCCGCATCCTGGACGTACGGCAGGGCGACGGCACGTACGTGACCAGCCTGGATCCGCAACTCCTGCTGGAGGCGCTGAGCTTCGTCGTGGACTTCCACCGCGACGACACGGTCCTGGAGTTCCTGGCCGTGCGCCGCATCCTGGAGCCGGCCGCCACCGCGATGGCCGCCTCCCGGATCAGCGAGCAGCAACTGGACGCGCTGGGCGCACAGTTGGACAAGCTCGGCGACAGCCCGTCGGTGGAGGAACTGGTCGCCAGCGATCTCGACTTCCACCGCGGGATCGTGCAGAGCTCCGGCAACTCCGTCCTGTGCTCCCTCATGGACGGCCTGTCCGGGCCCACCACCCGGGCCCGCATCTGGCGCGGCCTGACCCAGGAGGACGCGGTCAGCCGCACCCTGCACGAGCACCGGGCGATCCTGGCGGCCCTGCGGGACCGGGACGGCGAGGCGGCCCGCTCCTGGGCGACAGTCCACATCGCGAGCGTCGAACAGTGGCTGCGCTCCACTCTGTGAGCCGCTCCGGGGACGGCCTGCCCGAAGGGCGGGGTGTTCGGGGGTGGCGAACGGGGCAGTGATCGTTCACTCCCCCGTGCAAGGGGGCTGCGGGCGCCCCCGCCGGACGCCGTAAGGTTGGTGCGTTAGGCGAGGGCACGTCGGAAGGAGGCGCTGGGTGATCGAGCTCGAGGGGGTTCCCGAGCTGATCGACCCGGTCATGGTGGCCGCGTTCGAGGGCTGGAACGACGCCGGCGACGCCGCCTCCACCGCGGTCGCGCATCTGGACAAGGAGTGGAAGGGCGAGGTGTTCGCGGCGCTCGACGCCGAGGACTACTACGACTTCCAGGTGAACCGCCCCACGGTGTGGCTGGACGGCGGAGTGCGCAAGATCACATGGCCGACGACAAGGTTGTCGGTGGTCCGCGTCGGCGGTGACAAGCCGCGCGATCTCGTACTCGTCCGGGGTATCGAACCGTCGATGCGTTGGCGCTCGTTCTGCAACGAGCTGCTGGGCTTCGCCCACGAACTGGGCGTGGAACTGGTGGTGATCCTGGGCGCGTTGCTCGGTGACACCCCGCACACGCGTCCGGTGCCGATCAGCGGGACCACGTCCGATCCGGACCTGGCCCAGCGGATGGACCTGGAGGAGACCAAGTACGAGGGCCCCACGGGCATCGTCGGCATCCTCCAGGAGGCGTGCACCCACGCGGGCGTGCCCGCGGTGTCGTTGTGGGCGGCCGTACCGCACTACGTGTCGCAGCCGCCGAACCCGAAGGCGACGCTGGCCCTCCTGAACCGTCTGGAGGACCTGATCGACGTACGGATCCCGCTGGGCGAGCTGGGCGAGGACGCGCGCGCCTGGCAGGTGGGCGTGGACCAACTGGCCGCCGAGGACAGCGAGGTCGCGGAGTACGTCCAGACGCTGGAGGAGGCCCGGGACACCGCGGAGCTGCCGGAGGCCTCGGGCGAGGCGATCGCCCGGGAGTTCGAGCGGTACCTGCGGCGCCGGGACGGCGGCCAGCCGGGTCAGCCGGGCGGACACGCGACCGCGGACGGCAGCGACAGTACGACCTATCTGCGGGACGGCCCCGGTGGTCGTACGAAGCCTCCCAAGGCGCCGAAGCCGGAGGCGGAGACGGAACCGGAGCGCGAGCCGGAGACGGACGACGAGGACTCCTCGTCGGAGGACTGAGCCGGTGCCGGGGTCGGTCAGGATGGTGAGGGCGGTGCGCGGGATGCGCACCGCCCTCGACCGTGTCAGACCTGCCGCACCGCCACCGCGTCGTAGTCGGTGGTGGGCGTCGGCTCCACGTCGAAGCGCGCGTTGGGCAGATACAGCCGCCCGCCCCAGGCCGCGACCGTGGTCGGGATGCGGAAGCGCGGGTCGGTGATCCGGGTGATCGCGGTACCCCTGGTACCGGCGTCGTTCAGCCGGAACACGTCGATCGCGTTCTGCCGTTGCTGGACGGCGTAGAGGATCCGGCCGAGCAGCAACAGGCCGTCGCCGTTGGGGAGTTTCGCCCCGCCCAGGTCGACGGTACGCGCGGCGCCGGTGCGCGGGTCGACCCGCAGGAGAGTGCCGCCGTCCGCGAAGTCGTTCACCACGAGCAGGGCGCGGCCGTCAGGTGTGCGCTCGATGCCGTTGGCCGTGAAGTCGGGGCCCTGCTGCCAGTCCCCGGTCAGCGGTACGGTCGTCAGCGCGCCCCTGGCCAGTTTGTAGAGCACCGGCTTGAAGGAGTCGGTGAACCAGGCGGCGCCCGGGGTGAGCACGACGTCGTTCACGAAGGTGCCGCCGGTGGCGTACACCTGCTCGGTCTCCCCGGAGCGCGCGTCGACGGTTCGTATCTCGGCGCTGTCGCCGCCGGCGAGGAAGAGTCTGCCGTGCCGGTCGATCTTCAGGCCCACGGTCGGGCGCCCCGAGCCCTTCGCGACGACCTTGCCGCGGCCGGTGGCCAGGCTCGCCCGGTAGATGTCGCCGTTCGCGAGCGAGCCGAAGTAGGCGTACGGCTCGGAGCCGATGGTGATGCCCTCGGGCTGGAAGCCGTCGGGGAGGGGGAACTGCGCGGGCCACGCGGCGTGCCGGGCATCGGCCGCGTGTGCGGTGCCGCCGAGCAGGGCCGCTCCGGTCAGCGCGGTGGTCGTGGTCAGGAATGTGCGACGTGCGAAGGAACGGTCTGCGAGTGCCACGGTGCGTCCTTCTGCAAGGGGCCGGCGCAGGGCCGGCCGAACGGTCGAGCGACGCTTCCACCCCATCACATGACGGCCGCCTCCACCGGCTTAATCCCCATGAACTCCCGCCGGGACAGAGGGTGTTCGGACCGGCGACTGAAAGACGAAAGGGGCGCTTGTCTCCGCGGAGAGGAAGCGCCCCTTGCCGCTGCGGCTTCTGAACGAGGCCGTTCTAGAGGGCCACGCCGAGCAGCGCGTCCACCGCACGTGTCACCACACCGGGCGCGCCCATGTCGGTACCGCCCTGCTCCTGCTGCGCGACGGCCCAGCGGTCGACGGCGGTCAGCGCGGTGGGCGCGTCGAGGTCGTTCGCGAGGGCCTCGCGGATCTCCTCGACAAGTGCCTCTGCCGACGGGCCGTCCGGGCGCGAGACGGCGGCACGCCAGCGGCCCAGCCGGTCCACGGCGTCCTGGAGGACCTGGTCGGTCCACTCCCAGTCGGCACGGTAGTGGTGGGCGAGCAGCGCCAGCCGGATGGCGGCGGGGTCGACGCCCTCGCGCCGCAGCTGCGACACGAAGACCAGGTTGCCCTTGGACTTGGACATCTTCTCGCCGTCGAGGCCGACCATGCCGGCGTGGACGTACGCCTTGGCCATGGGGAACTCGCCGGTCAGCACCTGGGCGTGCGAGGCGCCCATCTCGTGGTGCGGGAAGGCGAGGTCGGAGCCGCCGCCCTGGACGTCGAAGCCCATGCCGAGGTGGTCGAGGGCGATCGCGACGCACTCGATGTGCCAGCCGGGGCGTCCCCGGCCGAGCGAGGCGCCGTCCCAGCTCGGCTCGCCCTCGCGGGCGGCCATCCACAGCATGGGGTCGAGCGGGTTCTTCTTGCCCGGACGGTCCGGGTCGCCGCCGCGCTCGGCGGACAGCAGCCGCATGGCGGCCGCGTCGAGGTTCGAGACCTGGCCGAAGTGCGGGTCGGACTCGACGGAGAAGTAGACGTCCCCTTCGAGTTCGTAGGCGGCGCCGGCGTCCCGCAGCCGCTCGACGAGCGGCACGATCCCGGGTATCGCCTCGACCGCGCCGATGTAGTGCCGCGGGGGCAGCATCCGCAGGGCCGTCATGTCCTCGCGGAAGAGGGTCGTCTCCTTCTCGGCGAGGGCGGCCCAGTCGAGGCTGTCCCGCTCGGCGCGCTCCAGGAGCGGGTCGTCGATGTCGGTGACGTTCTGGACGTAGTGAACCTGGCGCTTGGTGTCGAGCCACACGCGCTGCACGAGGTCGAACGCGTTGTAGGTCGCCGCGTGCCCCATGTGGGTGGCGTCGTACGGCGTGATGCCGCACACGTAGAGACGGGCGACAGGACCGGGGTCGAGGGAGACCAAGCCACCGGTCGCGGTGTCGTGGATCCTCAGGTCGCGGCCCTGACCAGGCAGGGCGGGGACCTCGGAAGCGGGCCAGGCATGCATGTCATGAGCCTAACCGGACGGATGTTCCGTATACGAACCGGACCGGGCCGGATGGCCGGTAAGGCCTTCTTGCGCCTTACCGGCCTATGTGCAGTAGGCCTGTGCGCAGTGGGCCTGTGCGCAGTGTCCTGCTAAACGGGCGGCCAGGGAATGGCCGGCCACTCGCCGCTCGGTTCCGGGTGCTTCCCGGAGTCCAGCAGCGTGTCGACACGCGCGCGCGTGGCGTCGAGTTCGACCGGGGTGATCAGCGCGGCCAGCCGGGTGCCCAGCTCGCCCGACAGGGCCTCCTTGAGGCCTTTCAGGACCTCGACCGCCTCCCCCGTCAAAGGCTCCCCCGCCCAGCCCCACAGCAGGGTCCGCAGCTTGTTCTCGACGTTGAAGGTCACTCCGTGGTCGATGCCGTAGAGCCGGCCGCCCTCGGCGGGCAGCAGGTGGCCGCCCTTGCGGTCCGCGTTGTTGATCACGGCGTCGAGCACGGCGAGCCTGCGCAGCCGCTCGTCGTCCGCGTGCACCAGCAGCGCGGTCCTGCCCTCGCCGACGTCGGCGAAGCCGATGGCCTTCCAGCCCGGCTCGGGCTCCTCGCCGTCGACCAGGGCGAGCAGCTCACTGCCTGGCACGCCCTCGATCCAGAGCTGGCACATGCCCTCGCCGTAGGGCCCGTCCCGCAGCACGGTGGGCGGCACCAGGCCCCAGCCGGTCGCCTCGGACACCTCGTAGGCGGCGACCTCGCGCTGGGCGAGGGTGCCGTCGGGGAAGTCCCACAGAGGTCGCTCGCCGCGGACCGGCTTGTAGACGCAGAGGAGCTCCTGGCCCTCGTACGCGACGGAGCAGTGCAGCACCGCGTTGGAGGCGTCCCGGATCTGTCCGCGTACCGTCAGCTCACCCCGGGCGAGCAGCTCTGCCGTGCTCACGCTCCGCGGCGGTATCCGTTCTGGCGCGGACATACGTGTCCTTCCGGGTCGAGCGGGAGGCTGCACAGCGGGCACGGCGGCCGCCCCGCGTTGACGACGTCCAGGGCGCGCTTGGCGAAGGCCCGGGCCTGCGCGCCGGTGAGCCGGACCCGCAGCATCGGGGGTCCGTTCTCCTCGTCCTGGAGGAGTCTCTCCTCGGCCTCGGCGAGGTCCTCCTCGGAGTCGGCCTCCAGCTCCACGAGGGCCTGCGCCTCGACGATCATGCGCTGCTCCTCGCCGTCCCAGGCGAGGGCCATGGTTCCGACCCGGAACTCCTCCTCGACGGGGGTGTCGAGGGGCGCGGTGTCGGCGATCTCGACCGGCGGCACGGCCGGCACGGGGGCGCTGCCGCCACTGCGGCGCACGACCTCGTCGAGGAGTTCTTCCATCCGCTCGGCGAGGGCGGCCACCTGCGTCTTCTCCAGGGCCACGCTGGTCACTCGGGGGCCGGCCGTGGCCTGGAGGAAGAACGTACGGCGCCCTGGCAGTCCGACCGTGCCGGCCACGAAGCGGTCCGGCGGGTCATAGAGGAACACCTGACGGGACACGTCCTGTCTCCATTGGATTCGTGAGTACGGTAACGACGGCAACGACGGGAACGTCCGTGCGTGAACGCGCTTGGGTGAACCGCTTCACCCTACTGCGCCCGACGATCACGGTGCGCCCGCACCACCACCGACCGGGGCGTCACCGCCCGCGGCCTCCTCGCGCGGCACCAGGGAGGCGAAGTCACCGGTGTCGCCGAGGCGGAGGAGAAACGGCCTCAGCCGGGTGTAACGGATGACGGTGATGGAACACGGTTCTACAGAGATCCTCTGGAAGAGGTCGAGATGAAGTCCGAGTGCGTCGGCGACGAGCGACTTGATGATGTCGCCGTGCGAGCACATCAGATAGACGGCGTCGGCTCCGTGATCGCGCTCCACGCGCGCGTTCCACTCGCGTACGGCCTCGGCCGCGCGCGTCTGCATCGCTCGCATGGACTCGCCGCCGGGGAACGCGGCCGCCGACGGATGCGCCTGGACGACCTCCATGAGCGGCTCGTCGCCCAGTTCGGCGAGCTTGCGCCCGGACCAGTCGCCGTAGTGGCACTCGCCGATGCGCTCCTCGCTGTGCGCGGGGAGGCCCGGCCGGGCGTCGAGCAGCGGCTGGATGGTTTCCTGGCAGCGCTGCAGGGGGCTGGCGACGACCTCGGAGATCGGCACGCCCTCGAGGCGTCCGGGCAGCGAGGCGGCCTGTGCGGCGCCGCGCTCGTCCAGGGCGACCCCGGGCGTCCACCCGGCGAGCAGCCCCTCGGTGTTCGCGGTGGATCGTCCGTGCCTGACAAGGATCAACGTGGGCATGCGGCCCAGAGTAGGCGTACGCCGGACCGCGGCGTCGTTCGAGCGATGGGAGAACACGCTCCGTGATCGTTGACTGTGCCATCTACCGGGAGGGGCACCGCTCGGAGGGGCCCGAGGACCTGTCGGACGCGCTGGACCAGGCGCGGCTGGCGGGCGGGTTCGTCTGGATCGGGCTTCACGAGCCGTCGGCGAAGGAGTTCGAGCTGGTCACGAAGGAGTTCGGGCTGCATCCGCTGGCGGTGGAGGACGCCCTCAAGGCGCATCAGCGGCCCAAGCTCGAGGTGTACGACGACTCGCTGTTCGTGGTCCTCAAGCCGGTGGTGTACGAGCAGGAGAGCGACACCGTGTCCACCGGCGAGGTCATGCTCTTCCTCGGCGACGCCTTCGCGGTGACGGTCCGTCATGGCGTGGGCTCGCCGCTGAAGGCCGTACGGGAGCGCCTGGAGCAGGAACCGAAGCTGCTCGGCAAGGGGCCCACCTCGGTGCTGTACGCGGTGGCCGACGCCGTCGTGGACCACTACCTGGAGGTGGCGACGGAACTCGGCACCGACCTGGAGGAACTGGAGGCGGAGGTGTTCTCGCCGGACGGCGGCGGTTCGCGGGGCACCGCGTCGCGGATCTACACCTTCAAGCGGCAGATCCTGGAGTTCCGCCGGGCCACCGTCCCGCTCTCGATGCCGCTGACCCGGCTCGCGGGCGTCGGGGCGTACGGCGGGACGGTGCCGTTCGTCAACGACCGGGCGCGGCCCTTCTTCCGGGACGTCAACGACCACCTCGCGCGCGTGAACGAGTCGGTGGAGGGCCTGGACCGGCTGGTGTCGGACGTCCTGTCGGCGCATCTCGCGCAGATGAGCGTCCGGCAGAACGACGACATGCGGAAGATCTCCGCGTGGGCGGCCATGGCGGCGATCCCCACGATGATCGCGGGGATCTACGGCATGAACTTCGACCACATGCCCGAGCTGCACTGGGTGTGGGCGTACCCGGCGGTGATCGCGCTGATGGGCGTGCTGGAGATGCTGCTGTACCGCACGTTCAAGCGCCGGGGATGGCTCTGAGGGTCCTTCTGGCGGACCCTAGGCGAGCTCGGGGGCCGGTGTGGCGGGTCCGCCGAGGGCGTCGCGGCGGTCGGGCACCTTCAGGGAGACCATGCGGCGCCAGCCGCCCAGGCGCTCGTAGGCGTACATCGCGTGGATGCCCGCCGCGAGCACCGCCGACTTGGCCTTCGGCCAGCCCAGGATCCTGCCCATGTGGGCCATGGCCGCGAGGCTGACGTCCCGGTAGACGCGGATCTCGGCGAGCGCGCACGTACGCAGGGTGCGCTGGATGTACGGGCCGTGTCCGGCGGCCGCGAAACGCAGCAGTTCCTCGTGGGTGTACGCGAGGTGGTTGTCCTCGTCGTGGGAGATCATCTTGACGGCGTTGCCGACCTGGGGGTGGTCGGCGAAGAACTTCCGCAGCAGCACCATCTGGTCCGCGGCACGCTGTTCGGTCACCCGGCTGTGGGCCAGGTACGTGATGATGTCGGCCACGGTGAGCGGCTGGTCGGCCTTGAGCTTCTCGTGGGCGAGACCGATGCCCTGCTTCTCCAGGAGCATCGTGTAGTCCGTCTCCGGCGGGACGGGGACGGGTTGGAGTCCGCGCTTCTTCATCAGGGCGTTGAAGATCCGCCCGTGCTTGTCCTCGTCGGCGCCGTGCCGGGAGATCTTGGGGGCGAGGCCACGTTCGCCCGGCGGCACCAGAGCGGCGATCCGGGCGTTCTCCCAGCCGCCCTGCGCCTCCCCGCTTGCGGCGATGGAGCAGAACAGCCGGAAGGACTCGTCGTGGTCGAGGATCTCCTGGAACAGGCTCTTGGCCGAAAGCATCGTGGGGCACCTCTCTGCCGGACTCCGCGGCAATCCGCAAAGAAAGAGTCAAATGCGGCGCGAGGGGTGCCGCAACAGCTGTGCCGGACAACTCCGCCAAAAGGAGGACCAGCGGGGTCACGCCGGGGCGTAACCGCGCGGGCGTGGGCGCGTTGAATCACGTGACGGCCGTGGCGGGGAAGACCCCCGAGCCCCCACCACGGCCGTAGAACTTCTCTGAGCGCCGGTTACGCGAGTCCGGCGCGCTCCAGGGCCTCGGTGCCGGCGCGGAGCGAGGCGAGGCGCTCGTCGAGGGTGAAGCCGGCGGGGGCCAGGGTCAGGGTGGTGACGCCGGCCGCCGCGTACTCCTTCATGCGGTCCGCGATGCGGTCCACGGAGCCGAGCAGTGTCGTCTTGTCGATGAGGTCGTGCGGGATGGCGGCCGCGGCGCCGTCCTTGTCGCCGGCCAGGTACTTGTCCTGGATCTCGGCGGCCGCCGCCTCGAAGCCCATGCGCTGGGCGAGCTGGTTGTAGAAGTTCTGCTTGCGGCTGCCCATGCCGCCCACGTACAGCGCGGTGTAGGGGCGGAAGGTGTCGGCGAGCGTGGTGACGTCTTTGTCCTCACCCAGGGCGAGCGGGAGCGTCGGGGCGATGTCGAACCCGTCGAGCGTCCTGCCCGCCTTCTCGCGCCCGGCGCGCAGATGCCGGATCGCGGTGTCCTCCAGGTGCTCGGCGGAGGGGAAGATCAGCAGGGCGCCGTCGGCGATCTCGCCGGTCTGCTCCAGGTTCTTCGGGCCGATCGCGGCGATGTAGAGCGGGATGTGCTCGCGCTCGGGGTGCACGGTCAGCTTGAGCGGCTTGCCGGGACCGCCGGGCAGCGGCAGCGTCCAGTGCTGTCCCTCGTAGGAGAGGCGCTCGCGCGACATGGCCTTGCGCACGATCTCGACGTACTCACGCGTGCGTGCCAGCGGCTTGTCGAACTTGACGCCGTACCAGCCCTCCGAGACCTGCGGTCCCGAGACACCGAGGCCGAGGCGGAAACGGCCGCCGGAGAGGGAGTCGAGGGTGGCGGCGGTCATCGCGGTCATCGCCGGCTGGCGGGCCGGGATCTGGAAGATGGCCGAGCCGACGTCGATGCGCTCGGTCTGGGCGGCGACCCAGGTGAGCACGGTGGCCGCGTCCGAGCCGTAGGCCTCGGCGGCCCAGCAGACGGCGTATCCGAGCCGGTCGGCCTCCTGGGCGACGGCGAGATTGTCCGCGTCCATTCCGGCGCCCCAGTAGCCGAGGTTGATCCCGAGCTGCATGGCCGATTCCCCTTACCGATCAGTAACGTCCTTGTCGGCAGACCTTAGCGCGGCGGGGCTCGCCGGGGCAGGTCGCGGCCCGTGCCGTGCCGGGGCGCGTTTCTCGCGCACCTGTCCCAATCCGTTGTCCACAGGCCCCCACGCGACAGGGTGTGGCCAGTAATCTCGGCGTTCATGGAGCAGAGGCATCTCGGCCGTACCGGCCTGCGTGTGTCCCGCATCGGGCTCGGCACCCTCACCTGGGGCAGGGACACCGACGAGCACGACGCGGCGGACCTCCTGAAAACATTCTGGGAGGCAGGCGGGACGCTGGTCGACACGGCGGACGTGTACGGCGACGGGGAGGCGGAGTACCTGCTCGGACGCCTCATAGAGGGCCTGGTCCCGCGGCGGGACCTGGTCATCTCGACCAAGGCGGGCAGCGTGCCCGACCCGGACATCCGGGTCGACTGCTCGCGCGGACATCTGCTCTCCGCGCTGGACGACTCGCTGGCCCGGCTAGGCACGGACTACGTCGACGTCTGGCACATCCACTCCTACGACCCCTGCACCCCGCTGGAGGAGACGCTCCAGGCCCTCGACCTGGCCGTCAGCAGTGGCCGCGTCCGCTATGCCGGGGTCTCCAACTTCTGCGGCTGGCAGCTCGCCAAGGCGGGGACCTGGCAGCTGGCGGCGCCCGGGACGCGGACCCGGCTGGCCGCCACGCAGCTGGAGTACTCGCTGCTGCAGCGCGGCATCGAGCGGGAGGTGCTGCCGGCCGCGCTCGACCTGGGCATCGGGCTGCTGCCCTCCTCGCCGCTGGGGCGGGGTGTCCTGACGGGCAAGTACCGTGACTCCATCCCGGCCGACTCGCGGGGTGCCTCGGAGCATCTGGCGCCGTTCGTCGCGCCGTACCTCGACGACACCGCGAGCCACATCGTGGACGCGGTGACCACGGCGGCCGACGGGCTCGCGGTCACGCCGCTCCAGGTTGCCCTCGCGTGGGTCCGGGACCGGCCGGGGGTGACCGCGCCGATCGTCGGCGCGCGCAACTCGCAGCAGCTCACGGCGGCATTGTCAGTGGAGGCCCTTAGTCTTCCTGACGAGATCTGCCGGGCGCTCGACGATGTGTCGGCGCCCGTGCACCGCTATCCCGATCACGACTGGAGCACGCTGTGAGCACGGAGCCGGAGCCCACGGAGACGACCGAGCCGGGGACGCGGGGCGCCGCACCGGAGCCGCAGGGCACGGGGGGAGCACCGGGCTCGGAGACGGACGGCGCCGGGGCGGGCGCCGGGGGCGGCGAAGCGGGGTCGGCGGAGGCGGCCGGGGGGCCGCACGCCGACAGTGACGAATCGACGGGCCGGGAGGCTGCGGGGGCAGACCGAAGCGGCGGGGGTGACGGGGGCTTCGCCGGGGCCTCTGCGAGCGGCGGTGAGACGGGGCCGAGCGGGACCGGTGCAGGCGGCGACGAAGGCGTCGAGACGGATTCCGGCGACGGTAGTGAGCCAGGGCCGGGCGAAGGTGATGCCGGTGCCGGTGAAGCGGGGGTGACCGAGGGCCACAGCGGTGATGCGGAGGGCGCGGCCAAGGCCCAGCTGTCCGAGGCCGAGGCCGAGTTGGCGGCGCAGCGGATCGAGCAGGAGCGGATCGCCCGGCGCAAGGCCGAGAAGCAGGGGCCCGTCGAGAGCGGGACCAAGCTCAGCGGGAAGGCGGCCGATCTCCTCGCGGCCGTACGGGCGGTGGAGAGCGGGGCGAAGCCCGTGACCGCCGTCTTCAGTGAGCCCGAGCCACCGCGTCGCCCCGCCCAGGAGCCGGTGCGGCCCCGGCCGGTGTCTGCGGAGGCTGCCGGTTCCGGCGGCGCGGTCGGTGTCGCCGGTTCCGTCGGCCCGACCGCACCGGAGACCGTGGAGGCCGTACGGCGGGTGCTGACCGAGGGTGGGGCGCCGGAGGCCCTCGCGGCGCAGGTCGCCGCGGTCCTCGGGGAAGGGGCCGACGAACAACTGCGGGCGGACCCCTGGCAGTTGCTGCGGGTCACGGGCGTACGGCCCGAGCAGGCCGACGGGTTCGCCCGGGCGCTGCTCGGCGCGGAGTGCGCACCGGACGACGAGCGGCGGGGGCGGGCGGTCACCGTCTGGCTCCTGGAGCAGGCGGCGCTCGCCGGGCACACCGCGCTGGAGATGCCGGCGCTCACCGCCGCGCTGGCCCAGCGGGCCGTGCCGGACGTGGAGGCGGCCGTACAGAGCACGATCGCCGAGGCCGAGGCCCTGGTCTTCCAGGACGCCCTCGACCCCGCGGCACCGGAGCCCGCGGAGGACGACGAGGAGGGGGCGGAGCGGCCGGTCCGCGTCCTGGTCGGGCTCGAGCGGTACGCCCTCGCGGAGGAGAGCCTCGCCGACGGGCTGGCCCGGCTGATCAACTCCGTGCCGAAGGAGGACGGTTCGGCCGGGGACTGGGAGCGCGCCGCAGCGTCGGCCGAGGGTTCGGCCGCCGAGCTGATCCGCGCGGTCGCGGCGGATGGCCTGGTCCTGCACACCGGCGGCGAGGCGTCCCTGACGGAATTGGCGGCACTGCTGGCCGCGGCGCGAGGGCTGGGCCTGCGCGCGTGGGCGGCCACCCACGGCCCGGTGGGCCGCGACCGCTTCGGCGCCCTGCTGGAAGCCGGCCGGCCGGACGCCCCTGGCTCGGACGGGGCCGCGGGGCACGACACCGCCTACGCCGAGCCCGGCCGACCGGGGGACTTGGTGTCGCCGGAGCCCGTCACCACCGTCGCCGGGCTGCTCTCCGGGGCTGAAGGGCCGGGTCGGGACGGAGACGGGGCGTTCGCTCTCGACCTCCTCGTCGTGCTCGACGCGCCCCAGCTGGACGTCGAGACGGCCGCGCTGCTCGTGGAGTCCTTGCCGGACGGGGCGCGGCTGGTGCTGGCCGGGGATCCGGCGGTGCTGTGGTCGGTGGGGCCGGGGCGGGTGTTCGCGGATCTTCTCGCCGCGCGGATCTGTCCGCAGGTCGCCTCACGGAGGCCGGACCCCGGCCCCCTGGGCGAGCTGGTCTCCGGGATCGGCATCGGTGAGCTGAACCAGGTCGAGGCCCCCGGCAAGGAGGTCGTGATCGTGCCGGTGCGGGACGCCGGCGAGGCCGTGCACCGGACCGTGCAGCTGGTCGCGGACTCGGTGCCGCGGGCCATCGGGGTCCCCGCCGAGGAGACCCAGGTGATCACCCCGGGCCACGGGGGCGCCGCGGGCACCCGCGTCCTGAACGCCGCTCTGAAGGAGCGTCTCAACCCCGGCCCCGGCCGCTTCGGCGGATTCGACCCCGGTGACCGCGTCGCCTACTCCCCCGTGCCGGGCCGTACGCTCCCGGGCCAGGTGGTGGGGGCCGACGCGGACGGCCTGCACCTGAACTGCTCCGGTGAACCCGTCGTCGTACCGAAGGAGCGGGTGGAGCAGTCCGTGCGGCACGGCTGGGCGCTGACCGCGCACCAGGCGGTGGGCGGCCGCTGGCCCGCGGCGGTCGTGGTGCTGCCCGGGGACGCGGCGCAGGCCCTGAGCCGGCCCTGGGTCTACACGGCGTTCGGCAGGGCGGACCGCCATCTGTCCGTGGTCCACGGCGTGGAACAGGCCCTCGCGAAGGCGGTCGCCGAGATCCCTGCCAAGCCGCGGACGACTCGGCTGCCCACTCTCCTCAGGACCCAGTCGCCGACGGCCGGCTGACCCGTACGAAAAGGGCGCGGCCCCGGAGATCATTCCTCCGGGGCCGCGCCCGCAAGTTGCGCCGCGCGGTCTCTTATAAAAAAAAACCAGCCCACGAGAACCAAGAATAAAGCG
>NZ_JBHVYZ010000101.1:0-21405 GCF_042880295.1 Streptomyces sp. NPDC058307
GGAGTTGAGCGGCATGTCGACGAGGGTGGTGATGCCGCCGGCCGCCGCCGCGCGCGTGGCGGTCCAGAAGCCCTCCCACTCGGTGCGGCCGGGGTCGTTGACGTGCACGTGGGTGTCGACGAGGCCGGGCAGCAGGACGTCGTCGCCGAGGTCCTCCAGACGGGCGGTGCCGGGGACCGGAGCCTCGTACGGCAGCACGGCGGCGATCTTCCCGCCGGCGACCGCGACCGACGCGGGCCGCGTCCCCTCGGGTGTGATGACGCGCGTCGAGCGCAGCACCAGTTCAGTGTCGGACACCCGGACCCCTATCTGCCGCCGTTAACTTCCGCGTAACGGAATTCAACTTTCTGTTGAAGGAGTCTTCACTCCCGGTCGAGCGCCGTCAAGGGCACACTTCCTCACAGTGCACCCTGCGTCGACACTCTGGACGCTTCCACAAAGCGGAATTACACTTCCGGCAGACAGAACGTAGCTATGCACCAACGGGGAGTCAACCGACTGCCGGGTAGGCTTCTGCCCTCCTGCCCAGACCCGAAGGCAGCCCCGAAAGGAACGCGCCGTGCCGACGTCCAGCGCCAGCACCACCGACTCCGCCAAGTCCGCCGGTGGCGGGGTCCAGTCCCTCGAGCGCGCCTTCGATCTGCTGGAGCGGATGGCGGACGCGGGCGGAGAGGTCGGACTGAGCGAACTGTCCGCGAGCAGCGGGCTGCCACTGCCCACCATCCACCGCCTGATGCGCACGCTCGTGTCCTGCGGATACGTCCGCCAGCAGCCCAACCGGCGCTACGCCCTCGGCCCGCGCCTGATCCGCCTCGGCGAGTCGGCCGCCCGGCTGCTCGGCACCTGGGCCCGCCCCTACCTCGCCCGCCTGGTCGAGGAGACCGGCGAGACCGCCAACATGGCCCTGCTCGACGGGGACGAGATCGTCTATGTCGCCCAGGTGCCGTCGAAGCACTCGATGCGGATGTTCACCGAGGTCGGCCGGCGCGTCCTGCCGCACTCCACGGGTGTCGGCAAGGCCCTGCTCGCCAACACCCCCGACGACGAGGTGCGCGCCCTGCTCGCCCGGACCGGTATGCCGGCCGCGACGGACAAGACGATCACCACCCCGGACGGCTTTCTCGCGGCCCTGCAGGATGTGCGCGGCCGGGGCTACGCGGTCGACGACAACGAACAGGAGATCGGCGTCCGCTGCCTCGCGGTCTCGGTGCCCAACTACCCCACCGCCGCCGCCATTTCGATCTCCGGCCCGGCCGGACGGGTCACCGAGGCGGCCACGGAGAAGATCGTGCCGGTGCTCCAGCAGGTGGCGTCGGAACTGTCGGAGGCACTGGCCACCCAGAACCCGGCGTGACGGCCTTGCAGCGCTGGCCGGGGCGGTACACCGACCGGCACGGCACGGAGGAGACCGTCTTCGCGTCGGACGGCCGGCAGCTGACCCGTACGACGATCAGGGGCGTGCGCGTCGAGGACGACTCCGGTGAGTCACCCGAGCTGATGGTGTGCTCCTGCCTTCTGGACCAGGAGGTACCGATACCGGCCCAGGGCCGGGGAAGCGGCGTGCGGCCGGGGGTGTTGCGCTGAGCGCTGCGGCTCGGGGACCCGGCGGGCCCGCGCCGCGGCCGGGACGAGCAGACCACCGATGTCCGGCGCGCAAGCTGCCGCGGGCGGCCCGGATGAAGGCATGCATCTCGTGCGCGTGGTCCGACTACAGCCCCGCCGGCAACGGGTTCATGGCGGGCCTGGCGTGCTTCCGCGACACCAAGGACCGCTACCGGCAGGTGGACGGCAAGCACGGACCCTCCGGCGTCTTCGCGCTCTGGCAGGACCTCACCGAGTACGTCCAGGAGACCTGGCTCTGCCCGGAGTTCGAGCACCGCGGCTCGCACGGGGGCTACCGGGGTCCCTTCCCGGGCTGGCGCCGCGGCTCCCCGAACGACTCCACTGCCCTGCGCACATCGGTCAACCCCCGCGACAGCGCGCTCATCGACCCGATCGCCCCCGCGATCAGCAGCAACGACCGCCGCAGACGCGGGACTTCGGGCGTGCCGTCGATCGTCATGGCGGCCAGCGCGGCGAGTTCGTCCTCGGCGATGCCCCGGTCGGGGAACTCGGCCGAGTACGCGGCGAGTTCGCGGCGCAGCCGGGACACCGCGGTCCGCAGTTGCGCCACTCTCGGATCGTTGTCGCTGCCGGTCACCGGCCTCTGCCCCAAGCTCCGCAACACAGCTCTCCCCCGCACTCCTTCGTGCGCCCCCGGCGTCGTGAAGACCCCTCGGCACCGGTCGGGCCCCGGGGGACGCGGGTCAGTAAACGCCACGCGGGGCGCCGCGCGCCACCGTACGGACCGAAATTCAGCCCGTGGAAACCCGGCGCACACCGGCGCGTCAGGTATGCAGGACGCATGACGGAGAACGAACAGCAGGTCGCCGCAGTGCTGCTGGCCGCGGGTGGCGGCCGACGGCTGGGCGGGCGGCCCAAGGCACTGCTGGAGCACCGGGGCCGCCCGCTCGTCGAACACGCGGTCGGTGTCCTGCGGGCGGCCGGCTGCACCCGCGTGCACGTGGTCCTGGGAGCGGCCGCGGCGGACGTACGGGAGCGAGCCGAGCTCGGTGACTGCGTGCTGGTGGAGAACCCGCGGTGGGCCGACGGCATGGGGTCCTCGCTGCGGGCCGGGCTCGGCTCGCTCGCCGGAACGACAGCGCGGGCCGCCCTGGTCTCGCTCGTCGACCAGCCCGGTATCGGAGCGCGGGCCGTGCGCCGGGTGCTCGCCGCGTACGAGGACGAGACCTCGCTCGTCTCGGCCGCCTACGACGGTGTACGCGGTCATCCCGTGCTGTTCGGCGCCGCGCACTGGGCCGGGATCGCGGCGACTGCGACCGGCGACCGGGGGGCACGCGACTATCTGAAGGAGCACCAGGGTGCCCTCACGCTGGTCGAGTGCGGGGACGTGGCCGAGCCGTACGACATCGACACGCCAGGGGATCTGGCGCACCTTGAGTGAATGCGGTGGCACGGAGAGCCACCATTGCTCGACTCTGAGAATCTCGACATCAACAAAACATTGAACTTCCACAATGAGGAAACTAGTATCCACTGTTCAGAAGCGTCCTGCCCTGGTGGGGGGCGCCGCTCGCACACCCGGTTCGACTGGCACCCGGTGCCACCGCTGAAGGAAGTGACCGCTCATGTCCGCACCAGCGCCGTCCCCGCTGGCCATCGTCGACGCCGAGCCCCTGCCGCGGCAGGACGAGGTCCTCACCGAGGCGGCCCTCGCCTTCGTGGCCGAACTGCACCGCCGGTTCACGCCCCGGCGTGACGAGCTCCTCGCCCGCCGTGCCGAGCGCCGCGCCGAGATCGCCCGCACCTCCACGCTCGACTTCCTCCCCGAGACCGCCGCGATCCGCGCGGACGACTCGTGGAAGGTGGCCCCCTCCCCCGCGGCCCTGGACGACCGCCGGGTCGAGATCACCGGTCCCACCGACCGCAAGATGACCATCAACGCCCTGAACTCCGGCGCCAGGGTGTGGCTCGCGGACTTCGAGGACGCCTCGGCGCCGACGTGGGAGAACGTCGTCCTCGGGCAGGTCAACCTGGCCGACGCGTACAGCCGGAACATCGACTTCACGGACGAGAGGTCCGGCAAGTCATACGCGCTCAAGGCCGACGAGGAGCTCGCCACGGTCGTCATGCGCCCGCGCGGCTGGCACCTGAACGAACGGCACCTGGTCGACGCCGACGGCTCTCAAGTCCCCGGCGCCCTCGTCGACTTCGGCCTGTACTTCTTCCACAACGCCCAGCGCCTGCTCGACCTCGGCAAGGGCCCCTACTTCTACCTCCCGAAGACCGAGTCGCACCTCGAAGCGCGCCTGTGGAACGACGTGTTCGTCTTCGCGCAGGAGTACACCGGCATCCCGCAGGGCACCGTCCGCGCGACCGTCCTGATCGAGACGATCACGGCCGCGTACGAGATGGAGGAGATCCTCTACGAACTCCGCGACCACGCCTCCGGGTTGAACGCGGGACGCTGGGACTACCTGTTCTCCATCGTCAAGAACTTCCGTGACGGCGGCGCCAAGTTCGTCCTGCCGGACCGCAACGCGGTCACGATGACGGCCCCGTTCATGCGCGCGTACACCGAACTCCTCGTCCGCACCTGCCACAAGCGCGGTGCGCACGCGATCGGCGGCATGGCGGCGTTCATCCCGTCCCGCCGGGACGCCGAGGTGAACAAGGTGGCCTTCGAGAAGGTCCGCGCCGACAAGGACCGTGAGGCGGCCGACGGTTTCGACGGTTCCTGGGTCGCCCACCCCGACCTGGTGCCGATCGCCATGGAATCCTTCGACAAGGTCCTCGGCGACCGGCCCCACCAGAAGGACCGCCTGCGCGAGGACGTCCACGTCGAGGCGGCCGACCTCATCGCGATCGACTCGCTGAAGGCCAGGCCGACGTACAACGGCCTGGTCAACGCCGTCCAGGTCGGCATCCGGTACATCGAGGCCTGGCTGCGCGGGCTCGGCGCGGTGGCCATCTTCAACCTCATGGAGGACGCGGCCACCGCCGAGATCTCCCGCTCGCAGATCTGGCAGTGGATCAACGCGGGCGTGGAGTTCGAGCACGCGGGACACACCGTGAAGGCCACGCCGGAGCTGGCCCGCGAGGTCGCCGCCGAGGAACTCGACAGCATCCGCGAGGAGATCGGCGAGGAGGCCTTCGCGGCCGGCCACTGGCAGCAGGCCCACGACCTGCTGCTCCAGGTCTCCCTCGACGACGACTACGCGGACTTCCTGACGCTGCCCGCGTACGAGCAGCTCAGGGGCTGACCTCCCCCTGCGAGGATCTGTCCGAGTGGCCCAGGGACTTTTCCGGGGCCACTCGGTCGCGTACGGCCTGCTTGACCGCCGTGGGCTCCGGGAAGCCCTGCTCCCGCCGGTCCCAGACGACCTCGTCGTCGACGCGCACGACGAAGATCCCGCCCTTGCCGGGCTTCAGTGCCAGTTCCGTCAGCTCGTCCTCGAAGGTGGTGAGCAGTTCCTGCGCCAGCCAGGCCGCGCGGGGCAGCCAGCGGCACTGGGTGCAGTACTCGATCTCGACACGGCCACTCATCCGAGGTGCACCGACCAATCCTGTTCGGCCGCGGGCTTGCCGTGCAGGTCGGGGACCTGCTTGAGCCACGCGGGACGTCCTTGCTGATTCCTCGCCGCCCGGCGGGCCTCCTCGGCGGCGAGTTCGTCCCGGGAGGGGAAGTCGGTGGGCAGCCACGACGCGGAGGCGCCCACGCGCGCGTGGAGGTACGCCACATAGGCCTCGCGTGCCTCGTCCGGGGTCTCGAAGCCGGTGAGCCAGGCGTCCGGGACGGCCGCGGTGACCTCGCGCAGGACGTCGGGAGTGA
The DNA here is from genome assembly GCF_042880295.1 of Streptomyces sp. NPDC058307. Taxonomy (NCBI): domain Bacteria; kingdom Bacillati; phylum Actinomycetota; class Actinomycetes; order Kitasatosporales; family Streptomycetaceae; genus Streptomyces; species Streptomyces sp. NPDC058307. The sequence continues at coordinate 5,393 of NZ_JBHVYZ010000101.1, forward strand.
CCCTGGGCGCGAGTTCCGCGTCGGCGGCGCGCACGTCGGGGCCGTAGTGGCCGAGGGCATGGTGGCGGAAGTCGTAGGACTTCGACGGGTCCGTGCCGTCCCAGCGGTGGTGGAAGACGAGGGCGGCACCGTGGTCGATCAGCCACAGCCGCGGGGGCGTGATGCCGAGGGTCGGCCAGACCATCAGGTTCGAGCTGTGGACCGTGCGGTCGACGTTGACGGTGAGCGCGTCGAGCCAGACGATCCGGCCGGCCTCCAGCGGGTCCACGGGGAAGACCTTCGCGATCTCGGGGGTGAAGTCGCGCGCACCTGGGAGGTAGTCCATGCCGAGGTTCACCCCGGCGCTCGCCGCGTGGAGGTCCCGCACCTCCTGGTGCGGCTCGCTGTCGGCGATCGCCGGGTCGAAGCGCACGAGGACCAGCTCGGGGAAGCGCAGCCCCAGCGCCCGGGCCAGCTCACCGACGATCACCTCGGCGACCAGCGCCTTGCGGCCCTGGGCGGAGCCGGTGAACTTCACGACGTACGTCCCCAGGTCGTCGGCCTCGACGACACCGGGGACGGAGCCGCCGGAGCGCAGGGGTTCGACGTAGCGGGTCGCGGTGACCTCTCTCAGCATGACGTGAGCTTAGTAAACCCGCGTGAGCACCGGTCCGGCCGCAGCGTCGGGCGGGGTGACGAGCAGGAGTGACGGGCAGGATCGACGGGCAGGAGTGACGGTCCAACAAATCCGATCAGCAGATGACAGATTTCGACTGCGGCGCAGTTGTACCGCCTCTCCGCATGACAGGTCAACCCCTCGTTGCCGCAGGACGGATGGCCGAAATCTCGGACAGAGGGGACGCGGGTCAAGAACGAACAAAATCGATCGCGGTCATTGACGTCACCAGGTCGCCGCCCCTCTCATTGATCCCCGCCAGGGCAGGGAGCCGCCTGCTCGGATCGGAGAGGGAAGCGCATGCCCCAAGAAACTCCTCATCGGCCGGCCGACCGATGGCGCCGAGCCGCCACCGCCCTGCTCACGCTGCTCGGCGGCCTCGCGGCCCTCCTGCTTCCGGCGACCGAGGCGCACGCGGCCACGGTGTCGTTCACCACCGGCGCCGCACGCACCGACCAGAACGGCAACGCCCTGCAGCTGCACGGCCTCGGCATCATCAAGGTCGGAAACACCTGGTACGGCTTCGGCGAGGACAAGACCGGCGAGACCTCGGCGGACACGTCCTTCCAGGACATCACCTGCTACACCTCGACCGACCTCGCCAACTGGACCTACCAAAGCCAGGCCCTGAGCCGGCAGGCCGACGGTGACCTGGGGCCGAGCCGGGTCGTGGAGCGGCCGAAGGTCATCTACAACGCGTCGACGAGCACGTACGTGATGTACCTGCACATCGACAGCACCGACTACTCCGAGGCCAAGGTCGGTGTGGCCACGAGCAGCACGCCGTGCGGCCCGTACACCTACCGGGGAAGCTTCCGGCCGCTGGGCAACCTCAGCCGCGACCTCGGCCTGTTCCAGGACACCGACGGCACCGCGTACCTGCTCAGCGAGGACCGCAACAACGGTCTGCGCATCGACAGGCTGTCCGCCGACTACCTCTCCGTCGACAGCGCGGTGGCCGTGCTCGGCAGCAGCGGGAGCGGCAGCGTCGAGGCACCGGCGATGATCAAGAAGGACGGCACGTACTACGTGTTCGGCTCCCACCTGACGGGCTGGAGCCTGAACGACAACATCTACGCCACCGCCACGTCGCTGAGCGGCCCCTGGTCGGCGTTCCGGAACTTCGCCGCCCCCGGCACCCACACCTACGGCAGCCAGACGGCGAACGTCATCACCGTCCAGGGCTCGGCGGGCACCACCTACGTCTACGCCGGCGACCGCTGGGACACCTCCGATCTCGGCGCGTCCAAGCTGATCTGGCTGCCGCTGACCATCAGGGGCACGACGGTGAACCTCGGTCAGTACCCCACTTGGTCCCTCGACGCCGCGGCCGGGACCTGGACCGCCGGCAGCGGGCTGCCGTCGGAGGGCGTGCACACCCTGAAGAACGTCAACAGCTCCCAGCTGATCGACGTGTCGAGCGGTTCCACGGCGAACGGCGCCAAGATCATCCAGTGGGCGTCCAACGGCGGCGCCAACCAGCAGTGGACCCTGACGAAGGTGGCCGACAACGTCTACACGCTCAAGAGCGTGAAGAGCGGCCTGTGTCTGGACGTACCGAACCAGTCGACCGCCACAGGCGTGCAGTTGCAGCAGTGGACCTGCAACGGCGGCGCCAACCAGCAGTGGTTCCTCGACCTGGTCGGCAGCTACACCGGCAGCACGTACCTGCTCGCCGGCGTGGGCAGCGACCTGGACATCGGCGTCGCGGGCTCGACGGCCCAGGGCGCGGCGGTGGACCAGGAGACGGGCACCGGCGCGACCAACCAGCAGTGGAGCCTCTCCTGACCCCGTAGGGCCATCTCCAGGGCCATCTCCAGCGCCCTCGGATCAGGTGCCGGCCAGCGGGTTCGGCAGCGGCAGGTACCGGGCGTCCGCCCCGTCCGCGCCCGTCCACCTCAGCAGCAGGTTCGTCTTGCCGGGGAGGGTGGGCGCGGTCAGGAGGGCGGTCGCTTCGGGGAGGTCGTGGCGGGAGAATTCGCGGCGGGCGGCCGGCCAGGGGTCGAAGCCGGGGTGGCGTTCGGCGAGGGCCGCGGCGATCTCGCACAGGTGGTTCACGACCAGGCAGTACACCAGCCGCTCCCACCCGGCCGCGCGCGGGACGTCCGACAGCAGCTTGACGCCCTCGGCGTCCCGGAACAGCGCCTGCACGGGCGTACCGTCCGCGTCCACGGCGACCAGCGTGTTCTGCAGGTGGGCCTCGAGTACGACGCCGTGGTCGGCGAAGGCCGCGAGGGCGGGCGGGACGACCGCGCCGAGGTACGCCTCCCACCAGGCCGCCGGATCCCCGGTGCCGTCGAGCGGGCTGCCCTCGAAGCCCTCCACCAGGGCGGCGGCGAGCAGCGGGGTCGCCCCGGGCAGGACATGGCCGCGCAGTCCGTCGCGGACCAGTACGGCGAGTTCCTCGAAGGCGAAGTCGGCGGTGCGGTAGCCGCGGTCGCTCAGCCAGGCGGCCGAGCCGGGGCTCGCGGCGAAGGCGCTCGCGACCGCTTCATCCGTACGGCGGAGTTTGAGGAGGTCATGGCGCCAGAGCCGGCGGATGTCGTTGGTGATGCGGACGTCGAGACTGAACTTGAGGAACAGATCCCGCGTGGGGGCGTACACCGTGCGGATCGCCGCCGTCGGCCAGGTCTCGAAGGCGGTCGTGCCGAGCCGGATCAGACGGCCGTCCTCGAATGCCTGCGCGCAGGGCACCAGGTCGAGCTGCCAGGGGTGTGCGGGCAGCAGCCGGTAGCCGGGCGGGGCCTCCCCGAGCGCGTCGAGGGCCGCGGTGTCGCCCTCCTCGACGACGGCGTCCTCGCGCACCCCGAGCAGGACCAGCGGAAAACGGGCGTGGGCCTCGGGGGCGTACGGCAGCCAGGCGGCGACCGGGCCGCCGCCGCGGGCCTTGGGCGCGGGGTGGTGGGGATGTCCGGTGACCAGGCTCTGCTCGGAGCGCAGATACGGGTCGCCGGGCGCCGTCGTCCGGTCCCGGGCCGTGAGCAGGGCGGCCACCGCGTCCCGGCTGTCGATCATCTCGGCGGGCAGCTCGTGGTTGGAGACACCGGTGTGCCGGGTCAGTTCCTCGGCGGTGAGCTTCACGAGTTCGGAGTGACCGATCCGCCGCCACCCGCCCGACGTGCGCACCTCGGGCTCGGCGGGCCGCCGCTCGCCCCGCACCCTGAGCAGTCGCCCGCCGGGCAGCCGGTACACCGCTCGCTCGCCGGGCTCCGGGAGCGGCACGGCCACCTCGCGCAGCAGGCAGTTCAACAGGGGTGCTGCCGCGTACGCGTCGGCGCGGCGGGCGACGGAGGTGCCGGCCGGTGGGGGCGGGAGATCCACGCGGTTCACTCGTTCTCTACGGTTCATCCGGGGCGATGACGATCAGTATGTCTGTCCTCACCGTCCCACCGTGACACCGGTCGTACCCGAGGAGCCCGCCCGTGCACCGTCCCTCATCCGCTGAGGCCGACTTCGCCGAAGAGCTGGCCGTCCTGCGCCCCGACCTCGTGGCGCGCTACGCGGCCGAGCTGCCCGGCGCCCGCGCGGCCGTGCTGTCCCGGCTGTGGCGGGGGCTCACGCACGAGCCGCTGCCCTGGGTCGCCGCGCGGGAGACCGGCCGGGAGGCGCTCACCCTGCGTCTCGCGGACGGACGCCGGCTGCGCGGCCCGCACGCCGACCCGTTCGCGACCGCCGCCCACGTCGCCGCCGTACGGCTCGACGAGGTCGTGCACGACGATCCGGCGCACCTGATGGCCGACCTCGGCGTACCGCACGGCGCGGCCTTCGCGGCCGAACTCGCCGACAGCGCGGCGTCGTTGGCGCTGTCGAGGGCAGGGCAGCCGACCGGCCCGGAGGAGTGGCCGGTGCGCGACTGGGAGTGGGAGCAACGGGTCGTCGACGGGCATCCCTACCACCCCAACTGCCGTTCCCGGCCCGGCTTCTCGGTGGCCGAGCAGCTGGCCTACGGGCCGGAGCACCGGCCGCTGGTACGGCTGGGGTTGGTGCCCGTACCGGCCGGTGAGTGCCTGGTGACGGGGGCCTGGCCGGCCGAGATGCGGGACGGGGAGCGGTTGTTGCTGCCGGTGCATCCGTGGCAGGCGGACCATGTGCTGAAGCGGACCGTCGCGGGCGGACTCGACGCGCATCCGCTGATGTCCCTGCGCACCCTCGCCCTGGCCGGCGGACCGCATGTGAAGACCGCGCTCAGCGCCCGGCTCACGTCCTCGGTGCGGGACATCTCCGTCTACTCGATCAGCATGTCGGCGACTCTCTCGGAGCTCGCGGAGACACTGGCGGAACGGATGGACGGCCTCCTGCACTTCACCCGCACGCTGGGGGCGGTGACGGCCGACTCCCCCGATCTGGCGGCCGTGTTGCGCGAGTCCCCCCAGGTCTACGGCGACCGGGTGCTGCCCGTGGCGGCCCTCGCCACCACCGAGCTGCCCCGGTCCCCGGCATGGCTGGCCGAGTTCGCCCGGCTGGCCCTCACGGCCGGGCTGCGGCTCCTGGAGCTCGGCGTCGCCCTGGAGGCACACGGCCAGAACCTCCTCGTCGTCCTGTCCGAATCAGGCGAGCCGCTGAGGCTGGTCTACCGGGACCTGGCCGACATCCGGGTCAGCCCGGCCAGGCTCGCGCAGCACGGCATCCCGGTTCCCGCACTGTCCGGACGGGTCGTCACGGACGACGTGACGACCCTGCGCCGCAAGCTGTTCGGCTCCCTGGTGGCCGGGGCCCTCGCCGCTACGGCGGGTTCGGAGGCGGCGTTGCGAGGGGCGCTGGCGACGGCCGTACGACAGCTGCCGCGCACCCCCGACCTGGTTGCTCTGCTCGAACAGCCGCTGCCCGCGAAGGCGTTGACGCTGATGCGGCTGTCGCCCGGGACACCGGGCGACCAGTGGACCGAGCTGCCCAACCCCCTGCTGTGAGCGGCCGTTTTGGAGCCCGGCGCACCTGATCAATAGGATCCGGCGATGATCACAAGAAAACGGCTGGCGGCAGGAGTGTGCGCCCTGCTCGCCGCCCTGACGGCCGGGGTCGCCTTCCCGGTCGCGGCGGTCGCCGGTGAACCAACGGGCGGCACCGCGCCGCAGGTCGATCTCGTCCTCGACGTGAGCGGCTCGATGCGGACGGCGGACATCGACGGCGGCACCCGGATGGCGGCGGCGAAGCGGGCCTTCAACGAGGTGCTGGACGCGACGCCTGAAGAGGTGCAGCTCGGCATCCGGACCCTGGGCGCCAACTACCCGGGCGACAACCAGAAGACGGGCTGCAAGGACACCGCGCAGCTCTACCCGGTCAGCACGCTGGACCGTACCGAGGCCAAGACGCAGGTGGCGACCCTCTCCCCCACCGGCTGGACACCGATCGGCCCCGCCTTGCTGAAGGCCGCCGGTGACTTCACCGACAGTGCCTCCTCCAAGCGGATCGTGCTGATCAGCGACGGCGAGGACACCTGCGCCCCGCTCGACCCGTGCGTGGTGGCCCGCGAGATCGCGGCCAAGGGCGTCGGGCTGACCATCGACACCCTCGGTCTGGTCCCGAACACCAAGATGCGGCAGCAGCTGAGCTGCATCGCGGAGGCGACCGGCGGTACCTACACCTCGGTCGAGCACGCTGACGAACTCACCGACAAGGTCAACCAGTTGGTGGACCGCGCGGCCGACCCGGTGGTGACGCCGGTGGCCACCGAGGGCACCGGCTCCTGCGCCACGGCACCGGCGCTGAAGTCCGGGCTGTACTCCGACCGCGAGGAGTTCACCCAGCAGCGCTGGTACCGGGTGGACGTCGACCCGGGCCAGGAGCTGCGGGCCTCGGTGAGCGTGGGGGCCGACCGGGCCGTGAACCCCTCCTACGGGGTGCTGCTGCGGGCGGTCACCGTGCACGGCCGGGAGATCGTGCGCGGCGAGGGTGCGGGCAACGGCCGTACGGACGTGATCTCGACGGGGCTCAGATACCCCAAGGCCGACCGTGACGACTCCGCCGCCGAGACCGTGTGCCTCCAGATCACCAACTCCTTCTCGGCGGCCTCCGGGGTGAAGACCAGCCCCGGTCTGCCTCTTGAGCTGACCGTGGACGTCGTAGACGGGCCGTCGCACGCGAGCGACGTGGCCTCCTTCGGCCTCGGGCGCGGCTGGTGGCTGCTCGGCACGCTGATCCTCGCCGGCTTCGTCGCCGGTCTGCTGTGGGGCTGGCTGTCGCGCTGGCGGCTTGCGGTCTGGAGGACCAACTGATGCGGATCACACGCGCGTTGAGCGCTTCCCTGCTGATGCTGGGGCTGGCCGTCGCACCGGCCGCGGCCGACTCCTCGCCGACGCCGGCGGCCTCCGCCTCGGCGGACGGTGACGCGCCCACCCAGGCGGGCACGTCCTTCCGTACGGCGACCGAGGTCGAGCAGGGCCAGACCGCCACGGCGAGCGGCTCCACGGGCGACTACCTGTACTGGTCGTTCCCCGCGGACGCCGGACAGCGCCCCACCGTGCAGGCGACGGTGAAGCTGCCGGAGACGCACGCCGCGCAGACGTGGCAGATCGACGTGTATGACGGTCTGCGGCGCCGGCAGTCCTGCCAGTACGGGGCCCAGACGCGCACCGCCGCCGCGGACACCCCCTCGGTGGCGCTGGCCTGCACCCTGCGCACGGTCCGCGCCTGGTCGGAGACCTGGGCCAACGACCCGTTGCCGGGTACGTACTACGTCCGGCTGACGGCAGTCGGTCTCACCACGGCCGACCTGGGCCTCCCGGTGAGCGCCGAACTCCGGGTGGACTCGAAGGACATCGGCGGTTCGGCCGCGGTGGACGGTTCGCTGGCGGAGCCGCTGGTGCCGGGCATCGCGGTGAAGTCCGAGACGGAGAAGGACGGTTCGGAGGACTCCTCCGCCGTCCTGTCCGCCATCGAGCCCGAGGACGGCTGGTCCTCGGGCTGGTGGTCCGACCGGTGGGTGTGGACCGCGATCGGCGGCGCGCTCGCCGCGCTGGCCGGGGTCGGGGGCTATGCGCTGACCCGCGGGTCGGGGCGACCGTCGCGGGTGCCGCCGGGAGCCTGAGCGTCTGGCGGTTCGTCAAGAAGGCCCGCTCCGGCGGGCCTTCTTCCGCTCACTGCGCCCCGAAATAGACTGACGGTTCGTCAAGAAGGTCCGCTGCAGCGGAACTCATCGTCACCCGTTCCGCAACCCCTTGGCGATCGCACCGTCCCCGGTCACCTCGACCCGCCCCTCCCGCACCGCGTCCGGCAGGTCCAACTCGCCCCGGCTGAGCGCCTCGCAGGTTCCGGCGTCCAGGACCAGCCGGGCGTCGGGCTCCCGGGGGGCCGGACCCTCGCCGTACGCGGGACCGTCCTGCGCGCCGACGTGCAGATGGAACTGCCCCTCCTCCAGCCGCACTTCGACGAGTCCCTCGCCCTCCAGCGCGCGCAGCAGCGGCAGCGCGAACCAGTGCGCGCGCACCGCGTCGGTGGGCCGTCGTTCGCCGAGTTCGGGGCCGCCCCAGGCGCCGAGGGCCTGCAGCACGGGCAGCAACTCACGTCCGCGGCCGGTGAGTTCGTACACGTAGGCCGCCCCGGGCGGGGGCAGCCGGCGCCGGGTGGTCAGGCCGTCGCGTTCCATGTCCTTCAGCCGTGAGGCGAGTACGTCCGTGCTCACGCCGGGCAGGTCGGCGTGCAGGTCCGTGTAGCGGCGCGGGCCGGCCAGCAGTTCCCGGACGATCAGCAGGGTCCAGCGGTCGCCCACGACGTCGAGGGCGCGGGCCGCGGAACAGTACTGGTCGTAGCTTCGGCGAGGTGACATGCGACGCAGTCTAGACAAGTTGTTGGACTTTCCAAGCTCCTACTTGGTAAAACCAAGCAACACAGGTAACCGGAGAGGCAGCAGCGCATGGAGTTCCGGCAGTCGAGCAAGCTCAGCGAGGTCTGTTACGAGATCCGCGGCCCGGTGATCGAGCACGCCGACGCACTGGAGGAGGCGGGCCACAGCGTGCTGCGCCTCAACACCGGCAACCCCGCGCTGTTCGGCTTCGAGGCGCCGGAGGAGATCCTCCAGGACATGATCCGGATGCTCCCCCAGGCGCACGGCTACACGGACTCCCGGGGCATCCTCTCCGCCCGCCGGGCCGTGGCGGGGCGCTACCAGACCCTGGGCCTGGAGGTCGACGTCGACGACGTCTATCTCGGCAACGGCATCTCCGAGCTGATCTCGATGGCCGTACAGGCGCTCGTCGAGGACGGCGACGAAATCCTCATCCCCGCCCCCGACTTCCCCCTCTGGACGGCGGTCACGACCCTCGCCGGCGGCAAGGCGGTCCACTACCTCTGCGACGAACAGGCCGACTGGTACCCGGACCTGGACGACATGGCATCGAAGATCACGGACCGCACCAAGGCCGTCGTCATCATCAACCCGAACAACCCCACCGGCGCGGTCTACCCGAAGGAGATCATCGAGGGCATCCTCGACCTCGCCCGCCGGCACGGCCTGATGGTCTTCGCCGACGAGATCTACGACCAGATCCTGTACGACGACGCCGTGCATCACTCGGTCGCGGCCCTCGCCCCCGATCTGGTCGTCCTGACCTTCTGCGGTCTGTCCAAGACGTACCGGGTGGCGGGCTTCCGCTCGGGCTGGCTGGTGGTCACCGGCCCCAAACAGCACGCGAAGAGCTACCTGGAGGGCCTGACCATGCTGGCCTCCATGCGGCTGTGCGCCAACGCCCCCGCCCAGTACGCCATCCAGGCAGCGCTCGGCGGCCGCCAGTCCATCCACGAGCTGACCGCGCCCGGGGGCCGGCTGTACGAACAGCGCACCGTGGCCTGGGAGAAGCTCAACGAGATCCCCGGCGTGACGTGTGTGAAGCCGAAGGGCTCGCTGTACGCCTTCCCACGTCTCGACCCCAAGGTCCACAAGATCCACGACGACGAGAAGTTCGTCCTGGACCTGCTGCTGCGGGAGAAGATCCAGGTCGTCCAGGGCACCGGCTTCAACTGGCCCTCCCCGGACCACTTCCGCATCCTGACGCTGCCTCACGCGCAGGACCTGGAGGCGGCGATCGGGCGGATCGGGCGGTTCCTGAGCGGATATCGGCAGTAGCTGGTGGTGTTGCAGGGATTCACGGTCGGGGAGAGGGGGGATGCCATAGAGTGCGGCCACTGATTCCGGGGGCCGGGGGGTCGGGGGATGGGGGAACCCCAGATGTTCTTGTCACGTCGGCGTGCGTCCGGCACGCCCTCCGTCTTACGCGGCCGTCTCACGCTGCTGGCCCTGCTCGTGGTGCTCGCGGGCAGCCCGTGGGTGCAGCGGCCGCTCCTGGACTACTACGCCGGGAAGTTCTACGCGGAGCTGTCCCACGACAAGATCCTGCGCTGGCTCGTGGAGGCCGCGTTCCTGCCACGCTGGGAAGTCTCCGCCGAACGGTACGGCGGCACGTCCTCGCTGATCGTGAACGACCTCGCCGTCCTGGTCCTGCTCGCCGCGCTCGTCCTCTTCGCCCGACGGCTGTGGCGCGGCGGGGCGCCGAGCCTGTTCCGCTGCCTGGCCGCGGGAGTGCTGGCCTCGGCGCTGGCCAACGGGGCGTGGTGGGGCCTGCACGAGGCCTTCGTCGACAACGTGGTGCTCGCCCCGGCCGGCATCCTGGTGAAGGACCTGCTGCGCAGCGCTCTCGTCTTCGGCCTGGCGGTCGGCACGCTGCTCGCGCTCCTGACCACCGGTCTGCCCGGAACAGTCACCAAGAGCTCCGTCGGCGCCGTCACGGCGCCGCTCCGCCGCTGGAGAGAGGGAGGGCTCGGCATGGCGACCGCGCCGGTCCGCATGCCGGTCGGGAGCACGCCGGGTGACGTCACCCGGTATCTGTGCGCCGCGGCCTACATCGACGAGAGCTTCGCCGAACGGGTGGTGGAGGACCTCCTGGCCGACGAGGCCGGCGCCGTGGCGGCCTCGCCCGACGTCGACCTGGTGACGGTGGTGCGCCACAGTCTGGCGGCCCAGGAACTGCGCCGGCGCCGCGATCTGCGGCTGACCGCCGCCTTCGCCGTCCTGGCGGTGTTCGCCCCATTGTGGCTGGTGTTCGTCACGGTGTTCCTGTCGGCAACCCAGCGGGTCGGCGGTCGGCCCAGCCGGGCCACCCGGGGCCGTCACCAGCCCGAGGGCAGGGTGCTGGTGGGCACGGCCGTCACGGCCGGCCTCACGGTACTCCTCGCCTTCGCCTTCGGTGTCCTCCTCTCGGCGCTGCCCGTCCCCGGCTTCGTGAGCTGGCTGCTGGGCGCCTATCTGGCCGGGGTTCCGGCCGTGCTGGTGTCCGTCGCGGTGGTGGCGTGCGCGTACGTCACGGTCGCAGGCCATGATCTCGCCGTCGACCGGCTGCTGCGCACGACCATGACCCGCGAGGCCTTCGCCCGGCAGCCGCGGCCGACGGTGCCACGGCGGAAGTGGATGGCCGAGCGGCTGACGGCCATCAGGGAGGCGCAGGACGGGAACGTCACGGTGTACAGCGGGTACACACCCTTCATCGGCTATGCGGAGGCCGCCTCGCAGTGGTCGCTCGCCGTGCCGCTGCTGCCCGCCGTCAACCCCGTGGGAGGGTTGCCGCACCGGCCCGCCGGGCCGGAGGCGTTCACCGTCACCGAGCTCGTCGACCACGTACGCGCGCGACTGCGGGCGACCGCCACGCGCGGCACGGCCGACGGGACGCCGGCGGACGTCGCCGAGTCCCTGTCCTCCTTGTCCTCCCTCGCCTCCCTCGTCGTCGAGGACCGGGTCTTCGCGAGCGGCACGAGCATCGGCGACGACGAGCGGTTCATCAGGACCAGGAGCCTCGCCCCGGCCGCACGGCTGTCGGCCGACGAGGTCGAGCGGATCATGGAGCGTCCCACCGGGGCGGTCCGCCACTATCTGGCGGTCCATGTGCCGCTGTGGGGCGGGGACGTGGTGCCGAGCGTCTTCCTGCACTTCTCGACCACCGGACGCACGCTCCACCTGCACTGCACCAACCACGTGCTCGCTCCGGTACGCGCCGACTACCACGTCGTGGACCGGCTGCGCGGCCCCCTGTCCCCCGAGGCGCGGCGCGGCCTGCTGCTGGACGCCGTCCCCCGCACCGGCAAGGCGTTCTACGCGGCGCCGTTCAAGGCGCTGCGACAGGCGTCCTTCGACGGGCGGCACGGCAGACGGATGACGGACGAGCTCAAGGCCCTGGAGCAGGACCCGGTCTACGACTTCGGCGCCCGGCTGAGCATCCGGGAGCTGGCGCTGAGTCCGGACTACCACAACTACTTCCAGGTCGTGGACGCCACCCGGATCACGTCCCTGGTGGAACGCCACACCTTCGCCGCGATCCGCGAGTTCCTCTCCGCGCGCGGCTACGACATCACCGACTTCCGCGCCCAGCAGCAGACCATCCTCAACCAGGGCCTCATCCAGCAGGGCGGGACGAGCATCATCGGCAACCAGGCGATCGGTACCGGCGCGACCGCCATGCAGAACGTCCCCCAGCAGCAGAACGGCGCGGCGGCGCTGGGTGCCGTCGGCGGCTCCGGCACGTAGATTCGAGGAGGTCCTCATCATGGGCAACGACGACAGGCGCCAGGACCCTCCGGTCAACAACGGCGTCATGATCAGCGGCGGTACCCACTACGTGGGCAACCAGGCCGTGGGGCACCGCGCCCAGGCGTTCTCCGGCTCGGTCTCCTTCCAGCCGCAGGACGCCGAGCGTACGGCCGAACTCCTGACGCACGTCGAGCAGTTGCTGGCCGAACACCGGGCGGCCCTCGCCGATCCCGACGCGACCAGCAGGGAACTGCGCCGCCTGCGCGAGGAACTCGACGAACCCGAGCCGCAGCCGACGGTCCTGCGACGGGCCCTGGACCGCCTCAACGAGTTCGTCCAGCCGGTGACACCGCTGGTGATCGCGGTCGGACAGCTCGCACAGTCGGTGCAGGGGTTGCTGCAGGGGCTGCCGGGGGTGTGAGGCGGGGGGGCCGTCCGGTCCAGTTCGCTCTGCGTGGCTCGGGCGCCGTGTGGTGCGGTGCTGGGGGCGGGCGGGTTGATCACGTGCGCGCCGGGGGCGGCTCATGGGCGGCCGGTGATCGACGGGTGAGTGTCAGACCCCCGTCGTAGCCTTCGAAGCGGAGGGGGCAGTGATCCGTACGGTCCGTCGTGCGGCCCCTCCGCCGGAAGGAGCACGTCGTGACGCGACCGCCCACCGCCGCGCAGCGGCGTGTCATCGACGCCGCCGATCCCGTCACCGGGCGGCTGAAGGGCACCGACGCCCAGCTGGACGCGCTGGTGAAGCGCGGGCTGGCCTTCCGGCATCCCCGGCCGCCGCACGATCATTTCCTGACCCCGGCCGGACACCGCATACGGGAGACGGTCGAGGAGGAGCCCGAGCGGGCCGCCGACCCGGCCACCGGCGTGTTCGCCGCGCACGTCGGCGGCACCGAGGAGCCCGCGGACACCGGTCCGGCCCGGGCGCGCGAGGTGCACAGCGCCTGGCAGGGACTGCTGGAGCTGCGCCGGATGACCAACCGGGACGGGGCCACGGACCGGCCCTGCGGCTGGGAACGCGCACACCTCGTGCAGGCGGCCGCCCTCGCACTGGAGGCGGCCGGGCACACGCCGGAAGCGGGGGGCTCGTCCGGTTACCGGGTGCGCGCGACCCCGCAGCCGGAGGCCGTGGCCGTGCACGCGCCGGACCGCGAGGCGCTGCGGGCCTGCGCGACCACTCTGGAGGGGGCCGGCTGGCAGGTCGGCGAGTACACCGAACCGCGGACCAGGGCCCGGTACCTGCTGGCCTCGCCGCGCCGGGTGTAGCGGGCACATGCCAGGATCGGGTCCGGCAACTGCCGTGGTGTGAGAGGGGATTGACACATGAGCGAACCGTTTTCGGTGCCGGTGACCGTCCGCGGGTACGAGACGGACGTGCAGGGCCACCTCAACCAGAGCGTGTACCTCAACTACGCGGAGCACGCCCGCTGGTCGCTGCTCAAGGCCGCCGGGGTCACCCAGGCCGGGCTCATCGGCAGCGGAGTGGGCCCGGTGGCCCTGGAGACCACCATCCGCTACCGGCGGGAACTGCTGGCGGGCGACGAGGTGGAGGTGACCTGCGCCTTCGAGTGGGGCGAGGGCAAGACGTTCCGCATACAGCAGACGATCCGCAAGAAGGACGGCACGGTGGCGGCCGAGATCACGGCGGTCGGCGGGATCATGGATCTCAAGGAGCGGCGACTGGTCGCGCAGCCCGTCGAGGTCTTCAAGGAACTGGCCGCCGACCCCAGCCTGTTCGGGCTGTAGCTCAGGCCGGCTCCGGTTCCCGCTCGGCGTCGTAGTGCGCCCGCGCCTCGGCGATGTAGACCCGGTTGCGCTCCGCCCAGTCGGTCAGGCGTTGCAGGGTCTCGTGCAACTCGCGGGCGACCGGGGTGAGTTCGTACTCCACCCGGGGCGGCACCGTGGGATGGACGGTGCGGGTGACCAGGCCGTCGCGCTCCAGGTTGCGCAGGGTCAGGGTCAGCATGCGGCGGCTGATGCCCTCGATGCTGCGCTCCAGCTCGGTGAAGCGGATGGGTCCGTGGGCCGCCGCGACGAGGATCTGCACGCTCCATTTGCCGGAGACCCTGTCAAGAACTTCCCGCACCGGACACGCGTGCGCGTTCACGACCTGCACGGTTACACCGGTGTTCCTCTGGGACATCGAACTGCCTCCTTACACCGCTCTCCATGGTCACTGACGATGTTGCCCGTTACACATCGTGCACCAACACCACTCGCCGGAACCCATGGAGAACGCGGAGGCCACGCCGCCATGACAGCCGTCGTCGACACGCCGACACCGACACCGACACCGACACCGCACCGAACGTACTCCCGCTGGACGGCTCTGGTCGTCCTGTGCGCGGGGACGCTCATGACGATCCTGGACGGCAACATCGTCACGGTCGCCATGCCGGCCGTCCAGAGCGACCTCGGCTTCTCCGGTCCGGGCCTCGCCTGGGTGGTCAACGCCTATCTGATCCCCTTCGGCGGGCTGTTGTTGCTGGTGGGCCGGCTCGGCGATCTGGTCGGCCGCAAGCGGATGTTCGCGGCGGGGCTCGCCGTGTTCACGGCGGCGTCCGTGCTGTGCGGGCTGGCCACCGGCCAGGGCATGCTGATCGCGGCCCGTGCCCTGCAGGGCGTCGGCGGGGCGATGACCTCGGCGGTGGTGCTCGGCATGCTGGTCGCGCTCTTCCCCGAGCCGCGTGAACAGGCCCGTGCGATCGCGGTCTTCAGCGCGGTGGGCGCGGGGGGCGGGGCGTTGGGCACTTTCCTCGGCGGGGCGCTGACGCAGGCACTGAACTGGCACTGGATCTTCCTGATCAACCTGCCGATCGGGATCGTCGCTCTGCTGGCGGCGATTCGGGTGCTGGCTCCGGAGGACGGCGAAGGACTTGGCCGGGGCGCGGACTATCCAGGGGCCGCGCTGGTGACAGGAGCGTTGATGCTGACGGTGTACGTGATCGTCGGGTCCGGCGACCGCGCACCGGCCACCACGCTGGTGCTGGCCCTGGCCGCCGTCGCCCTGTTCACGGCGTTCACCCTGCGCCAGGCCCGTGCCGCCCGCCCCCTGCTGCGGCTCCGGCTGTTCGGTTCCCGACTGCTGTCCGGCGCGAACGCCGTGCAGATCCTGATGATCGCCACGATGTACGGATTCCAGTTCCTGGGGGCGCTGTATCTCCAACGCGTCCTGGGTTTCGGCGAGTTGCTCACCGGCACGGCGTTCTTGCCGGCGCCGGTCGTGATCGGGGTGCTGATGCTGGGGCTGTCGGCGCGGACCATCGGGCGGTTCGGCCCGTACCGGGTGCTGCTGGCGGGGCTCGGGCTCATCGTCGCCGGGATGGCCCTGCTGAGCCGTGCGCCGGCCGACGGCTCGTACCTCGCGGACGTTCTTCCGCCGCTGCTGTTGCTGTCCGTCGGGTTCGCCGCGGCCATGCCCGCGCTGACCGGGCTCGCCATGTCGGGGGCGCGGGAGGAGGACGCGGGGGTGGCGTCCGGGTTGTTCAACACCACGCAGGTGGTGGGGGGTTCGCTGGGACTGGCGGTGCTGTCGGTGCTGGCGGCGGGTCGGACGGAGGGGCTGCTGGCCGACGGGGCCGAGGTGGTCTCGGCGACGGCGGAGGGGTATCAGTTGGCGTTCCGGGTGGGGGCGGCCGTCGCGGCGGGGGCGTTGGGCTTGGCTGCGGTGGTGCTTCGGCCGCGAGGGAGAGCCTGAGCCGCCTTCGCACGTGCCTCGTTGTGCCGTCGTGCGGCTGCGGGTATGTCGTGGCTGGTCGCGCAGTTCCCCGCGCCCCTGGTGGGTGCAGACACGGCGCACCACGATGGGGCGCGCCTAACTGCGCGACCAACCCCCACCGAAGACCCCCTTGC
>NZ_JBHVYZ010000102.1:0-20523 GCF_042880295.1 Streptomyces sp. NPDC058307
AACAATTTGTGAGAAAACCCCCGTGCCATTCGGCACGGGGGTTTTCTGCGTTTCAGGTTCTTTTCCTTACGGGGGCGCTTTGCGCCCCCTTTTTCATTTACAGGCGGCCGGCTGCCTTCAGTGCCAGATATGCGTCGGCCAGAGCGGGAGCCAGGTCGTCCGGTGTCGCGTCGACGACAGTCACTCCGTGGCGGCGGAGTTGTTCGGCCGTGCGATGGCGTTCCGTCTGGGCCTGAGCGGCGGCCGCGGCCTCGTAGATCGCGTCGGTGTTGCCGCGGGCAGTGGCCATGCGGGCGATATGGGGATCCGCCACTGAGGCCAGAAGGACCGTGTGCCGTTGGGTGAGCTGAGGAAGTACGGGCAGCAGGCCCTCTTCGATGGGCGCGGCGTCGAGGCTGGTGAGCAGCACGACCAGGGAGCGGCGAGGGGCCGTACGCAGGGCTGTGGCGGTAAGACCACGAGCGTTCGTTTCGACGAGCTCGGGCTCGAGGGTGGCCATTGCGTTGACTAGTGACGGGAGCAAGTCGTTGGCTGTTCGGCCCTGGACCAGGGCGCGTACTCCGCGGTCGTATGCGAGAAGGTCCACGCGGTCGCCGGCGCGGGAGGCAAGGGCGGCCAGGAGCAGGGCCGCATCCATGGAGGCGTCGAGGCGGGGGGCGTCACCCACGCGTCCCGCCGAGGTACGGCCGGTGTCGAGGACCACGAGGATGTGACGGTCACGTTCGGGGCGCCAGGTGCGTACCGCGACGGAGGTCTGGCGGGCGGTGGCTCGCCAGTCGATGGAACGGGTGTCGTCACCGGGGACGTACTCGCGCAGGCTGTCGAATTCCGTGCCTTCGCCGCGGGTGAGGACGCTGGTGCGCCCGTCGAGTTCGCGCAGGCGGGCGAGCTTGGAAGGCAGGTGCTTGCGGCTGGTGAACGGGGGCAGCACACGGACCGTCCAGGGGACCTTGTGGGCGCCCTGGCGGGAGAAGAGCCGCAGGGGGCCGTAGGAGCGGATCGTCACTCGGTCGGCCTGGCGGTCACCGCGGCGGGTGGGGCGTAGGCGAGTGGTGAGGCTTCGGCGTTCGCCGGCCGGGACCGTCAGGTGATGGCGGGAGGCTTCCACCTCGGTGCCGGGCTGCCAGCTGCTCGGGGGCCAGGCGTCGCGGATGTGGGCGCGGAGCGGGCGGCCGGACGGGTTGGTGACCGTGAGGGTGACGTCGGCCGTCTCGCCCAGGCGGGCGGAGGTGTCGCCGGACCGGGTCAGACCGAGCCGTCGTACGGGTGCCGCCAGGGCGAAGTCGCAGGCGCAGGCAACTGCCAGAGGGGCATTGACCGCGAGGATGCCCGTCCAGCTGGGTTCCCAGATGCCGACGGGGAGGGAACCCAGGGCTGCGAGGAGCGCGGCGCGTCCGGTGAGGGCCATCAGCGGGGGACCGGGACGTGGGCGAGGATCGCGTTGATGACGGAGTCGGCCGTCACGCCCTCCATCTCGGCCTCCGGGCGCAGTTGTACGCGGTGGCGGAGGGTGGGGAGGGCCAGGGCCTTGACGTCGTCGGGGGTGACGTAGTCGCGGCCGGTGAGCCATGCCCACGCGCGCGAGGTGGCCAGGAGGGCCGTGGCGCCACGGGGGGAGACGCCGAGGGTGAGGGAGGGGGACTCGCGGGTGGCGCGGCAGACGTCGACGACGTAGGCGGTGATCTCGGGGGAGATCGTGGTCTTGGCGACGGCCGCGCGCGCGGCTTCGAGGTCGGCCGGGCCTGCTACGGGGCGTAGGCCGGCGGCCTTGAGGTCGCGGGGGTTGAAGCCCTCGGCGTGGCGGGTGAGGACGTCGATCTCGTCCTGGCGGGAGGGGAGCGGGATCGTCAGTTTGAGGAGGAAACGGTCCAGTTGGGCTTCGGGGAGGGGGTAGGTGCCCTCGTACTCCACCGGGTTCTGGGTCGCGGCGACCAGGAACGGGTCGGGGAGGAGGCGCGGGGTGCCGTCGACCGTGACCTGCCGCTCCTCCATGGCCTCCAGGAGGGAGGACTGGGTCTTGGGCGGGGTGCGGTTGATCTCGTCCGCGAGGAGGAGGTTGGTGAAGACGGGGCCGGGCTGGAAGGAGAACTCGGCGCTGCGGGTGTCGTAGACCAGGGAGCCCGTCACATCGCTCGGCATGAGGTCGGGGGTGAACTGGACGCGCTTGGTGTCGAGTTCGAGTGCGGATGCGAGGGCGCGGACGAGCAACGTTTTGGCGACCCCGGGGACTCCTTCTAGTAGTACGTGTCCGCGGCAGAGGAGGGCGACGACAAGACCGGTCACGGCGGGGTCCTGGCCGACCACGGCTTTGGCGATCTCGGTGCGCAGGGCTTCCAGGGCGGCCCGGGCGGTGTCCGGGTCCCCGGTGGTCCCGGCGTTGTCGGTGGTCGGGTCCATCATGAACGGCGTACCTCTCTTTCGAGGGCGTCGAGTTGGTCGGCTAGGGAGATGAGGGCCGCGTCGTCGCCGGGCGGCGGGCCGAAGAGCAGGGGGTGCAGGGACTGTCCGTGTCCGTCGCGGTGGAGGTGGGCGGACAGGGCGGGGAGCAGGGCTTCGGGCGCGTGCGCCTGGGCGACGGGGACGCCGACGAGGGGGGCGAGGCGGGTGCGGGTGGTGGAGCGAAGAGCGGTGGCCGCGCGGTCTCGGGCGTTGGCCTTGCGGTAGAGGCGGGCGCGGCCTTCGACGGTCTCGGAGGCGCGGATCGCCACGGGGAGTTTCTCGGGCACGAGCGGGCCCAGTCGGCGTGCCCTCCAGAGGGCGGCGACCGCAGCCGCCAGGAAGAGCTGAAGTGTGCCCCAGAGCCAGCCCGAGGGGAGCAGGTCGAGGAAGTCCTTTTCGTCGCCGGAGTCGGCGGCGGAGGAGTCGGAGAGCGAGGGGAGGTACCAGACCAGATGCGGGCGGGAGCCGAGGAGTTGGAGGGCGAGCGAGGCGTTGCCCTGCTCGTCGAGGGTGTCGTTGTAGAGGATGTCGGGCGCGCCGAGTACGACGGTGTCGCCGTCCCCGGAGACCGCCGGGACGCGCACCAGGGTGGGCAGGCGCTCGCTGGGGTAGCACTCGTCGTTGCCGGGGTCGGTGACGGTGTAGCGGATGCCACCGGTGTCGGCGGTCCCCGCGCGCTGGGCCGCGGGCAGGCCGCAGTCGGGGGAGAGCGTCGAGTCGAGGCTGGTGGCGGGGTCCGCGACGACGCCCGGGGCCAGCCGTTCGACGGACCAGCTGCCGGGGGCGACGAGGACGGTGCGGCCGTCGGATGCGGCGGTCGCGGAGCGCAGCCGGCTCTGCTGGCGGTGCGTCAGCAGGTCGGGTACGGCGACCAGGAGCGTGGTGTCGGGGCCGACCGCGGCGCGTGCCTGGTCCAGGGTGGTGACCAGGCGGGTGTCGACGCCGCGGTCGGCGAGGAGTTCGGCGACGGCTCGGCTGCCATAGGGGTCTGCGGAGCGCGGGTCGAGGCTGCCGTGGCGCTCGGTGGAGCGGATCGCCGCGATCGTCACGGCCGCGACGAGGAGCAGCACGAGGGCGAGTACGACGCCTCGCGTGCGGGTCCACACCTGGCGGGCGGTGGGAGAGGCCGAGGTGGACGGGAGCGTGGCCTCGGTGGTCATTCGGCGGCTCCCCGGCGGGCGTTGTGGTCCGCGCTGTGGCTGCTGCTCGTGTGGCCGCTCGTGTGTCCGCTCGTGGTGTTCGCGAGCACCGGCCTGGTGCGTTCCAGGTCGCGGTCGAGTTCGGCGATGCGCTGGTACGACTGCTCGGTCGCGGCCCGGCCGCCGTACGTGACGTCGTCGAAGTCCCGGGCGGCGGAACGCAGCCGGTCCGTGTGGGAGGGCAGGGCGCGGCCCGCTTCCGCGGCGGCCTCGTCCGCGGTGCGGCCGGGACGGAGGTCGAGCAAGGCACGCTCCTCCAGGGCGCGGACGATCGCGCGCATGCGCTCCTGTGCGGCCTGGTTCCAGTGGCCCTGGGCCGCGTGCGCTTCGGCGGCCGCGCGGTGGTCGGCGGCGCTGCGGGGGCGGTCGTCGAACAGGGCGGCGGCGGAGGCGGGGCCCCGGCGCGGGGTGCCCAGGCGCCACCACAGCGCGCCGACGACCAGGACGATCGCGGCGATGACGACGACCACGCCGAGTGGTCCGCCCGGTGTCGCCGACGAGGCGGCGTTGAACAGCTTGTCGACCCATTTCCAGAACGCGTTGAGGGCGCGCTGGAACCAACTGGGGTCGTTCTCGTGGTACATGCGCTTGGCCAGCTCGCGACGGGCCGCCTCCCGCGCGGGGCCGCGCGGGATCGTGAGCGGCGGTTCGTCGGCGGACCGTGCCGGTGACAGCGCGGAGGTGTCGACGGCGCGCAATATGGTGAGCACTCCCCCCGGCAGGTTCACCGCATCAGCTCCCGGGAGTGGCGCCGGTGCCGTAGCCCTGGACGCCGGCCGCGCGGGCCAGTTCGAGGTCGAGGGCCTCGCGGCGGATGCGCTGGTCGATGTAGAGGAGCACGGTGACGCCGGCCGAGATCGGGAAGGTGATCATGGAGCCGATCACCGAGCCGATGCCGCTGATGATGAGGAACGTCCAGCCGAGGTTGCCGGTGCCGTTGACGAAGCCGCCGACACCTTCACCGCTGAACGCCGCGGCGAGGAATGTGAAGGGGATGACGACGATCGCCGCCACGATGTTCGCGATGAGCCCGGCCAGCAGCTGGATGCCGAGCACCCGCCACCAGGAGCCGCGGACCAGTTTCGTGGAGCGGTTCATCGACCTCACGATGCTCTGCTTCTCCAGCATCAGCGCGGGCGAGGCCAGGGAGAAGCGGATCATCAGCCACAGCGCGACGACGCCGGCGCCGAGGACGCCGAGGACCGCGAGGGCGATACCGCCGCCGTTGGAGCCCACGGCGGCCACGAGGATGCCGGGCAGCGCCCCGACGGTCAGCAGGCCGAAGGTGATGAGCAGCAGCAGGAAGATCAGGCCGAACAGCCTGGGCACCTGCGGGCGGGCGTCGCGCCAGGCCTCACCGGTGGTGACCGGCCTGCCGAGCACGGCTCGGCTGGTGACGGTCGTCAGCAGTGCGGTCGCGGCGACCGTGCCGATCAGGGAGATCAGGAAGACGACGGTGGAGCCGACCATGGTCTCGCCCAGGGCTCGGGTCAGCTCGTCGGCGCTGGCACTGGGGTCGTTGAGGGCCTCGGTCCCCGCGCTGTCGTTCAGGACGAAGCCCTGGAGCAGGATGACGAGGACCTCGGTCACGACGGCGACGGTCAGCGAGATGCCGAGGACCGTGCGCCAGTAGGTGCGCATGGTGGAGACCGCGCCGTCGAGGATCTCGCCCACGCCGAGCGGCCGCAGGGGGATCACGCCGGGCTTGGCGGCGGGCGGGGGACCGCCCCAGCCGTTGTAACCGCCGCCCCAGCCCGGGGGAGGGCTGTAGCCTCCGGGCGGGCCGGCGGGGGGCTGCGTGCCCCAGCCCGGGCCGGGCGGCGGGGGCGGAGGGGTCTGACCGGGAGCGGCGGGGCCGGTGGGAGCGGACCACTGACCTGGTGGCGGCTGCTCCTGGGACCACTTCGAGCCGGCGTCCTGCGGATTGTCCTCCGGCTGCGCGGGCTTCGCGGTGTCGGGCCGGGTTACGGGCTCGGCGGGACCGGACGTGCCGGGCTCGTGCCCGTCGGACGGGGCGGATCCGGGCGAGGCCCAGCCCGGAGTGTCGTTCATCGTCGCTCCTTCACGGTGCCCGTCCGCGGTCGCGGCGGCAGGTTGGCAGCCATCGTGCCATGGGGTGGTGGGCGAAGGACCAGCCGCGGTATGCACTGCACACCTTCAATAGTCCGGCGGACAAGGGGCAGACTGATCGCATGGCTGATCAGTACGTGCAATCCGGCGAGGACAGCAAGCCCACCGAGATCCCGGCGATCCGCTGGGAGGAGCCACCCGAAGGCCCCGTGCTGGTGCTTCTCGACCAGACGAGGCTGCCGGCCGAGGAGGTCGAACTGGTCTGTACGGACGCGTCCGCGCTGGTGGAGGCGATTCGTTCGCTCGCCGTGCGCGGGGCGCCGTTGCTCGGCATCGCGGGGGCGTACGGGGTCGCGCTCGCCGCCGCGCGCGGGTTCGAGGTGGACGATGCGGCGACCGCGCTGGCGTCCGCGCGTCCGACCGCGGTGAACCTCGCTGTCGGCGTACGCAGAGCCGAGGCCGCCTATCGGGCCGAGCTCGGCAAGAGCGGTGATCAGGAAGCGGCGGCGGGGGCAGCGCTGGCGGCTGCGCGCAGGATGCACCAGGAGGACGCGGCGGCCAGTGCCGCCATGGCCGAGCGTGGGCTGGCGCTGCTCGACGAGCTGCTGCCGGGTGGCGGGCATCGGATCCTGACCCACTGCAACACCGGTTCGCTGGTGTCGGGCGGCGAGGGGACGGCGTTCGCGGTGGCCCTCGCGGCCCACCGCGCGGGGCAGCTGCGGCGGCTGTGGGTGGACGAGACGCGTCCCTTGCTCCAGGGCGCCCGGCTGACGGCGTACGAGGCGGCGCGCAGCGGGATGGCGTACACCCTGCTGACCGACAACGCGGCGGGCTCGCTGTTCGCGGCGGGGGAGGTGGACGCGGTGCTGATCGGGGCCGACCGGATCGCGGCCGACGGCTCGGTGGCGAACAAGGTGGGGAGCTATCCGCTGGCGGTGCTCGCGCGGTATCACCATGTGCCGTTCATCGTGGTGGCGCCGGTGACCACGGTGGATTTGGACACTCCGGACGGGGCGTCGATCGAGGTGGAGCAGCGGCCCGGACACGAGGTGACCGAGATCGTGGCGCCCCAGGTGCCGGTGGCGGGGGTCGAGGCGGGCGGCGGGATTCCGGTGGCGCCACTGGGGACGCAGGCGTACAACCCGGCCTTCGATGTGACACCGCCGGAGCTGGTGACGGCGATCGTGACGGAGGAGGGCGTGGTGTCGCCGGTGACGGCTGAGGCCCTTGCCGAGTTGTGTGCCAGGTCCCGGGAGGTGACGATCAGCTGATCCGGATGCGGTGGCCACGCATCCGCCCGACGTCCGCGGCTCGCATCCACGGCGGCGGTCGAGGCAGACAGTGACGGTCGGGTACGACTAAGGTCACTGGTCGGTGAGCTGTCTCACCACTGCCTTCACCACTGTTATGAGAATGGGACGCTCTCGCCCTGATCAACGCCAACGGCCCCTCTACCTGCGACGATGCGCGAGGCGAGGGGCCGTGACATCCAACGGCTATATCAAGCGGCGGTTTCCAGCGCCGATGTCGTCGAAATCCGGCTGTGCCGAAGGATTGCCTTGACGATCCGGGGGTGCAACCGGAGGTGGACCAGCAGCGTGCCGAAATGTGATCGATGCATGGGTGGGAGAACTCGACGGCGCCATCGTTGGGCATATAGCAGTGATGCGCCCGCACGGAGAGGACGCGGTGTCGCTCTGGATGCAGCAGAGTGGCGACGAGGAAGACCGAATCG
The DNA here is from genome assembly GCF_042880295.1 of Streptomyces sp. NPDC058307. Classification (NCBI taxonomy): domain Bacteria; kingdom Bacillati; phylum Actinomycetota; class Actinomycetes; order Kitasatosporales; family Streptomycetaceae; genus Streptomyces; species Streptomyces sp. NPDC058307. The sequence goes on from NZ_JBHVYZ010000102.1 coordinate 7,444, forward strand.
CGGTGCTGGCCAGGTTGTTTGTCGTGAAGACCGCCAGGAAGCACGCGGTCGGTGAACGCCTTATGAGAGCCGCCATGGATTACGGCCGTGAGCGCGGGATTCGGCTGGTCCTGGACGTGATGACGAAGGACACAGCCGCCATACGCCTGTATGAACGCCTCGGTTGGCGCGAGATCGGCCGGACCTGAGGAATTGTCAAGACTTGTGGATGAGGAGTGGTTGCCTGCTGGCAGGCGAAGGGACTTGAGTCTCCAGTAGGGGGAGACACAAAGGTGGGGGCACGGACGGCGACACGCTCTACTCGATCGGCGACCTCGCTCGACGGACCGGTCTCACGGTCAAGACCATTCGGTTCTACTCCGATCGCGGAATCGTGGCGCCGACGGACCGCAGCCCGGCCGGCTACCGCCTCTACAACATCGACGCTGTCGCACGCCTGGACCTCGTGCGGACCCTGCGCGAGCTGGGACTGGACCTTCCCACGATCCGCAAGGTCGTGGACCGCGAGCTCTCGCTTCCCGAGGTCGCCGCGGCGCACGCCGAAGCACTGGCAGTGCAGATCCGCGTCCTGCGACTGCGGCGCGCGGTGCTGACGGCGGTGGCCGAGCGCGGGTCCACTCCTGAGGAGACGGAACTCATGCACCGACTGGCCCAGCTCTCCGAGGACGAACGCCGACGTCTGATCGGCGATTTCCTCGACGCCGTCTTCGGCGGTCTTGACGCCGCCCCCGCATTCGCGGGGGTCATGCGCTCGATGACCCCCGAGTTGCCCGAGAACCCGGAGGCAGAGCAGCTCCAGGCGTGGGTGGAGTTGGCCGAAATGTCCCTGGACCCCGATTTCCGCGCCGCCGTGCGGCGGATGGCCGAGGATCAGGCAGCCGAGCAGGCCCGAAGCGCCACGATGGTCCCGCGCCGAGACATCGCCGCAGCCGTCCGTGACCAGGCCGGCCCCGCCCTGACCGCCGGCATCAACCCGGCCTCGCCCCAGGCCGATCCGATCGTCGCGGCGTTCACGGCGCACTACGCGCACCTCCTCGGCCGCCCCGACGACGTCGAGCTTCGCCGCCGGCTGGCGACTCGGCTGGAGAGCGTGAACGACCCCCGCAGGGAGCGATACCTCCAGCTGCTCGCAGTGGTCAACGGCTGGCCGGCCCCGGAGAGTCTGGCTCCGGTGTTCGACTGGTCCGTCCAGGCTCTGCACGTCCGGACACAGCAATGACGGGGCGGTCACAAGGCGGCATGGGCCGGACGCGGCTGGCATCGGGTGAAAACGCCGCCACATATGATCGGTTGATGAGTGCCCCGGTCGTACTTCAGGTGGCCGCGTCGCCGGTCTCTCCCGCTCTCGTTCTTCGCCCCTGGCGCATGGAGGACGTTGCCGCATTGGTCGAGGTGAGCCGGGATCCCGCACTGCGCCAGTGGGCGAACTCTGTCGTGGACAACGACGCCGACGGGGCACGCTGGGTGCAGGCTCAGCAGCAGGGCTGGGCAGCGGGAAACCGGTTCGGCTTCGCCGTCCTTGAGACACAACCCGGTTCGGTTCGCGAACAGTTGGTGGGCAACGTGGTCCTCAAGGAAGTCACCTCCGGCAAACCGGCGGCCGAAGTGGGCTACTGGACCGCGGCGCACGCTCGCGGGCGGGGAGTGGCCTCCCGCGCTCTGGAGGCACTCACCAGTTGGGCCTTCGACACCTTCGCAGCCGACGGGCTGGAGCGTCTCGAACTCCTGCACCAGGTGGACAACCTGGCATCGTGCCGGGTTGCACAGAAGAGCCGCTTCGACTTCGACACCATCCTGCCCGCGGCACCGCCCTCCTTCCCCCGCGATGGCCACCTGCACATACGGCGCACGAGTGCCTGAGATCTTCCCGGCTTCTGCGGATCAGCTGAGGCTGCTCACGCCGAGAGGGTCTCGGAGCGTTCGACGAGATGGCCGCGTTCGAAGCGGGCCCCGGCACGGACCAGAGCGACGAGGTGGGGTGCGTTCACAGAGCGCCACGGACGAGCGATGGTGGATACAGGGTCTCGGGCTCACGGCCGCAGCGGTCTGGGCCGGCGCCCGCGCGTCGGGCAACGGACGACCGCCACTACTTCGGGTGGGCTTCGGCGCAGCGGCGATCTGTTTCCTGGCTGCACTTGCAGGACTCCTGATCGACCGGATGCGAGCAGCGAGACGCGGCCGCAGAGGTTTCGCGGATGACACTGCCGAGGGCGAGCCGCAGGAGCCTTGATCGATGCGGTTTCGAGGGGGTCGCTGCTGTGCCACTTCCGTGCCAGAACGGACGGGGACTCACGGGGAATCGAGGTAGGCCGAGGTACGCCAAAGTGCGTACCTCCCCACGCCGCCCAAGGCAGGGATTCCCAGGTCAGACCCGTGATCCCCCAACCTCGCTCCTGAAGCGGTGGGTCTATTCGTCCGCCTGACCCACATCGAACAGGCCACCAATGAGGGGGCTACCCCTGGACGGGAAGATCAGGATGGGTTGCCAGAAAGATCATGTAGGCGATTGCCGCTGCCGCCCCCAAGAGGGACAACGCGCCACCCACTACAGCTCGCGTCCTGTTCGCTCGCCCCGACTTTGATGCGCGGTACTCGACAAAGGCCCGCACCAGGCCAACGAGCGCCAGAGGCAGCGCGACGAAGCTGACCAGTATCCAGAACGGACAGCAGAACCAGAACCCCAAGGACGCTCCGCCGAACCCGACCGCAAGCTCTGCTTTCTCCTGCGTCTCGTCCGGGGTGCCAACAGAAATCATGGGCCGATCCAAGCAGAGGCCTTCCTGCCGTACAGCAGCGAGGTACAGCAACCGTCGCGACCCGAATCAACCGTCAGCAGCCACATGCGACCGTGTGACCAGCCGAGCAGACCTGAGTGACCGTCGTGCCCATGGTTCGCATCGAGGAGACGGGGGGAGCGGAGGGCCTGGCCTTGACTCGGTCATTGAGACTCCATCGACCTCGTGGCTCAGTTCACCTCCAGCGCTGTACGCGCGGTTCGGCCGAAGACGTCTACCGCATCGCTGACCTTTGCCAGAAGTGGGACGACTGCCTGTTCCGGATCACTTGGCCTGGTTGGGTCTCCGACGGGTGGCAAACGATCAACGAACTCGGCGAAGTCCATCAGGGCAGCATGGGCTCGCGTGAAGTCTTCTACGAGGGCATCGGGCCCAGTGAGCGTTAGTGCCGACAGTTGATGGAGTTGGACAGGGATGTGAGAGGTGATGTCCGCCCGACGATCCCTTGCCCGCTCGTCGTCCTCGTCCATCCTGCTGACGCCCTACAGCGTAGTTAGCTCAGCCATTTTCGATAGCGATTCGAGACAAATGGTATAGACCTCTCGGTGGTGCTCTTCCTGGCGAACCGCCTTCTGCTCCATCAGGTCACGAACCAGATTGCTGCGGCCAGCTAGCCAGGTCAGCCCCCCGGTGATCGCGCTAGCTCCCAAAGCCGCGCCTGTGGTGATGAGAGCCACCGAGGTCTCAGACACGCTTCTCCCCCTCTCGCCCCGCCTCTCGCACCCTCATGCGAGTCCAGGGGTACCCGTGGTCACGAACCGGCCGTCGCCCTGATCAGAGCCTGACATCCATCGCTGACATCAACGCCGAGGGACGCAGGCAGACAGTGACGGCCCGGTACGACTAAGGTCACTGGTCGGTGAGCTGTCTCACCACTGCCTTCGCCACTGTTATGAGAATGGGATGATGTCGTTTATGAAGGGACGAGTCCTTGTCGTCGACGACGACACCGCACTTGCCGAGATGCTGGGCATTGTGCTGCGTGGTGAAGGTTTTGAGCCGTATTTCGTAGCCGACGGCGACAAGGCGCTGGCCGCGTTCCGTGAGGCCAAGCCGGATCTGGTGCTGCTGGATCTGATGCTGCCCGGGCGGGACGGCATCGAGGTGTGCCGTCTGATCAGGGCGGAGTCCGGCGTGCCGATCGTGATGCTGACGGCCAAGAGCGACACGGTGGATGTCGTCGTGGGGCTGGAGTCCGGCGCCGACGACTACATCGTGAAGCCGTTCAAGCCGAAGGAGCTCGTGGCCCGGATCCGGGCGCGGCTTCGGAGGTCGGAGGAGCCGGCTCCGGAGCAGCTCGCCATCGGTGACCTGGTCATCGACGTGGCCGGCCACTCCGTGAAGCGGGAAGGGCAGTCGATCGCGCTGACGCCGCTGGAGTTCGACCTGCTGGTCGCGCTCGCGCGCAAGCCCTGGCAGGTGTTCACGCGTGAGGTGCTGCTCGAGCAGGTGTGGGGCTACCGCCACGCCGCCGACACCCGGCTTGTCAATGTGCATGTGCAGCGGCTGCGTTCCAAGGTCGAGAAGGACCCGGAGCGGCCCGAGATCGTGGTGACCGTCCGTGGTGTGGGCTACAAGGCAGGGCCCAGCTGACATGTCCGGGGACAGTGCCGCTTCGTCGCCCGAGCGGGCCGGGGTGAGCACGGGACGGCCTGTCGGGCGGACGAAAGCCCGCTCCCGCTGGGGGCGGTTCATCGAGGACGGGCTGCTCCAGGGCGGAGTCCAGGGAAGCCCGGTCCTGAGGCTCTTCATGCGCTGGGTGCGCCGGCCGCTGCTGCCCATGATGCGGCTGTGGCGGCGCAACATCCAGCTCAAGGTCGTCGCCACGACCCTGCTGATGTCGCTCGGCGTGGTCCTCCTGCTGGGCTTCGTCGTCATCGGGCAGGTGCGCAACGGGCTCCTCGACGCCAAGGTGAAGGCATCGCAGAGCCAGGCCACCGGCGGGTTCGCGGTGGCCAAGCAGAAGGCGGAGGAAGCCGACGCCGGGACCGACGACACGACTGCGGCGGACGGTCAGTCCGACCAGTTCGTCATCGAGTGGATGAGCAACCTCGTCTACTCGCTCTCCAGCGGCGGCCAGGGCGCCTTCGACGTGGTGAGCCTGCCCGTGGGCGGCGACAGCGGGAGCGGGCGCGGACCGCGCGCCTCCGGTGACGTCGATCCGACGGCCAGCGTTCCCGAGGCGCTGCGCGAGAAGGTCGACGACAGTTCGGCCGCCGCGCAGAGCTACACCCGGATCGTGTACGACGCCGAGGAGGAGTCCCAGCCCGCCCTGGTCATCGGCAAGCAGGTCAACGACCCCAACGGCGACCCGTACCAGCTGTACTACCTCTTCCCGCTCACCCAGGAGGAGAAGTCGCTCAGCCTGGTCAAGGGCACCCTGGCGACCGCCGGGCTCTTCGTCGTCGTACTCCTCGGAGCCATCGCCTGGCTCGTGGTGCGGCAGGTCGTCACGCCGGTGCGGATGGCGGCCGGGATCGCCGAGCGGCTGTCCGCCGGGCGGCTGCAGGAGCGGATGAAGGTCACCGGCGAGGACGACATCGCGCGGCTCGGCGAGGCCTTCAACAAGATGGCGCAGAATCTCCAGCTGAAGATCCAGCAGCTGGAGGACCTGTCGCGGATGCAGCGGCGGTTCGTGTCGGACGTCTCGCACGAGCTGCGGACGCCGCTGACGACCGTACGGATGGCCGCGGACGTCATCCATGACGCGCGCGAGGACTTCGATCCGATGACCGCGCGGTCGGCCGAACTGCTCGCCGACCAGCTGGACCGGTTCGAGACCCTGCTCGCGGACCTGCTGGAGATCAGCCGGTTCGACGCGGGTGCGGCGGCGCTGGAGGCCGAGCCGATCGACCTCAGGGAGGTCGTGCGGCGGGTCGTCAGCGGGGCCGAGCCGCTCGCCGAGCGCAAGGGCACGACGGTCCGGATCGTGGGGGACCAGCAGCCCGTCGTCGCCGAGGCCGACGCCCGGCGAGTGGAGCGGGTGCTGCGCAATCTCGTCGTCAACGCCGTGGAGCACGGTGAGGGCAAGGACGTCGTGGTCAAGCTGGCCTCGGCGGGCGGGGCGGTCGCGATCGCGGTGCGCGACTACGGGGTCGGGCTCAAGCCGGGTGAGGCCACGCGCGTGTTCAGCCGCTTCTGGCGGGCCGACCCGGCACGCGCGCGTACCACCGGCGGTACGGGGCTCGGCCTGTCCATCGCGCTGGAGGACGCGCGGTTGCACGGAGGCTGGCTCCAGGCGTGGGGTGAGCCGGGCGGCGGTTCGCAGTTCCGGCTGACACTGCCCCGGACGGCCGACGAGCCGCTGCGCGGCTCGCCGATACCGCTGGAGCCCAAGGACTCGCGGCGCAATCGCGGCCTCGATGACGCCGGCCTGCCGCGCGGAGGCGCCGACAAGGCGGCCACCGTGCCGGTCCAGCCGAAGAGCGACCAGGTGACCGCGCGGGACCCGATAGCGCCCCGGGCGGGCGCGGTGACCCCCACGGCTGATCCGACGGCGCTGCCCGGCAACGGCGCGCGCGTGGTGGCCCGGCCGGCGTCGAGTGCGGCACGGCCGGAGGACGCGTCCGCCGGGGACGTGCCCGGCGATGGGACGCCCGGGCGCCCGGACTCCGGGGCGAAGGAGTCGTACGAACAGCAGGGAGAGGCATTCCATGGGCGCTGACGGCGAGGGGAGCGGCCGGCACACGCCGGGGCGCGCGACGGTGTACGTCGCCTGTGGCGTCGTACTGCTGGCGGGCTGTGCCTCCATGCCGGACAGCGGGGATCTGCGCGGGGTGGACTCCACGCCGCGCCAGGACACGCAGGTGCGGGTCTTCGCGATGCCTCCGCAGGAGGACGCCGAGCCCACGGACATCATGCAGGGCTTTCTCGAAGCGCTGACCAGCGACGATCCCAACTACGAGACGGCCCGGCAGTACTTGACGAAGAGCGCCGCGAAGCAGTGGCAGCCGGGGCTGTCCACCACGGTGCTCGACGACGGGCCCGGGGCCGACGTCGTGCCGCCCGTGGGCCAGGAGCAGGCCCACGACAAGTCGTTCACGCTGGTCGGCACCAAGGTGGCCGTGGTGGACGCGCAGCAGTCGTACTCGCCGGCATCGGGGGAGTACCGGGAGACCGTGCACCTCGTGCAGGACAAGAAGACCAAGCAGTGGCGGATCGACAGCCCTCCGCGCGGGGTCGTCATGGGCAGGTCGGACTTCCAGCGGAACTACGTGTCCGTCAATAAGTATTACTTCGCCTCGCATACCAGGGCGGCGACGTCTCCGCAGACCGTGGCGGTCGCCGACCCCGTGTATGTGCGTGAGCGCGTGGACCCCATGACGCAATTGGTGCGGTCCCTGCTCAGCGGGCCGACGAGCTGGCTCGACCCCGTGGTCAGGACGAGTTTTCCCACCGGTACGGCCCTCAGGAGCGGCGTCTCCTCGCTGGCTCCCGACGACCGGAGCACGCTGACGGTCCCGCTCAACGACAAGGCCAGGAACGTCGGTCTGGATCAGTGCAAGGCGATGGCGGCCCAGCTGCTGTTCACCCTGCAGAACCTCACGCCTGCCGTGGACGACGTCGAATTGCGGGCGGGCGGCAAGCAGTTGTGCACCGCCGCAGAGAGCGAAGCCGATGCGGACACCACGCGCGGCTCGGTCGAGCGCCCCGGGTTCCTGTACTTCGTCAACGGCGAGCACCGGCTGGTACGGGTCCCTGCCGAGGCGGGCGGCAGCGGTACCAAGGCCGAACCCGTGCCGGTGCCCGGAGCCCTGGGCGACGACGACAGGGACCTGCGGTCGGTGGCAGTCTCGCGTGACGAGCACACGGCGGCCGGTGTCGGCGTCGACGGCAAGGCGCTGTACGTCGGGTCGCTGGTCTCAGGCGGGGCGCTCGGGGAGCCGGTGCTGGTCAGCAACGGCAAGACGGCCCATGACCGGCTGACCACGCCGAGCTGGGACACCGAGGGCGACCTGTGGGTGGCCGACCGGAACCCCGCCGCTCCCCGACTGCTGCTGTTCAAGGAGGGCGCGGGCAAGCCGCTGAAGGTGGAGACGCCTGGGCTTGACGGGCGTATCAAGGACCTGCGGGTGGCCGCCGACGGGGTGCGGATCGCGCTCGTCGTGGAGAAGGGCGGCAAGCAGTCGCTGTTCATCGGGCGGATCGAGCGGGAGGGCAGGACCGGGGATCCGCAGAGCGTCTCGGTGCGGGAACTGCGCTCCGCGACACCGGACCTGGAGGAGGTCACCACCATGTCCTGGGCCGGCGACAGCAGGCTCGTGGTGGTGGGCCGGGAACAGGGCGGCGTGCAGCAGACGCGGTACGTCCAGGTCGACGGCTCCACTCCGGAGGGGCCGCCGCCGGCCGCGCTCACGGGTGTGAAGGAGATCGCGGCGTCCGAGGACGACGAGATGCCCTTGGTGGCCTACTCGGAGGAGGACGGGATCGTACGGCTGCCGGCCGGGGCGCAGTGGCAGAAGGTGGACGTGGACGGGACGGCGCCGGTCTATCCGGGGTGAGGTGACGGACAGCGCTGTGAAGCGGCCGCTTTTGCCGGGGTGAGGCCCCCGGGTGAAGGGGCCGCTTTTTTGTTCTGGGGCGGGTGGGGATTCGCGTCAGGGCGGGCGGATCGGATTCGCTGAGTGGGGCGTGGCAGGAATCGTCGCAGGGGGAGTGATACGCGGGCTGCGTTCGGCCGTGGGCCGGGCGGCCGTACGGGCTGAATTCGTGGTGCGAACTGCTGTTCGCGTCGGGGTGGGGTTTTCCACAGGGAGTTATCCACAGGGATGGCCGGTTGGCTTCGGCGTTGGCACAGTGGTGGGCATGCGGGGGTGGTGGCGGGACCTCACGGATCTGGTGCTGCCGGCCGAGTGCGGAGGCTGCGGGAAGCCTCGCGCGGTGCTCTGTCCGGAGTGCCGCGCCGCCCTGGACGGGGCCGCACCGAGCCGGGTGCGACCGGTGCCGGAGCCGTCCGGTCTGCCGGTCGTGCATGCGGCGGCTCGGTATGCGGACTCGGTACGGGCGGTGTTGCTGGCTCACAAGGAGAGGGGGGTGCTGGGCCTCGCGGGGCCACTTGGTACGGCTCTGGCGGGGGCTGTGTGGGTGGCCGTGCGGGAAGCGGGTGAGGCGGGGGCTGAGGCATCGGGGTGTGGATGGCCTCGGGGGGTCCGGGGGCGGCGGTACGGGGCTTTGGGGCGGCCCTCCAGGGAGTTGGGGAGGGGTGGGTTTTGTGGGCGGGGGGAGGCTTTGGCCGCAGGCGATGTGTCAGGTGGTCTGGCGCTGGCAGGGGCCAGAGGAGTGCAGGCCGATGCGTTCATCGGTGGCGGGTGGGCCGGTGAGGGGCTCGGTGTGCCGGTGCTGCTCGTTCCCGTGCCGTCCGCGCGGCGGGCGGTTCGGGCTCGGGGGCATGATCCGGCCCGGCGCATCGCGCTTGCGGCGGCAGGTGAGCTGCGGCGGGCCGGGATGCCGACACGGGTGGTGGCCGTACTGCGGCAGCGGCGGGGCGTGGCCGACCAGTCGGGGCTCAACTCCCGGCAGCGGCTGGACAATCTCGCGGGCGCGCTGACCGTGGTTCCCGGTGGCGGACGACTCCTGGCCGAGGGGCTGGTCGTACTGGTCGACGACCTGATGACGACGGGGGCGTCCCTGGCCGAGGCGGCGCGGGCCGTCCGGGAGGCGAGGGCTCGGGAGAACCGGGTGGGGAACGCTCAGGAGAGCATCGCGTACCGCGGTGAACGCAGGACCGCCGGACATCGTGATCATCGGCAAGAGGGAGCACGAGAGCGCAGTGGTATCGGGCCTCTGGAGGCCCGTGTGCAGCGGGGAACGGACGGCCGTCATGGCGAAGGGGGGCACGACGGGAGTGGGTGCCGTAGTGGGCGAGTTGTGGTCGGATGCCGCGAGGATCCGGCGGGTCTCGTGTACACCGCTGCAACCCGGGAAGGCATGGGGGAACGGATGGTCACAGTGACGGAGGAGGACAGGGTCCGGGAGCGCTGTTCGGCGGCAACGGCGGGCGCGGAGGTCGTCCGTGACGTCATCTGCGCGGCTGTGGTCGCGGCATCGCCGGGTTCTTTCGAAATAAACCGGAACTGACTGCGTAGTTGCATCGTTGCAGGTTACGAGAAGGTCAATTCACCTGAACGGAGGTACGCCGCAGTAGAGGGTGACGACATCCGTCCAGGCGAGATATGTTCGGTTGTGTGAGAAAGGCGCAGGCCACACCTCGCAAATCCGAATGCCGTGCCCGCGGGATTTCCACCATCACCCGTGACGGTGGAATGGAGATCTTGCCCGCGGGGGAGGAGGTGCACGTCACCGAGTCCGAGGTTCCGGGGCTCACCGGAGCCTGGTGCAAAAGGGAGATGCTCCGCATCGAGGCGGAGCGATCCGGGAACGGAGTTCTGCGTGGACATCGTCGTCAAGGGCCGCAAGACCGAGGTGCCCGAACGGTTCCGCAAGCACGTGGCCGAGAAGCTGAAGCTGGAGAAGATCCAGAAGCTCGATGGCAAGGTGATCAGCCTCGACGTCGAGGTGTCCAAGGAGCCGAACCCCCGACAGGCCGACCGTTGTGACCGAGTGGAGATCACGCTCCGCTCCCGCGGTCCGGTGATCCGGGCGGAAGCGGCTGCCAGCGACCCGTACGCGGCACTCGACCTGGCGGCGGAGAAGCTGGACGCCCGGCTGCGCAAGGAGCACGACAAGCGCCACACACGCAGGGGCGCACGGCGGCTCACGGCGGCCGAGGTCGCCGACCACGTTCCGGACGCGGCGACGCTCGACGGCGATGGCCACCCCGTTCACGAGGAAGAGCCGGACGGCGTGCCCACCAAGAAGATCGGGTCGCTGGAGATCAAGGGTGAAGGCCCCCTCGTGGTCCGTGAGAAGACCCACGTCGCCTCCCCGATGACCCTCGACCAGGCGCTCTACGAGATGGAGCTGGTCGGGCACGACTTCTATCTGTTCGTCGACTCCGAGACGAAGGAACCGAGTGTCGTCTACCGGCGGCACGCCTATGACTACGGCGTCATCCACCTGAGCACGGACCCGATGGTCGCCCGGGCGCACTCTCCCGCGGCCGGCGACACGACGGGCAGCTGACCCTCCCGGATGACGGCTGAGCCGGTGCCCCTGGAGCGCGTGTGCGCCCCCAGGGGCACCCGCGTGCGACCACTTCCCGCCCCGCTCTGTCATCTCACTGACGTCTGGGCATGAAATCATGGGCCCATCGACCCAACCGGTGGGTCGTTGCCTTGGGTTGGCGATGGCACAGGACCAGCCACAGCCTTCAGGGGGAGGAATGATGGCGGACAGCTTCGGACCGCTGCACGGCCAGGACGCCGGCGACGGCGTCGTCGGCATGAGCGCGGACACGGGCTCTCCACGCAAGGAGCCGATCAGGGTTCTTGTCGTGGACGACCACGCACTCTTCCGGCGCGGGCTGGAGATCGTGCTCGCGGCCGAGGAGGACATCCAGGTCGTGGGCGAGGCGGGCGACGGCGCCGAGGCCGTAGACAAGGCCGCCGACCTGCTGCCCGACATCGTTCTGATGGACGTGCGGATGCCCAAGCGGGGCGGTATCGAGGCCTGCACCTCCATCAAGGAAGTGGCACCCAGCGCCAAGATCATCATGTTGACGATCAGCGATGAGGAAGCCGACCTCTACGACGCGATCAAGGCGGGCGCGACCGGATATCTCCTCAAGGAGATCTCGACGGACGAGGTGGCCACCGCCATTCGCGCCGTGGCCGACGGACAGTCGCAGATCAGTCCTTCCATGGCGTCGAAGCTGCTCACCGAGTTCAAGTCGATGATCCAGCGGACGGACGAGCGCCGTCTCGTGCCCGCCCCGCGGTTGACCGAGCGTGAGCTGGAAGTCCTCAAGCTCGTCGCCACCGGGATGAACAACCGCGATATCGCGAAGGAGTTGTTCATCTCCGAGAACACCGTGAAGAACCATGTGCGCAACATCCTGGAGAAGCTGCAGCTGCACTCCAGGATGGAGGCGGTGGTCTACGCGATGCGGGAGAAGATCCTAGAGATCCGCTAGGGCCCTCACGAGCGGCTCGCGCAGCTCCGGCGCGTCCACCCGCTCGATGTGGATGTCCGTGCAGTCCACCCAGCTCGCCGCCTCGACCAGGGCCTGGGCCACCGCCGGAACCGCCTTCGGGCCGTCGACGGTGACCTGCCTGGCCACCAGCCTGCTCCCCTCCCGGGCCGGGTCCACGCGGCCGACGAGACGGCCACCGGCCAGCACCGGCATCGCGAAATAGCCGTAGACCCGCTTGGGCTTGGGGACGTACGCCTCTAGGCGGTGGGTGAAGCCGAAGATCCGCTCCGTGCGCGCCCGTTCCCAGATCAGGGAGTCGAACGGGGAGAGCAAAGTGGTGCGGTGGCGGCCGCGCGGGGGTGTCCGCAGGGCGGCGGGATCGGCCCAGGCAGGCTTGCCCCAGCCCTCGACCGTGACCGGCACCAGGCCCGAGTCGGCGATCACTGCGTCGACCTGTTCGCCCTTGAGGCGGTGGTAGTCGGCGATGTCCGCGCGGGTGCCGACGCCCAGGGACTGGCCGGCGAGACGGACCAGGCGGCGCAGGCACTCGGCGTCGTCCAGCTCGTCGTGGAGCAGGTCGGCGGGGACGGCACGCTCGGCGAGGTCGTACACGCGCTTCCAGCCGCGGCGCTCCACGCAGACGACCTCGCCGTACATCAGGGCGCGCTCGACGGCGACCTTGGTGCCGGACCAGTCCCACCACTCGCTGGTCTTCTTCGCCCCGCCCAACTCGGTGGCCGTGAGGGGGCCTTCGGTGCGGAGCTGCTTGATGACCTGGTCGTAGGTGCCGTCCGGCAGCTGGTGGTTCCAGTGCGGGCGGCCGCGGTAGGCGCGGCGGCGGAAGGCGAAGTGGGGCCATTCCTCGATGGGGAGGATGCATGCCGCGTGCGACCAGTACTCAAAAGCGTGGGGTCGTGCCGGAGACGCGCCAAGGGGAGAGGTCGTCCAATAGGCGCTCTCCACCGTCTTGCGGCCCACCGCGCCGAGACGGGCGTACGGGATCAGCTCGTGGGAGCGGGCGAGGACCGAGATGGTGTCGAGCTGGACCGCGCCGAGGTGACGGAGGACGCCGCGGACTCCGGCACGGCGGACGGGGGTGCCGAGGAAACCCTGTGCCCGCAGCGCGATGCGGCGGGCCTCGTCGGCCGAGAGGTCGGTGGTGGGAGACGGGGTCGTCATGGGTCCGAAGATAGGGCCCGCCACTGACATTGATCCTGATACTCAGGTTCCGGTGGTCGTGGCTCTGCCACTGAC
>NZ_JBHVYZ010000103.1:0-20496 GCF_042880295.1 Streptomyces sp. NPDC058307
GCGGGAGCTTGCGGCGTCGTTCGTCGTGCCCGGCCCTGCGGGGGTGGCGGTCCGGACCCGGCTCAAGCAGCTCACGCCCGCCGATGAGAAGGTCCTCGCGCTGGTCGGCGCGCACCTCGGATCCCTCGCCTCCCGGGACCTTAAGGTGCGCTGCTCGCAGGGCCTGGAGCACTCCGCACAGACCTGGGCGGCTCGTAAGCGGGCTTTGACAGCGGTGTCGTCGTCCCGGTGGGCGGGTTCGCTCACCAAAGCCACGCACGATCAGTGGGCGCTGGCGCGCCGTGGCCGGCTCGCGCACATCCAGTCTCTTGAGGCGGGGATCCGCACGATCACGCACCGGTTGTCGCTGCCGGTCGGTGCGAACGGCTCGAAGAACACGCCGGGCGGCTACCGCAGCAAACGCGAGTGGCATGCCAAGTCCCGCCGTCTGCATGTGCTGGAGGACCGGCTGGAGCGCGCGCGGGCCGACTGGGAGGCCGGGATCGTGCACGTCGTACGCGGTGGCAAGCACCTGGCCCGCGCCCGCCATCACCTGCCCGACGCGCAGCTGACCGAGGACCAGTGGCGGCGGCGTTGGGAGGCGGAGCGCTGGTTTTTGCAGGCGGATGGCGAGTCCGGGAAGCGGTACGGCAACGAGACGATCCGTATCAGCCCGGACGGCGAGGTCAGCATCAAACTCCCTGCCCCGCTGAGGGAATTGGCCAATGCCCCGCACGGCCGGTACATCCTCACGGCGAACGTGCGGTTTCCGCACCGGGGGCAGGAGTGGGCGGACCGGGTGGCGGCCAACCGGGCCGTCGCCTACCGCATCCACTACGACACGGCACGGGGCCGCTGGTATGTGACCGCGTCCTGGCAGATCCCGGTCTCCCACACCGTGCCGCTGGCCGCCGCCCTCGCGCACGGTGTGATCGGCGTCGACATGAACGCCGACCACCTCGCCGCATGGCGCCTCGATGCCCATGGCAACCCGACCGGGAGCCCCCGCCGATTCTTCTACGACCTCACCGGCACCGCCGATCACCGTGACGCCCAGGTCCGCCACGCCCTCACCCGGCTCCTGCACTGGGCCCGCACCTGCGGCATCACGGCCATCGCCGTCGAAGACCTGGACTTCACCGCGGAGAAAACGCGCGAGAAGCACGGACGTAAGCGCCGCTTCCGGCAGTTGATCTCCGGCATGCCCACCGGCAGACTCCGCACCCGGCTGACCTCCATGGCCGACCAGACCGGCATCACGATCATCGCGGTCGACCCGGCCTACACCTCCAAGTGGGGCGCCCAGCACTGGCAGAAGCCCCTCACCAGCACAAACCGCAAAACCACCCGTCACGATGCGGCGAGCATCGCGATCGGCAGGCGCGCCCAGGGGCACCCGATCCGGCGACGGACGACACCGCCCCCACACGACCGGAGTGATCGTGCGGGGCATCGGACCGTCCAGGCCGACCGGCGTGTCCCTGGGCGTGAGGGACCCCGCCCTCCCCTTCCCGGACCCCGGACACGATCCGTCGGCGCCGGATGCGGAGTGAACGCGGGCGACCAGAACGCCCAACACCGTTCGGGGCGTTCGGCTGAGCATGAATCCTGGCAACAGGAATCACTCCCGCTCAGTCTCTAGGAACGGTTGCCGACGAGGGCGAGCGCGATGAACAGGCGCTGCCTCTGGCCTCCGGAGAGCTTGCCGAACCGGGTGGTGAGCTTCTGGGTGAGGCCCAGGCGCTCGGCCAGCGGCCGCCAGTCGAGCGGCTTGTCGTGGAACGCGGTGTACAGCTCCAGGGCCTCGCGGACGGTGAGCTTGGCCTGGAGTTCGCTCTCCTGGAGCTGGGCGCCGAGGACGCGGGCCACCCGCGCGTGGTCGGCGACGGGGTCGAGCCCGGTGACCCGGACGCGGCCCGCGTCGGGGATCCGCAGGCCCTCGACGCACTCGACGGTGGTGGTCTTGCCGGCGCCGTTCGGGCCAAGAATTCCAAAAATCTCGCCCTCCTCGACGGCGAAGGAGACACCGTCGACGACGGCCCGGCCGCCGTAGGACTTGCGCAGTTCGCTGACTTCGATGACGGACATGGCACCAGCGTCCCGGGCCGGGCCCCACCGCCACATCGCCCGTCGCGCTCGTCCCGGCATCAACCGATCGGTGGATGCGGCCGTACGACCCCGCCGGTACTTCCTGTACGACCCCTCGAACACGCAGGTCGTAGGACCAGCGGCCGATCCGGGTCCGGCCAAAACCAGGTGGGCGTTGTCAGTGTCGGTCCGTAGGCTCGCGGTTGATGGCCCTCACACATGCAACCACCAAGAACCGATCAGCCGTACGGTCCCTGCTGCGCCTGTGGCCGTACGTCCGCCCGGTCCGGGCGCGGCTGTTCACCGCCGCGTCCGTCGCGATCCTCGCCTCCTGTACGGGGCTGGTGATCCCGCTCGTCCTGAAGTGGATGGTGGACGGCCCGGTCGCCGACGGGGACACGGCGGGCGTCTGGCGCGGAGCGCTGTACCTATTGCTGCTCGGGTTCGCGGAGGCACTGCTGTTCGGGCTGCGGCGGTGGCTGGTGGCGAGACCGCTCTCCCATGTGGAGGCGGAGATGCGGGCGGGCCTCTACCGGCACCTCCAGCGCCTCCCGGTGGCCTTCCATGACCGCTGGGCGTCCGGCCAGCTGCTGTCCCGGGCCACCACGGACCTCATGCTCCTGCGCATGTTCCTCGCCTTCCCGCTGACCTTCCTGCTGGTCAACGCCGTGACGATCGTCGTCGGCGTGGTCATCATGCTGCTCCAGGACTGGACGCTCGGGCTGGTGATCCTGGGTCCGGCCATCCCCGTGATGATCACGTGTGTGGTCTTCGAGAAGCGGTACCACCGGGTGGCGCGGCTCGCCCAGGACCAGGTCGGCGACCTGACGACGGTCGTCGAGGAGAGCGTGCTCGGCATCCGCATCATCAAGGGGTTCGGACGACACCGGTCGCAGGCCCGGGCGTTCCGCGAGCTGACCGGGAAGCTGCGGGGAACCGAGCTGCACAAGGCGCGGCTGCTGGCCACGATCTGGGGCGTGATCACCACCCTCCCCGAGGTGGCCATCGGCGCGGCCCTGGTGCTGGGCTGCGTGCAGGTCGCGGACGGGGATTTGTCGGCGGGAACCCTGGTCGCCTTCCTGTCGACGGCACTTGCGCTCAGGTGGCCGGTGGAGTCCATCGGCTTCCTCCTGGCGATGACCCAGGAGGCGGTGACGGCGACGGAGCGCTATTTCGAGGTGATCGACGAATCACCGGAGCAGGAGGACGCGCCTCTCGGCCCCCGCCAACCCGCACCCGACGACGAGGGCCTCCGGTTCCACCACGTCCGGTTCCGCTACCCCGACGCCCCCGAGGACTCCCCGCCCGTCCTCGACCGCATCGACCTTCACATCCGTCCCGGCGAGTCCATGGCCCTGGTCGGCACGACCGGCAGCGGCAAGACGACCCTCACCGCCCTCGTCCCCCGCCTCCATGAGGTGACATCGGGCCACATCACCCTGGACGGCGAGGACATCACCGCGATGCCGAGGGAAACGCTGCGCGCCCTCGTCGCGGTCGCCTTCGAGGAACCCACCCTCTTCTCGGCCAGCGTCAAGGACAACGTCCTGCTGGGCATGGACGAACAGGAACTGGACCGCGCCCTCGCCGTGGCGCAGGCCGACTTCGCGCACGCCCTCCCCCACGGCACCGACACCCGGGTCGGCGAACAGGGCCTCAGTCTCTCCGGCGGGCAGCGCCAACGCCTCGCCCTCGCGCGGGCCGTGGTCGGCAAGCCCCGGTTCCTCGTGCTCGACGATCCCCTGTCCGCGCTGGACGTGCACACCGAGGCCGCCGTGGAGGCCGCGCTGCGTGACGTCCTCGCGGACACCACCGCGCTCATCGTGGCCCACCGCCCCTCGACCGTGCTGCTCGCCGACCGCGTCGCGCTGCTGTCCGACGGCCGTATCACCGCCGTGGGCACCCACCACGAACTGCTCAGCACCAACGCCGAGTACGCCCACCTCATGTCCGGTACCGGGGAAGCGGAGGACGACCGATGACGGCCCCCACCACCAAGGCCCCCACCAACGCCCCCACGGCGAGCGACGAGCCGGAACCGACCCGCCACGAGGACGCGGTGGACGCCTTCGACCACGACGTCCTGCCCACACCCCCGCGGGCCACCTCCCTCCTGCTGCGCTCCCTGCTCGCCCCGATGAGGGCGCGGGTCACCCTCACCACGTTCCTGCTGCTGCTCCAGCAGGCGGCCGTGCAGGCGGGTCCGCTGCTGGTGGCCTACGCCATCGACCGCGCGGTGCCCGCGTTCCGGGACCACGACAACGGCCCGCTGATCGCGGTCGGCGTCGGCTATCTGCTGTGCTCGCTGGCCTCCGGCGGGCTCCAGTACGCGTTCATCCTGGTCTCCGCGCGCGTCAACCAGGACGTGCTGCTCGACCTGCGCGGCCGGATCTTCCGCCATGCGCAGGCGCTGAGCATCGACTTCCACGAGCGCTACACCTCGGGCCGGCTGATCTCCCGTTCGACGACGGACGTGGAGTCGCTGCGCGAACTGCTCAACGAGGGGCTTCAGGAGCTCGTCACCGTCATCCTGTCGTTCCTCTACATCTCCGCCCTGCTGCTCTGGCTGGACCTCGGGCTCGGCGCGGTCGCGGTGGCGTCCTTCGTGCCGCTGTACCTGCTGGTGCGGGTCTACCGGCAGCGCGCGGGGCGGGTGTACCGGAAGCGGTCGACCGCGATCGCCGCCGTGATCGTGAAGTTCGTGGAGACGATGAACGGCATCCGGCCGGTGCGCGCGTTCCGCCGCGAAGCGGCCAACGACGCCGAGTTCGCCGTGCTGAACAAGCGGCACGAGCGGGTCAACGGCGACGCGCTGCTGGAGATGGCCCGCTATGTCGTCGGGTCCCGGCTGGTCGCCAACACGGCCGTCGCCGGGATCGTGCTGTGGGGCGCCTACCGGGTGGCGCAGGACTCGCTGGAGCTGGGTGTGCTGGCCGCCGCGGTGCTGTATCTGCGGCGGCTGTACGACCCGATCGACCGGCTCGGGATGTTCCTGAACTCCTACCAGTCGGCGGCGGCCTCCCTGGAGAAGATCGCGGGCCTGCTCGCCCAGACCCCGACCGTGCCCGAGCCGTCGGCACCCAGGCAGCTCCCGGCACTCGAGTCCGCGGACCGTCCCGGCCGCGAGGTCGTCTTCGACGGGGTCTCGTTCGCCTACCGCACCGGCGGCGAGGTGCTGCCCCGCTTCGACCTCACACTCCCCGCCGGACAGACCGTCGCGGTGGTCGGCTCGACCGGCGCCGGGAAGTCGACGCTCGCCAAACTCCTCGCCCGGTTCTACGACCCCTCCCAGGGCCGCGTCCTCCTGGACGGCGTGGACCTGCGCGAGCTGGCCGTGCCCGAGCTGCGGCGCGGGGTGGTCATGGTGACGCAGGAGGCGTTCCTGTTCTCCGGCACGGTCGCCGAGAACATCGCGCTCGGCCGCCCGGACGCCGGCCGCGAGGAGATCGAGCGGGCCGCGAAGGCGATCGGGGCGCACGACTTCATCAGCGCGCTGCCCGACGGGTACGACACCGACGTACGCAAGCGCGGCGGCCGTATCTCGGCGGGGCAGCGTCAGCTCGTGGCGTTCGCGCGGGCGTTGCTGGCCGATCCGGCGGTGCTGATCCTGGACGAGGCGACCAGTTCGCTGGACATCCCGGGCGAGCGGGCCGTGCAGCGCGCGATGGCCACCGTCCTTAAGGGCCGTACGGCCGTGGTGATCGCGCACCGGCTGTCGACCGTGGAGATCGCCGACCGGGTGCTCGTCATGGAGCACGGCAGGATCGTCGAGGACGGCACACCGGCCGAACTCGTCGCGGGCACGGGCCGGTTCGCGGATCTGCACCGGGCCTGGCGGGACAGTCTGGCGTGAACGACCAGGGGGACGTGTGATCGACGCGTACGAGGATCCGGGCACGCCGGACGTCCGGGGCGGCTGGCGGTATCTGTGGTGGCTGGTGCGCTGCCAGCCGGGGCGGTCCGTGGCCGGGGCACTGCTGGGCAGCACCTGGATGGTGCTGCTGGCGGCGACGCCGTATCTGATGGCGAAGGCGATCGACGAGGGGCTGGAGCCGGGGAACTGGGCGGCGCTGGCCGGCTGGAGCTGCGCGCTGTTCGCGGTCGGTTCGTTCAACGCCTGGCTGAGCATCATGCGGCACCGCACGATGACCCGGGTGCGGATGGACGCCAACTTCCGCACGGTCAAGGTGGTCGTCGGACAGGCGGTCCGGCTCGGCGCCGCGCTCTCGCGCCGGACCGGGGCCGGTGAGGTCGTCACGATCGGCGTGGGCGACGTGCAGACGATCGCCCAGGCCCTGACCGTCGTCGGCCCGGGCGTCGGAGCGTGCGTCGCCTATCTGACGGTCGCCGCGCTGCTGGTCTCGGTCTCCCCGGTCCTCGCGACCGTGGTCCTCCTCGGCATTCCGGCCATCGTCCTCCTCGTGGGCCCCTTCCTCTCCCCCCTCCAGGGCGCCGAGACGGAGTACCGCGACCGCCAGGGCGTCCTCACCGCCCGTATCGCCGACCTCGCGGGCGGCCTGCGCGTCCTCAACGGCCTGGGCGGCAAGGGCCTGGTCGCCGACGCCTTCCACCGTGACAGCCAGCGGCTGCGGGCCCAGGGCTACCGGGTCGGCGCGGTCACCAGCTGGGTCCAGGCCCTCGGCGTGGGCCTGCCCACCCTGTTCCTCGCCGTCGTCACCTGGCTCGCGGCCCGCCTGGCCGCCGAAGGTGACATCACCGTGGGCGAGTTGGTGGCGGTGTACGGCTATGTCGCGGTCCTGGTGGGGCCGGTGGCGTTCTGGGTGGAGTGCGGGTACCAGCTGAGCCGGGGGGTGGTGGCGGCGCGGCGGGTCGTCGCCTTCCTGTGCCTGGAGCCGCTGGAGGACCGGGGCACGCGCGATGCTCCCGCGGAGCCCTCGGTACTGCACGACCCGGAGTCGGGCGTAAGCATCCTGCCGGGCCGTCTGACGGCACTGGCCTCGGCCCACCCCGCGGACACGGCGGCGGTACTGGACCGCCTGGCCCGCTACACGCCGTCACAGGCGACCTGGGCCGGAGTCCCCCTGGACGAGATCCGGCTGCCCCACATCAGGGAGCACATCCTGATGGCGGACCACGAGGCGGACCTGTTCGCGGGCACCCTGCGCGAGGTGATCCTGGGCGCGGACCGCGACCCCGCGGCCGCCCTGCACGCGGCCGTGGCGGACGACATCGTCCAAGGTCTCCCGGACGGCCTCGCCTCCCCGATCGACGCCCAGGCCCGCAACCTCTCGGGCGGTCAGCGCCAACGCGTCCGCCTGGCGAGAGCCCTGCTCGCCGACCCCGAAGTCCTCCTGGCCACGGAACCCACCTCCGCCCTGGACGCCCACACGGAAGCCCTCGTGGCCGAACGGCTGCGCGCGGCCCGAAAGGGCCGCACCACAGCCGTCACCACGACCTCCCCCCTCGTCCTGGACCACGCCGACACCGTCCTCTACCTGGTCGACGGCAAACTCGCGGCGAGCGGCACCCATCAGCAACTGCTCGCGACGGAACCGGGATACCGCGCGCTGGTCGCCCGGGACGTGGAGGTCGTGAAGTGAGCAAGGGCCATCTGCCGGTCGCCGATCAGGCGACCGTACGGCGCGCGTCCGCCCGGCTGATCCGCAAGGACGCCCGCGCCTTCACCGCCGTCCTCGCCCTGAACGCACTCGCCGCGCTCACCGGTCTCGCCGGTCCGTGGCTGCTCGGCCGGATCATCGACGAGGTGCGCGCCGGTGCGGGCGTGGCCGCGGTGGACCGGCTCTCCCTCGTCCTCGTGGGATGCGCGAGCACGCAGCTCCTCCTGGCCCGCTGGGCCCGCTACGTCGGCCACCGCTTCGGCGAACGCACCCTGGCCCGGGTCCGCGAGGAGTTCGTGGACCGCACGCTCGCCCTGCCCGCCTCCGTCGTGGAACGCGCCGGCACCGGTGACCTGACCGCCCGCGGTACCGCCGATGTCGCCACCGTCGGCACCACGCTCCGCGACGCGGGCCCCGAACTGCTCATCAACTCGGTGCAGTTCGTGTTCCTGCTCGCCGCGGTGTTCGTCCTGGACCCGCTGCTCGGCGCGGTCGGCGTGTTCGGTCTGCTGCCCATCTGGTTCGTCCTGCGCTGGTATCTACGCCGGGCCAGGGACGGCTATCTGGCCGAGGGCGAGGCCACCTCCGACGTCGCCGAGATCCTCGCGGCCACCGCGTCCGGCGCCCGCACGGTCGAGGCGCTGCGCCTGGAGGAGCGGCGCGTCCGGGCGAGCCGGGAGGCGCTCGACACGTCCCGCCGCACCCGGCTGTACACCCTCTACCTGCGCAGTGTGTTCTTCCCTGTGGTGGAGGTGGCGTACATCCTGCCCGTGGCCGGGGTGCTGCTGGTCGGCGGAATGCTGCACGCGCGGGGTGTGATGAGCCTGGGCTCGGTCGTGGCGGCGGCCCTGTATCTGCAGCAACTGGTCAATCCGCTCGACCAGATCCTCGTGCGGGTCGAGCAACTCCAGTCCAGCGGCGCCTCCTTCGCGCGCGTCGAGGGGCTCGCCGTGGCCCCCCGGGCCGACTCCGAGGACTCCCCCGTCCCCGCCGGTGACCGCATCGACGTGACCGGCGTGCGCTACTCCTACGGCCGTGGCGGCGAGGTCCTGCACGGCGTCGACCTGACCGTGCGCCCCGGTGAGCGGCTCGCGGTGGTCGGCCCGTCCGGCGCCGGGAAGACCACCCTGAGCAGGCTGCTCGCGGGCGTCGACGCGCCGACCTCCGGATCGGTGACCGTGGGCGGGGTCCCCGTCGTGGGCCTGGGCCCCGAGCAGCTGCGCCGCCAGGTGGTCCTGGTCACCCAGGAGCACCACGTCTTTCTGGGCACGGTCCGCGACAACCTCCTCATCGCCGAACCCGGTGCCGGGGACGAGGAGTTGTGGGCCGCCCTGACCGCCGTAGGGGCCGACGGCTGGGTGCGGGAGCTGCCCGAGGGGCTCGACACCGCGCTCGGCGAGGACGGCCGCCGTACGGACGGCTCGCAGGCGCAGCAACTCGCCCTGGCACGGGTGGTGCTGGCGGACCCGCACACACTGATCCTCGACGAGGCGACCGCGCTCCTCGATCCCACGACCGCGCGGCACACCGAGCGCGCCCTCGGCGCCGTACTCGAAGGGCGCACGGTCATCGCGATCGCGCACCGGCTGCACACCGCGCACGACGCGGACCGGGTGGCGGTGATGGAGAACGGCAGGCTGACCGAGCTCGGCACGCACGAGGAGCTGGTGGCGGCGGACGGGGCGTACGCGGCGCTGTGGGGATCGTGGCACGGAGAGCCGGGCGGCAGCTGACCCCACAGGACCGTATATCGAACATGAACTACCGGACAACGAACTGTTTCCGGCCAACTTTCTGACGCGCTCCTGACAGTACGGGCTTTCCGGTGCCACTCTTCCCACGGCCGCTTCACAGCAACCTCACAGATCTCTCGCTGTGTTCCGATCCGTGTTCCGATCAGCGGCCGCCCGCACCTCGTTCCGCGTACCGCCCGGACGGTCGACCCACCGTCCGGTCTCCCCTGGCCGCGCGATCCGCGGCCGCGCAGAAGGAGTCAGTGTTGAGAGACAGGTCCTCCCACAGACGCACCCCCCACACCCTGCACCGCAAGGCCGCCGCCGTGGCCCTCGTCGGTGTCTCCGCCCTGATCGCCGCGGCCGTCCAGTCGGGCGCCGCCACCGCAGCCCCGGCGAAGGCGCCGTCGGCCGCGGGCAAGGTGATCCCGGGCGCCGAGTCCCTCAAGCTCACCCCCGCCCAGCGCGCCGAGCTGATACGCCGGGCGAACGCCACCAAGGCGGACACCGCCAAGGACCTCGGCCTCGGCGCCAAGGAGAAGCTCGTCGTCCGTGACGTCGTCAAGGACGGCGACGGTACGCTCCACACCCGCTACGAGCGCACCTACGACGGCCTGCCGGTCCTCGGCGGCGACCTCGTCGTGGAGACGACGAAGTCCGGTGCGACCGAGGGGGTCGTCAAGGCGACCACCAAGGCCGTCAAGCCGGCCACCACGACCGCGGCCCTGCCCGCCGCCAAGGCCGAGAAGCAGGCACTCACGCTCGCGAAGGCCGCGGGCGCCGACAAGGCCGCCACCCACAGCGCCCCGCGCAAGGTGATCTGGGCCGGCAGCGGCACCCCGACCCTCGCGTACGAGACGGTCGTCGGCGGTCTCCAGGAGGACGGCACGCCGAACGAGCTGCACGTCGTCACGGACGCGGCGACCGGCGCGAAGCTCTTCGAGTACCAGGGCATCGAGACCGGCACCGGCACCACCATGTACAGCGGCACGGTCACCCTCGGCACCACGCAGTCCGGGTCGACGTACAACCTGACCGACGGGGCGCGCGGCGGCCACAAGACGTACAACCTCAACCACGGCACCTCCGGCACCGGCACCCTCTTCTCGGGCCCCGACGATGTCTGGGGCAACGGCAGCGCCTCCAACGCGGAGACGGCCGGCGCCGACGCGCACTACGGTGCCGCGCTCACGTGGGACTACTACAAGAACGTGCAGGGGCGTTCGGGTATCCGCGGTGACGGGGTGGGCGCGTACTCCCGGGCCCACTACGGCAACAACTACGTCAACGCGTTCTGGGACGACAGCTGCTTCTGCATGACGTACGGCGACGGGTCGGGCAACACCCACCCGCTGACGGCGATCGACGTGGCCGGTCACGAGATGACCCACGGCGTCACGTCGAACACCGCGGGACTCAACTACTCGGGCGAGTCCGGCGGGCTGAACGAGGCGACCTCCGACATCTTCGGCACGGCCGTCGAGTTCTACGCCAACAACTCCTCCGACGTCGGTGACTACCTCATCGGCGAGAAGATCGACATCAACGGCGACGGCACCCCGCTGCGTTACATGGACAAGCCGAGCAAGGACGGCGCGTCGAAGGACAGCTGGTACTCGGGGATCGGGTCGGTGGACGTCCACTACTCGTCCGGCCCGGCGAACCACTTCTTCTACCTCCTGTCGGAGGGCAGTGGCACCAAGACCATCAACGGTGTCACCTACAACTCCCCGACCTCGGACGGCCTCCCGGTCACCGGCATCGGCCGGGACAAGGCGGAGAAGATCTGGTTCCGCGCGCTGACCACGAAGTTCACGTCGACGACCAACTACGCGGCGGCCCGCACCGGCACCCTCGCGGCGGCCGGTGAGCTGTACGGCACGACGAGCGCCGAGTACACGGCCGTGGCGAACGCCTGGGCGGGCGTGGCGGTCGGCTCGCGTCCCGGCGGTGGCGGCGGTGGCGGCACCTCGTTCGAGTCGACCACCGACGTATCGATTCCGGACAACGGGGCGGCGGTCAATTCGCCGATCACCGTCTCGGGGCGTACGGGCAACGCGCCCTCGAACCTCGCCGTCGCGGTCGACATCGTGCACACCTACATCGGTGACCTCCGGGTGCAGCTGATCGCCCCCGACGGCACGGCGTACACGCTCAAGGCGTACGGCACCGGCGGCAGCACCGACAACCTCAACACCACGTACACGGTGAACGCATCCTCCGAGGTCGCCAACGGGACCTGGAACCTGCGGGTCCAGGACAACGCGGCCCAGGACACCGGTTACATCAACGGCTGGAAGCTGACCTTCCCGTAGGTCGGCACGCACACGGTCAGGACTCCGCCCCGGTGGTTCGACTCCCCGGGGCGGCGTCCTCTTTTTACCAGTCCATGACCGACGTCTTGTTCGAGCTTTGCCCAGGTCAACTCGGTTTACATGCCTGCAATGTTCACCCGTTGGTCGACTTTCGGCCAACATCACTTGGGGGTCATGACATGTACGCGCCTTGATGCCACGCTTCCTCACAACCGCCGCACAACTTCACAACCACCCCGGAGGGCAACCCCACGCCGTCCGGGCTCCCCCACGAAGGAGCTTGTGTGACCCCCCTCTACGCGCGTCACAAGCGCACCACCCTGGCCATCGCCACCGCCGTCGCGGCCGGGGCCCTTCTCACCACCGGTCTGGCCACCGGCAGTGCCTCCGCCCTGACCCCGGCGGAGAGCACCGGCAAGGCCACCCTCGCGGGCGCCCCGGTCCAGCTGTCCGCGGCCGCGCGCACCTCCCTCATCAAGGAGCAGCAGGCCGACGCCGGCACCACGGCCAAGGAGATAGGCCTCGGCGCCAAGGAGAAGCTGGTCGTCAAGGACGTCGTCAGAGACGCCGACGGCACGGTCCACACCCGCTACGAGCGCACCTACGACGGCCTGCCCGTCCTCGGCGGCGACCTGGTCGTCCACGAGTCGAAGTCCGGTGCCACCGAGGGCGTCTCCAAGGCGACCAAGGCCACCATCAAGGTCGCCTCGCTGACCCCGAAGGTCACCGTCGCCAAGGCCGAGACACAGGCCCTGACCGCCGCCAAGGCCGCGGGCTCGGACAAGGCCGCCGCGGACGGCGCGCGCAAGGTGATCTGGGCCGGCTCGGGCACCCCCGTCCTCGCCTACGAGACGATCGTCGGCGGCTTCCAGGACGACGGCACCCCGAACCAGCTGCACGTCATCACCGACGCCGCCACCGGCAAGAAGCTCTTCGAGTACCAGGGCATCGAGAACGCCACCGGCACCGGCAAGAGCCTGTACTCGGGCACGGTCAGCCTCAGCACCACGCAGTCCGGCTCGACGTACAACCTCACGGACGCCACGCGCGGCAGCCACAAGACGTACAACAAGTCCCACGGCACCAGCTCGTCGGCGGGCACCCTGTTCACGGACGCCGACAACGTGTGGGGCACCGGCGCGGCCTCCAGCTCCGCCACCGACCAGACCGCGGCCGTGGACGCCACCTACGGCGCCCAGGAGACGTGGGACTTCTACAAGTCCACGTTCGGCCGCAGCGGCATCAAGAACAACGGCGTCGGCGCGTACTCCCGTGTGCACTACGGCAACCAGTACGTGAACGCGTTCTGGGACGACAGCTGCTTCTGCATGACGTACGGCGACGGCGAGGGCAACGTCAGCCCGCTGACCTCGCTGGACGTGGCCGGCCACGAGATGAGCCACGGCGTCACCTCGAACACGGCGGGCCTGAACTACTCCGGCGAGTCCGGCGGCCTCAACGAGGCCACCTCGGACATCTTCGGCACGGGTGTCGAGTTCTACGCGGCCAACTCCAACGACGTCGGTGACTACCTCATCGGCGAGGAGATCGACATCAACGGCGACGGCACCCCGCTGCGCTACATGGACAAGCCCAGCAAGGACGGCGGCTCGGCGGACTCCTGGTCCTCCTCGGTCGGCAACCTGGACGTCCACTACTCGTCGGGCGTGGCGAACCACTTCTTCTACCTGCTGTCCGAGGGCAGCGGCGCGAAGACCATCAACGGCGTGTCCTACAACTCGCCGACGTCCAACGGCTCCACGGTCACCGGCATCGGCCGCGCCAAGGCGCTGCAGATCTGGTACAAGGCGCTGACGACGTACTTCACGTCGACGACCAACTACAAGTCGGCCCGCACCGGCACGCTCTCCGCGGCGTCCGCCCTGTACGGCTCGACCAGCGCGGAGTACAAGGCGGTGGCGGCGGCCTGGTCCGCGGTCAACGTGAGCTAGTCTCCGCCAGAGCTCGACGGGCGGCACCCGGGACGAAGGCATTCCCGGGTGCCGCCCTACTCTTGGGTCCCATGTCCTTCACGTACGACGACGTCGGCGCGACCCGGCGGAGCGGATTCTGCCCGCCCGGCTTCCACCCCCTGCATGTCCGCACGCGCATAGGCGAGGGCCACGACGTCTTCCGGAAGGCCTCCGAGGCGGTCCTGACCTGGGAGATGCACCGGGCCCTCGGCGTCGGCATCGACGCCTCCGCGGACCGCGCGGCCCCCGACGTGGACGTGACGGTCACCCTGGCCGGCGTCATCAAGGCCCCCTGCCGGGTGGTCTGGACGCTGGAGGAACACCGCCGCGCGGGCTGGGCCTACGGCACTCTGACCGGCCACCCCGAATGCGGCGAGGAGTCCTTCGTCGTCGACCGCACGGGCGACGGCACGGTGTGGCTGACGGTGTCGGCGTTCAGCAGGGGCGCGAAGTGGTACTCCAGGGCGGGCGGCCCGGCGACCCGGGGTCTGCAGCACGCGTACGCGCGCAAGTGCGGGACGGTGCTGCGCAAGCTGTGCGGCGGAGAGGACGCGGGCTGAGCGGAAGCCGCCCGGCCCGCGCCCCCTCAGCTCACCGCAGGAGCACCCCCGCCCCCTCCACCACATCCTCCGAAGGCACCGCCACCATCCCGAGCTCCGCGCCCGACGCCAGCAGGCGATGCGTGGGCAGGATGCGGACCGTGTAGCCGAAGGGGCCGGTGCGGTCCAGGGACAGGGGGCCCTCGTAGACCCAGCGGCCCTCCGGGTCCGGGCCGGCCACCGGCTTCAGCGGGACCGTCGCCGCGTCCGCGATGCGGTCCTCCTCGTCCACCCGGCCGGAGACCGCCTGGACCTCCACGTCGTCCGGGCCGAGCGCGCCCAGACCGACCCGGACCCGCAGTCCCAGCGTGGTGCCGAGTTCGGCCGTGGTCGTCGCCACCGTGGTCTCCACGTGGTCGACCGTCACGCCGTGCCACTGCGTCCGGACCCTGGCCTTCCACTCCGCCAGTTCGCGCGCCGCGTCGGGGACCATCGTGCGATGGGCCTCGGCCGCGGGGGCGTAGAGGCGTTCCACGTACTCACGGACCATGCGGCCCGCGAGGACCTTCGGGCCGAGCAGGGTGAGCGTCTGGCGGACCATCTCGATCCAGCGGTCGGGCAGGCCGCCCTGGCCGCGCTCGTAGAAGCGGGGCGTCACCCGCTGCTCGAGGAGGTCGTAGAGGGCGTCGGCCTCTATGTCGTCACGGCGGTCGGGGTCGGTCCCCACGCCGTCCGCGGTCGGGATCGACCAGCCGAAGTCGGGCTGGAACCACTCGTCCCACCAGCCGTCCAGGACGGACAGGTTCAGGCAGCCGTTGAGTGCCGCCTTCATCCCGCTCGTCCCGCACGCCTCCAGCGGCCGCAGCGGGTTGTTGAGCCAGATGTCGCAGCCCGGGTACAGCTTCTGCGCCATCGCCATGCCGTAGTCCGGCAGGAACACGATCCGGTGGCGCACCCGCGGGTTGTCGGAGAACCGCACCAGCTCCTGGACCAGCCGCTTTCCGCCGTCGTCCGCCGGGTGCGCCTTGCCGGCCACCACGATCTGGATCGGCCGCTCGGGGTGCAGCAGCAGGTCCATCAGACGGTCGCGGTCCCGCAGCATGAGGGTCAGCCGCTTGTACGACGGGACGCGGCGCGCGAATCCGATCGTCAGCACATCGGGGTCCAGGACGCCGTCGATCCAGCCCAACTCGGCTGTACCGGCACCGCGTTGACGCCAGGACGCGCGCAGCCGGTCCCGTACCTCCATCACCAGCTGCTCGCGCAGCGAACGGCGCAGCTCCCAGATGTCCTGGTCGGGGATGTCTCCGACGGCGTCCCAGCGGTCCGAGCCGCCGACGGTCAGCGCGTCCTCGGTGCGCTGGGCGCCGATCTGCCGGGCGCCGAGCCGGAACACCTCGGGGGCGACCCAGGTCGGGGCGTGCACCCCGTTGGTCACGGAGGTGATCGGCACCTCCTCGGGGTCGAATCCCGGCCAGAGTCCGGAGAACATCTCCCGGCTGACCTGCCCGTGCAGCAGCGAGACGCCGTTGGCGCGTTGGGCGAGCCGCAGACCCATCACGGCCATGTTGAAGAGGTTGGGTTCGCCGCCCGGGTAGGTCTCCATGCCCAGCGCCAGGATGCGGCCCACGTCCATGCGCGGGAGTTCGGCGTCGGGGCCGAAGTGCCGGGCGACCAGTTCGCGGTCGAAGCGGTCGATGCCGGCCGGGACGGGGGTGTGCGTGGTGAACACGGTCCCCGCCCGGACCGCCTCCAGACCGGCGTCGAAGTCGAGCCCCTGGTCGCAGAGTTCGGCGATCCGCTCCAGACCGAGGAACCCGGCGTGCCCCTCGTTGGTGTGGAAGACCTCGGGGTCGGCGTGGCCGGTCAGCCGGCAGTACGTCCGTACGGCCCGGACGCCCCCTATGCCGAGCAGCATCTCCTGGAGCAGCCGGTGTTCGCTGCCGCCGCCGTACAACCGGTCGGTCACCCCGCGTTCGCCGAGGTCGTTCTCCTCGACGTCGGAGTCCAGCATCAGCAGGGGCACGCGGCCGACCTGGGCGAGCCAGATCCGGGCGTGCAGCTGCCTGCCGCCGGGCAGGGCCAGCGACACCTGTGCGGGGCTGCCGTCGGCCTCCCTGAGCAGTGCCACCGGCAGCTCGTGGGGGTCCAGTACCGGATAGTGCTCCTGCTGCCAGCCGTCCCGGGACAGGGTCTGGCGGAAGTAGCCGTGGCGGTACAGCAGGCCCACACCGATCAGCGGTACGCCCAGGTCACTGGCGGCTTTGAGATGGTCGCCCGCCAGGATGCCCAGACCGCCGGAGTACTGCGGCAGGGCGGCCGTGACGCCGAACTCGGGCGAGAAGTAGGCAACGGCGGCGGGGAGTTCACCGGTGTGGGCCTGATACCAGCGCTCACCGGTGACGTAGTCGTGGAGATCGTCGGCGGCCGCGGTGAGCCGGCGCAGGAAACGGCGGTCCTCGGCGAGTTCGGCGAGCCGGGCGGGGCGCACGCTGCCGAGCAGCCGTACGGGATCACCGCCTGAAGCGGCCCAGCGCTCCGGATCGACGGACTGGAAGAGATCGCGGGTCTCCGCGTGCCAGGACCAGCGCAGATTGCGCGCCAGATCACTCAGGGGCCGCAGGGCATCGGGGAGTACGGGTCGGACGGTGAATCGACGGATCGCCTTCACATTCCACCTCGGCGAGCGAGCGGAGTGGGACACACGGCGGTGTGCGTCCCGTCTTCAGCCCTGACGGTATCCGTGCGGAGGGAGTTGTAACCACGGCGCGGTTCACAGCAGAACGCCGTGTCGCCCTCAAGCCGTCCGGGATCGAACCGTCCGGAAATCGCCGCAACCTCCCCACCTCCCCCCATAGCCGATATGGCCGATTACACCCCCGTAGGCGTCCTTGTGGTCCTGCACCCCGCACGAGAGGCTGCCCCATGGCGTACCGCCCGGCGCCGGGTGAATCCGGCGCGCCGCGGCTGCCGTACGCCGAGGTGAGGAGGGGAACTCAAGTCATGGCACGGACGCGAGATCGGCGTCTGCGCTGGGTGGGGGGTCTGACCGCGGCGAGCTGTGCCGCCGCTCTTTCGGCCATCACCCTGCCCGCGCACGCCGCGCCTGAGGGGCGGATAGTCGGGGCCGGGGAGCCCGGTTCCGTCAGCGGGAGTTACCTGGTGACACTCAAGGGGGGAACGGAGGCCCGGTCGGCGGCCGGAAAAGACCTCGCCGGGAAGTACAGGGCGAAAATCAGCCATACCTACGGCACGGTGCTCAACGGCTACGCCGTCCGGGCCGACGAGAGACAGGCCGGGCGGCTGGCGGCGGACCCACGGGTCGCCTCGGTCGTCCAGGACACCCGGGTGACCCTGGAGGGCACCCAGAAGAACCCGCCGTCCTGGGGCCTAGACCGCCTCGACCAGCCGAGGCCGTCGCTGGACAGGTCCTACACCTGGCCGCGGTCCGGGGGCGCCGGGACGACGGTGTACGTGATCGACACCGGCATCCGGATCTCCCACAAGGACTTCGGAGGCCGGGCGTCCTACGGCTGGGACTTCGTCGGGGGCGACCGCTCGGCGGGTGACGGCAACGGCCACGGCACCCATGTCGCGGCCACCGTCGCCGGCACCGGATACGGCGTCGCGAAACGCGCCGAGGTGGTCGCCGTACGCGTCCTCGACAACACCGGATCGGGCACGATCGCCCAGGTCATCGCTGGTATCGACTGGGTGACGAAGCACGCGCGCAAGCCGGCGGTCACCAACCTCAGCATGGCCGGCTATCACAGCGCCCCGCTGGACACCGCGGTCCGCACCTCCATCGCGTCCGGGGTGACCTACACGGTCGCCGCGGGCAACGACGGACGGTCGGCCGGGCTGTACTCGCCCGCCGACGTACCCCAGGCGATCACGGTCGGCGCGACCGACACGACGGACGCACGGGCGGGCTTCTCCAACTACGGATCGGCCCTCGACCTGTTCGCACCAGGTGTATCCATCGCCTCGGCGGGCATCAGCGATGACACCGCCAGGGCGATCTACTCGGGTACGTCGATGGCCGCCCCGCACGCGGCGGGCGCGGCCGCGCTCTACCTGGCCGACCGTCCGAGGGCCACTCCGGAACAGGTCGGCAAAGCGTTGGTCAAGCTGGCGGCGTCCGGAAAAGTGTCCGGTCGGGGGGCCGGTTCGCCGGACAGACTTCTCCAGGTGCCCGGTTCCTAGGGGAAGCGTCCGCAAGTCGGCCCCGTTCGGCCAGAACGGGGCCGGTTTTGTGTAAAGACATACGCGTGAGTAGTTAGCAAAGTGCCGGATTGCTCACCCGAATAGGGTGGGAAGGCTCCTGCGGTAGACGCCTCAGGACCCCCTCCCACATCCATCCGCCCACCC
Source organism: Streptomyces sp. NPDC058307 (assembly GCF_042880295.1). Classification (NCBI taxonomy): domain Bacteria; kingdom Bacillati; phylum Actinomycetota; class Actinomycetes; order Kitasatosporales; family Streptomycetaceae; genus Streptomyces; species Streptomyces sp. NPDC058307. Next base: position 18,578 of record NZ_JBHVYZ010000103.1, read on the forward strand.
GAAGTCGACGCGGACAGGAGCGGTCATGCCCGCCACGCACCACCAGTCAGCACCCCTGACGTCCACCACACGCCCCGTCGACCCGGGCCCGCCGCCCCAGGAGCGACCCTCCACGGAAGCGGGACCGGCCACGGCCGTCGGGCGCATACCCGTCCTCGACGTCCGCCCGGTCGTCCAGCGAGGACGCCGGCCCGCCAAGGCGGTCACCGGCGAGACGTTCGAGATCTCGGCCACCGTGTTCCGTGAGGGTCATGACGCGGTCGCCGCCAATGTCGTACTGAGGGATCCGGAAGACCGCGCCGGACCCTGGACCCCCATGCGCGAACTGACACCCGGCACCGACCGCTGGGGGGCCACCGTCACCGCCGGGACACCCGGACTGTGGACCTTCACCGTCGAGGCCTGGGGCGACCCCATCACCACCTGGCGGCACCACGCCCAGATCAAGATCCCGGCCGGCATGGACACCGAACTGGTCCTGGAGGAAGGCGCCAGGCTCTACGAACGAGCCGCTGCCGGGGTCCCCGATGACGGACGGGGCGGCGTGATCCTCGCAGCCGTCCGCGCCCTCCGCGACGAGACCCGGCCGGCCGCCGCCCGCCTCGCCGCCGCCCTGACGCCCGAGGTGGACGCGGTACTGGCGCGGTATCCGCTGCGGGAGTTGATCACGGCGTCGGAGACGTTGCCGCTGCTGGTGGAGCGGGAGCGGGCGCTGTTCGGGTCCTGGTACGAGTTCTTCCCGCGTTCTGAGGGCACTCCGGAGCGGCCGCACGGCACGTTCCGCACGGCGGCCCGGCGGCTGCCGGCGATCGCCGCGATGGGCTTCGACGTGGTCTACCTGCCGCCGATCCATCCGATCGGCACGACGTTCCGCAAGGGCCGCAACAACACCCTGTCCGCCGGCCCGGACGATGTGGGCGTGCCGTGGGCGATCGGTTCGCCGGAGGGCGGGCATGACGCGGTCCACCCGGATCTGGGCACGATCGAGGACTTCGACTGGTTCGTGCAGGAAGCCGCCGCGCAGGGTCTGGAGATCGCGCTGGACTTCGCCCTGCAGTGCTCGCCGGACCATCCCTGGGTGCACAAGCACCCGGAGTGGTTCCACCACCGCCCGGACGGCACCATCGCCTACGCGGAGAATCCGCCGAAGAAGTACCAGGACATCTACCCGATCGCCTTCGACGCGGACATGGACGGGCTGATCGCGGAGACGCTGCGGGTGCTGCGGCACTGGATGGACCACGGGGTGCGGATCTTCAGGGTGGACAACCCGCACACCAAGCCGGTGGTGTTCTGGGAGCGGGTGATCGCCGACATCAACGCCACCGACCCGGACGTGATCTTCCTGGCGGAGGCGTTCACCCGGCCGGCGATGATGCACACCCTGGCCCAGATCGGCTTCCAGCAGTCCTACACGTACTTCACCTGGCGCACCACCAAGGAAGAGCTCACCGAGTACCTGACGGAGCTGTCGGGTGAGGCGGCCTCCTACATGCGGCCGAACTTCTTCCCCAACACCCCCGACATCCTGCACGAGTTCCTCCAGCACGGCGGCCGCCCGGCCTTCGCGCTGCGCGCGGTCCTGGCCGCCACCCTCTCCCCCACGTGGGGCATCTACTCCGGCTACGAACTCGCGGAGAACACCCCGGTGCGCGAGGGCAGCGAGGAATACCTCGACTCGGAGAAGTACCAGCTCAAGACGCGCGACTGGGACCGCGAGGACAGCCTCGCCCCCCTGATCACCCAGCTCAACACCATCCGGCGGGACAACCCGGCCCTACGGCAGCTGCGTGACCTCCACTTCCACCACGTGGACAAGGACGAGGTGATCGCGTACTCGAAGCGGAGCGGCTCGAACACGGTTCTGGTGGTCGTGAACCTCGATCCGCACCACACCCAGGAGGCCACGGTCTCGTTGG
>NZ_JBHVYZ010000104.1:0-19698 GCF_042880295.1 Streptomyces sp. NPDC058307
AGCTCCTATCAGGTCATGTTCCGCCCGGCCGGAGCCATGAGAACAGGTCCCGGCGACCGGGCACAACAACGGGAAGACAACCCAGCAGGGCGTCAGTCAGTGGCTGGGCCACGATCACCGGAACCTGAGTATCAGCATCAATGTCAGTGGCCGGGTGCAGGATGGACGCATGGTCAGCCCTGCACACCGAGCCCTGAACGGCTTCTCCCCCGCCACCCGCGGCTGGTTCACGGGGGCGTTCGACGCGCCCACCACCGCCCAGGCCGGCGCGTGGCAGGCCATCGCGGAGGGCTCGGACGTGCTCGTCGTCGCCCCCACCGGCTCCGGCAAGACCCTGGCCGCCTTCCTCGCCGCCCTGGACCAGCTGGCCTCCACTCCCCCGCCCGCGGATCCCAGGAAGCGCTGCCGAGTCCTGTACGTCTCCCCCCTCAAGGCCCTCGCCGTCGACGTGGAGCGCAACCTGCGCAGCCCCCTCACCGGCATCCGCCAGGAATCCGTCCGCCTGGGCCTCCCCGAGCCCGAGATCAAGGTGGGCATCCGCTCCGGCGACACCCCTCCGGCCGAGCGCCGGGCTCTGGCCACCCGCCCCCCGGACATCCTGATCACCACCCCGGAATCCCTGTTCCTGATGCTGACGTCGGCGACCCGGGACGCACTCACCGGCATCGAGACGGTGATCCTCGACGAGGTCCACGCCGTGGCCGGCACCAAACGCGGCGCCCACCTGGCCCTGTCCCTGGAGCGCTTGGACGAACTCCTCCCGAAGCCGGCCCGACGCATCGGCCTCTCCGCCACGGTCCGGCCGGTGGACGAGATCGCCCGCTACCTCTCACCCCAGCGCAAGGTGGAGATCGTCCAGCCGAAGTCCGGCAAGGAGTTCGACCTCTCCGTCGTGGTCCCGGTGGAGGACCTCGGCGAACTCGGCGGCTCCCCGGTCGCCGAGGGCAACGAAGGCGCGGAACGCCCCTCCATCTGGCCCCACGTGGAGGAGCGGATCGCCGACCTCGTCCAGTCCCACCGCTCCACGATCGTCTTCGCGAACTCCCGCCGCCTCGCGGAACGCCTGTGCAACCGTCTCAACGAGATCGCCTACGAGCGGGCCACCGGCGAACCCCTGGACGAACACCACGCCCCGGCCGAACTCATGGGCGGCTCGGGCGCGGCCCAGGGCGCGCCCCAGGTCATCGCCCGCGCCCACCACGGCTCGGTCTCCAAGGAACAGCGCGCCCTGGTCGAGGAGGACCTCAAAGCGGGCCGGCTCCCGGCCGTGGTGGCCACGTCCAGCCTCGAACTCGGCATCGACATGGGCGCCGTGGACCTGGTGATCCAGGTCGAGTCGCCCCCCTCCGTGGCCTCCGGCCTGCAACGCGTCGGCCGCGCGGGCCACCAGGTCGGCGCGGTCTCCACCGGCGTGGTCTTCCCGAAGTACCGAGGCGATCTGGTCCAGGCAGCAGTCGTCACGGAACGCATGCGGACCGGCTCCATCGAGTCCCTCAAGGTCCCCGCGAACCCCTTGGATGTCCTCGCCCAACAGCTCGTCGCCATGACCGCGATGGACACCTGGCAGCTCGACGACCTCCTCGCCATGGTCCGCAGGGCGGCCCCCTTCGCCTCCCTCCCCGAGTCCGCCTTCACCGCGGTCCTCGACATGCTCGCGGGCCGCTATCCCTCCGACGCCTTCGCCGAACTGCGCCCGCGCGTGGTCTGGGACCGCATCGCCGGCACGATCACCGGTCGCCCCGGCGCCCAGCGCCTCGCCGTCACCTCCGGCGGCACCATTCCCGACCGCGGCCTCTTCGGCGTCTTCCTGGCCGGCTCCGACCCCAAGAAGGGCGGCGGAAGGGTCGGCGAGCTCGACGAGGAGATGGTCTACGAGTCCCGCGTCGGGGACGTCTTCACGCTCGGCACCAGCTCCTGGCGCATCGAGGACATCACCCGCGACCGTGTCCTGGTCTCCCCCGCCCCCGGCGTCCCCGGCAGGCTCCCCTTCTGGAAGGGCGACCAGTTGGGCCGCCCCCTCGAACTGGGCCGCGCGGTGGGCGCGTTCCTCCGCGAGGTCGGCTCCCTGTCCAAGGAGGACGCCCGCCTGCGCCTCCTCACGGCGGGCCTGGACGCGTGGGCGGCGGACAACGTCCTCTCGTACCTGGCCGAGCAGCGCGAGGCCTGCGGCCATGTCCCGGACGACCGGACGATCGTCGTGGAGCGCTTCCGGGACGAACTCGGAGACTGGCGGGTCGTCGTCCACTCCCCCTTCGGCGCCCAGGTGCACGCCCCCTGGGCCCTCGCCCTCGGCGCCAAGCTCTCCGAGCGCTACGGCATGGACGCCCAGGTCATGCACGCCGACGACGGCCTCGTCCTGCGACTGCCCGACGCCGACCTGATGAGCCTGGACCTCCTCGACCGGGAACCGAGCAGGAGCGGCACCGAGTACGACGCCGAACAGGCTCCGGTGGGCGCCGCTGACGTCGTCTTCGACAAGGGCGAGGTCGACCAGATCGTCACCGACCAGGTCGGCGGCTCGGCCCTGTTCGCCGCCCGCTTCCGCGAATGCGCCGCCCGGGCGCTCCTGCTGCCGCGCCGCAACCCCGGCAAGCGCACCCCCTTGTGGCAGCAGCGCCAGCGTGCCTCCCAACTACTCCAGGTGGCGAGCGAGTTCGGTTCGTTCCCGATCGTCCTGGAGGCGGTCCGCGAGTGCCTCCAGGACGTCTTCGACGTCCCCGGCCTCGTCGAGCTGATGGGCGACCTGGAGTCCCGCAGGGTCCGCCTGGTCGAGGTCACCACCCCCGAGCCCTCCCCCTTCGCCCGCTCCCTCCTCTTCGGCTACGTCGCCCAGTTCCTGTACGAGGGCGACTCACCCCTCGCCGAGCGCCGCGCGGCGGCCCTCTCGCTGGACTCGCGTCTGCTGGCCGAGCTGCTGGGCCAGGCGGAGCTGCGTGAGCTGCTCGACGCCGAGGTGCTGACCGAGCTGGAGCGAGAACTCCAGTGGCTCACCGAGGACCGCAGGATCAAGGACATCGAGGGCGTCGCGGACATCCTCCGCGTCCTCGGCCCGCTCACGGACGCCGAGCTGGCCGAGCGCGGCGCCGAACCACCGTGGGCGCGAGAACTCGCCCGAGCCCGTCGCGCGATCAAGGTCCGGGTGGGCGGCGCCGACCACTGGGCGGCGATCGAGGACGCGGGGCGCCTGCGCGACGCCCTCGGCACAGCCCTGCCGGTCGGCGTCCCGGAGGCTTTCACCGAACCGGTCAAGGACCCTCTGGGTGACCTCCTCGCACGCTACGCCCGCACTCACGGCCCCTTCACCTCCGCGACGGCCGCCACTCGCTTCGGCCTGGGCACGGCGGTCACCGAGGGTGCGTTGCAGCGCCTGGCCGCGAGCGGACGTGTCGTCCAGGGAGAGTTCCACCCGGCGGGCATCGGCCAGGAATGGTGCGACGCGACCGTGCTCCGCCGCCTGCGCCGCCGCTCCCTGGCCGCCCTGCGGCACGAACTCGAACCGGTGCCGCCGGCGGCCCTCGCCCAGTTCCTGCCGCAGTGGCAGCACATCGGCAAGGGCCATTCCCTGCGCGGCATCGACGGGCTGGTACGTGCCGTGGAGCAGTTGCAGGGCGCCTCCGTGCCCGCCTCCGCCCTCGAGAAGCTCGTTCTGCCGTCCCGCGTCATGAACTACACCCCGGCCATGCTCGACGAGCTCACCGCCGCGGGAGAGATCGTGTGGGCGGGAGCGGGCGCGCTCCCGGGCAAGGACGGCTGGGTCTCCCTGTACCTGGCGGACGCGGCCCCCCTCCTGCTGTCACCGCCCCACCCCTTGGAGCTGACGGCCCTCCACCAGTCCGTCCTTGACGCCCTCACCGGCGGCTACGGCCTGTTCTTCCGCCAGATCGCCGACCAGGTCCGCGCCACCACCCACCCCGACGCCACCGACCCCCAACTCGCCGACGCCGTATGGGACCTGGCCTGGTCCGGACGGCTCACCAACGACACCCTCACCCCCCTGCGGTCCCTGCTGGGCTCCGGCCGCACCGCCGGTGCCACCGCCCACCGCGCCAAACGCACGATCCCCCGCGGCCGCTACGGCTCCCTCACCGCGGCCGCCCGCCCCGCCTCCCGCACCGGCCCGCCGACCGTCGCCGGCCGCTGGTCCCTGCTCCCGCCCCGTGAGGCCGACCCGACCGTGCGCGCCCACGCCCTGGCCCGGACCCTCCTCGACCGGCACGGAGTGGTCACCCGGGGAGCCGTGTCGGCGGAGGGTGTGGAGGGCGGCTTCTCGGCGACGTACCGCATCCTCTCCGCCTTCGAGGACAGCGGCCAGGCCCGCCGCGGGTATGTGGTGGAGGGCCTCGGCGCCGCCCAGTTCGCCATGGACGGCGCGGTCGACCGCCTCCGCGCGGTGTCCAACGCCCGAGACCGCGGCGAGCCGCTGCCGGAGAGCGGCGCTCCCGACATCTGGGGTTCGGACGTGGCATCCGAGACACCGGAGGCAACCCACAACCGCGCACAAGGCGACCCCGCGACCGAGGACTGGGACTGGACCCGCGCCTTCGACCACCCCGACGGACCCGGCCCGGAAACCGACCCGACCCTCACATCCGGTTCCCCGTCCCCCGCGTCCCCCGCCTCCCGCGACGAGTACATCTCACCGCGCGACTACCCACCCCAGCCCACCCCCCAGCACTGGCAGGGCACCACCCCCTCGTACGGCTCCGGCTTCGGCAGCCGCAGGCAGACCGCCTCCGACGCCTCCCGAGCCGTGGTCCTCGCCGCCGCCGACCCCGCCAACGCCTACGGCGCCGCCCTCCCCTGGCCCGACCCCCCGACCGAGGCCGGCCACAAGCCGGGCCGCAAGGCCGGCTCCCTCGTGGTCCTCGTGGACGGCGAGCTCACGCTCTACATGGAGCGGGGCGGCAAGACCCTCCTGGCCTGGCCCTCCGCTCCCGACACCACCCCGACCGACGATCCCCGCCTCCGCACGGCGTCCGAGGCCCTCGCCGCAGCCGCCAAGGCCGGTTCCCTGGGCACCGTCACGGTGGAACGCATCAACGGCACCTCGGCCCTGACCTCCCCCCTGGGCACCCTCCTGGAGACAGCAGGCTTCATCGCCACTCCACGGGGCCTACGCCTACGCGCCTGACCTCACCCCCCGTTAGCGCAGCGCCCCGGCCATGATCGACACACGAACCGTGCACCCGGCCGCCTCTCCATCGACCACACACCCGCCAGCACCCGCCCCGGGCGACGTCGCGACACCCAGCTCAATGGCTCCGGTCCGCCGCGAAGCCCAGCACACCCTCGCCCGGCCTCCCAGCCTCGCGAACATCAGCGCACCGGCCCCGGCCCCGGCCACCACAAGGCGCCGCCGCCCCGCGCCCGCGAACCACACCACACGAACGCCCCCGCAGCCGCCGACGGCGAGCACGCCCCACAGGGGCCACCCGCACCCGACCACGAATCCCGCACGGTGGCGCGAGTGGGAACAAACCGGCCGAAGGCGAAGCCGAGGCCGAGAACGCACCCACCACCCGCACCCCACCCCACCCCACCCGCACCAGACCCCCTCCCCACCCCTCCCCCATGCCACCCTTGACCCATGCCCGAAGGAGACACCGTCTGGCAAGCCGCCCAGCGCCTGCACACCGCCCTCGCGGACAAGGTGCTGACCCGCAGCGACCTGAGAGTGCCGAAATACGCCACAGCCGACCTCACAGGCCGCAAAGTCCTGGACGTCACCCCCCGCGGCAAACACCTCCTCACCCGCATCGAAGGCGGCCTGACCCTCCACTCCCACCTCCGCATGGACGGCTCCTGGAAGGTCTACGCGGAAAACCAGCGCTGGACAGGCGGCCCCACCCACCAGATCCGCGCGATCCTGGCCAACGCCGACCGCACAGCCGTCGGCTACCGCCTCCCCGTCCTCGAACTGCTCCGCACCACGGACGAGCACAAGGCCGTCGGTCACCTGGGCCCCGACCTCCTCGGCCCGGACTGGAACCCGGAACGGGCGCTCTCCAACCTCCTCCAGGACCCCGCCCGCCCCCTCGGCGAGGCACTCCTGGACCAGCGCAATCTCGCCGGAATCGGCAACGTCTACAAGAGCGAACTCTGCTTCCTGCTCGGCGCCACCCCCTGGCTCCCCATCGGCGCCCTCCCCGCAGACCGCGCCGCACAGCTCCCCGCGCTCGCCAAGAAGCTCCTGGAAGCCAACCGCGACCGCCCGGTCCGCAGTACGACCGGCCCGACCGGCCCGATCGGCACGACCAGCCGCCGCGGCAAGGACCTGTTCGTCTACGGCCGCGCCCCCCGCCCGTGCCTGCGCTGCCACACCTCGATCCGCGTCGCCGACCAGGGCGACGGCTCCCGAGAACGCCCCACGTACTGGTGCCCGCACTGCCAGATCGGTCCGACCCCGAGCCCACACCACAGGGCACCAGGTGAAAGCACCCGCGGCGCCCAACGCCCAACCCATCGCCGTACGACCAATTGACGCCCCGTCAGAAATACTCGTACGGTCGCTCCATGGCCGTCAGCGCGTACGACCTCACCGGACGCACCGCGTTCGTCACCGGCGCCGCCAGCGGCATCGGCCGCGCGAGTGCCGTCCTGCTCGCCGAGGCGGGCGCCACCGTCCACGGCGCCGACCTCGACGCGTCGGGGCTGCACGAGACGGCGACCTTGATCAAGGACGCCGGCGGCACCGCTCACACCCACCCCCTCGACGTCACCGACCGCGAACAGCTCCGCCAGGCCATCACCTCCTGCGAGCGCCTGGACGTCCTGGCCGCGGTCGCCGGGATCATGCACAGCAGCCCGGTCCTGGAGACGACGGACGAGGACCTCGACCGTGTCCTGGCCGTCAACTTCAAGGGTGTGCTCCACGCCTGCCAGGAGGCGGCCCGCGTGATGCTCGACCGGGGGACGGGAGGCAGCATCATCACGATGGCCTCCGGCGCCGTGGACACGGGCGGCGCCGGCCTGCTCTGCTACGGCGCGGCCAAGGCGGCCGTCGTCCAGCTCACGAAGACCCTGGCCACCGAGGTCGGCCAGTACGGCATCCGGGTCAACGCCGTGGCACCCGGCTGGATCCGCACCCCCATGACCGACCGCCACGACGAGGAGGCCCAGGCCCACACCGAGGCACTCATGTCCCGCATGTCCCCGCTCAAGCGCGTGGGCGAACCGGAGGACATCGCACACGCGGTGCTGTACCTGGCCTCGGACGCCTCGTCCTTCACGACGGGCCAGATCCTCCGCCCGAACGGCGGGGTGGCGATGCCGTGGTAGCCGCCCCCTCTTCGTCGGCCTGCACGGCCTGCACGACCGCCCCCGCGGGCCTCCCCGCCCGCCACGCCTGACGCCACCGCCCAGCCGCTACGGCTCTCGCGGCCCGCGCCTTCGGCACACAGTGCACCGGCAGCAGACTCAGCCCCCACCCACCCGCCGCGACCGCCCCTTCGAGCACCCCGGCGTCCGGCGCCAGCACCAGCCGCGCCACAGCGCACCACCACAGTGCCCCGAGCCCGAGAGCCATCCCCCGGCGTACTGTCGGCCCCGCCATGCAGCCACCTCCAGGCCGGACGCTAGACGGCCGCCCCATCCCCGGGGAGGGCGCACCAAGGGCACACGGACGCACCGGCGCGGCCGTCGCTCCAAGATGCACGAAAACCCCGACCGGCGCCTCTCCAGACCAGCTGGAGAAACCCGTCCGGGGCCTCGCAGACTTCCTCTCGGCGAGCCATCAGCTCACGGCACACCGAGCGCGAGCGTCACGCCGCGACGACGTCCACCGCTTCGCTCGGCGCCTTGATGGTCACTCGTTCCGGTGGCACACCCTTCACCGACACGGAACCCAGCATCGGGCGCACGGGCGCCGGTACGGGCTCGCGGGGGGTGGCCGCAGCAGACTGGGCCAGCTCGGCGAGGGCGAGCTCGTCGCTCACTTCCCGCATGAGCTCGGACATCCGTACGTCCAACGCGTCGCAGATCGCGGAGAGCAGTTCGGAGGAAGCCTCCTTCTGCCCCCGCTCCACCTCGGAGAGATAGCCGAGTGAGACTCGGGCGGAGGAGGAGACTTCGCGCAGAGTACGGCCCTGGCGCTGGCGCTGCCGACGCAGCACGTCACCCAGTAGGCGACGGAGCAGAATCATCGGTGGCTCCCTCCTCGGACCGCGTAGCCGCATCCTTCACGCCCCACCGTACCGCCTTGCGCCGCGGCCGTGCGGGGAGCGATGTCGTGTTCACTCAGGGCTGCAAACATCAAAACCCCCCGTTCCGTTCCGTATCCTGTGCCCGCTCGTTCCCGGTCTGTTCGCTCGCGAGCTCCTCCAAGAGGAGTGCGAGTACGCTCCGTACACTCTCCATACGAATTTCCGCGCGGTCGCCGTTCAACCGCAGCGCGGTCACTTTCCCGCCATTCGTTGCCTCGGAAGCGCCCGCGGAGGGCCCGTCGACAGCCACGAAGACCGTTCCGACGGGCTTGCCGTCCTGCGGTTCGGGGCCCGCGACTCCGGTGGTCGCGATGCCCCAGTCGGCGCCGAGTGCCTTGCGCACTCCGGCCGCCATCTGGGCCGCGACCTGCGGATCCACCGCACCCCTCTGGTCCAGCAGGGTGGCGTCGACCCCCAGCAGCTCATGCTTCAGTTCGGTGGCGTAGGCAGTCACCGAACCCCGGAACGCCTGGGACGCCCCGGGGGTCGCTGTGATTTCCGCCGCAACCAGCCCGCCGGTGAGCGACTCGGCGACCGCGAGCGTCTGACCCTTCACGGTGAGTAGTTGCACCACTTGAGCGGCCGGGGAATTCACGCTTCCGTCTCCTCCAACGCCGCCTTGCGCTCGGCGATTCCCTGCCTCCGCAGCACAATGGCCTGTCTCACATAGTCGAGTCCGGTCGCGACGGTCAGCACGACCGCCACAGCCATCACCCAGAACCTCGCGGTGGCCAGCCACCCCGTCAGCGCCAGGATGTACATCCCTACGGCGATGCCCTGGCCGAGGGTCTTGAGCTTGCCGCCCCGGCTCGCCGGGATCACGCCGTACCGGATGACGAGGAAACGCAGCAGGGTGATCCCCAGTTCCCTGCCGAGGATGACGAGCGTCACCCACCAGGGCAGGTCGCCGAGCCCGGAGAGACAGATCAGCGCCGCCCCCATGATCGCCTTGTCGGCGATGGGGTCGGCGATCTTCCCGAAGTCCGTGACCAGGTTGTAGGCGCGCGCCAGGTGCCCGTCGAACAGGTCGGTGATCATGGCGACCGCGAAGGCCGCCCAGGCGAACGAGCGCCACGCGGGGTCGTGTCCGCCGTCGGCCAGCATCAGGGCGACGAAGCCGGGCACGAGGACCAGCCGGAGCATGGTCAGCAGGTTGGCGATGTTCCAGACGCTGGCCTGGTTGACGGCCGCGGCCGCGATCTTCCCCCCGCGCGCGGGCTTCGCGCCGGAGTCGAGGTCGGCCTCCGAGGCCGCTCCGGCAACGATCCCCACTTCGGGGACGGCACTGGGGCGCACGTCGGCAGCCGTACCGGAGACCAGGTCCGTGGGAGTGCTCGGTGCCGCGCCGGACGCGGCGCCCGAGACCGCGCCCGCCGGTCCGCCCTTCGCGGCGGAGGGGCCACCCGCAGCGGACGCCGGAACTCCGGTCATCTGCCCGCCTCCTCACTACACGCGAGCGAGCCGTCGAGCGGCTCGGCCACCAGGTCGACACCTTCCGTACCGACCACCTTCGCCTCGACCATACGACCGACACTGAGACCTTCGCCGCTCGTGAGCAGCACCTGGCCGTCGGTCTCGGGCGCCTGGTGCGCACCGCGGCCGTACACACCCTCCTCGTCGATGGACTCGACCAGGACGTGCACGGTCTCGCCGACACGCTCCTCGGCGCGCTGCGAGACGAGTTCCTCGGCGAGCCGGGAGACACGCGCCAGGCGCTCGGCGACTAGGTCCTCGTCCAGCTTGTTCCCGTACGTCGCCGCTTCGGTGCCCTCCTCGTCGGAGTACCCGAAGACGCCGATGGCGTCCAGTCTCGCGCCGTTCAGGAACCGCTCCAGCTCGGCGAGGTCGCCCTCGGTCTCGCCGGGGAAGCCCACGATGAAGTTGGAGCGGACGCCGGCCTCGGGGGCCTTGCCGCGGATGGTGTCGAGGAGCTCCAGGAAGCGGTCGGTGTCGCCGAAGCGGCGCATCGCGCGCAGCACGTCGGGGGCGGAGTGCTGGAAGGACAGGTCGAAGTAGGGCACGACCTTGGGCGTGGAGGTCAGCACGTCGATCAGGCCGGGCCGCATCTCGGCGGGCTGGAGGTAGCTCACGCGCACACGTTCGAGACCGTCGACCTCGGCGAGCTCGGGCAGGAGGGACTCAAGGAGGCGGATGTCGCCGAGGTCCTTGCCGTACGAGGTGTTGTTCTCGGAGACCAGCATGATCTCCTTGACGCCCTGCTCGGCCAGCCAGCGCGTCTCGTTGAGGACGTCCGAGGGGCGGCGGGAGATGAAGGAGCCGCGGAAGGACGGGATGGCGCAGAAGGAGCAGCGCCGGTCGCAGCCGGAGGCGAGCTTCACCGAGGCGACCGGAGAGCCGTCCAGACGGCGGCGCAGGGGCGCACGGGGGCCGGAGGCCGGAGCGAGCCCCTCGGGAAGGTCGGCGGGAGCCGCCTCGGGGGCTTCGGCGGCCGGCCCGTGTCCGGGCAGCGCGACGGACGCCGCCGACTCCTGGCGCAGGGAGGGGCTGATCGGCAGGAGCTTGCGCCGGTCGCGCGGGGTGTGCGCGGCGTGGATGCCACCGCTGAGGATCGTCTGGAGCCGGTCGGAGATGTCGGCGTAGTCGTCGAAGCCGAGCACTCCGTCCGCTTCCGGCAGCGCCTCGGCGAGATCCTTGCCGTACCGCTCGGCCATGCAGCCCACCGCGACGACGGCCTGGGTTCTGCCGTGTCCCTTGAGGTCGTTGGCCTCCAGGAGGGCGTCGACCGAGTCCTTCTTGGCGGCCTCGACGAAGCCACAGGTGTTGACGACGGCGACATCCGCGTCTGAGGCGTCCTCCACGAGATCCCAGCCGTCCGCCTCCAAACGGCCTGCGAGCTCCTCCGAGTCCACCTCGTTGCGGGCGCAGCCAAGAGTGACGAGTGCGACGGTACGGCGTTCAGGCATGGGCTCAAGACTACTTCGTCCCACTGACACCCCACGTCGAAGGGGTTGGCCGATCTCCCGGCCAACCCCTTCTCGACGGAAACCGAACAGATGCCTAGCCGACCTGAGGGTCGCCCTTCGTGTACGTCAGGCGCTCCACGGCTCCGGGCTGCCAGTCGTCGTCGATCTTCTTGCCGTTCACGTACAGCTGGATCGCCCCGGCGTCACCGAGGACGAGGTTGATCTTGTCGCTGTCCTGGAAGGTCTTGCTGTCGCCCTGCGTGAGCAGTCCGTCGAAGAGGGTCCGGCCGTTGTGGTCCTTGGCGAGGATCCAGCTCTTTCCGTCGGGGGCGCTGACCTGCACGGTCACCTTGTCCTGGGGCGCCGCCGCGATGGCGCTGTCCGACGGCGTGGGCTTCGGGCTCTCGGGGGTCTTGTCGGACTTGGGTGTCGGGGACTTGCTCGTGGCGGGCGTGGTGCCGTCGGCGACCTGGGTCGTCCCGCCGCCGTCGCCGCCCTTGAAGGCGGTGAACCCGACGAAGCCGACCACGGCGACGATCGCGGCCACCATGGCCGCGGTCCAGTTGGGCCCACGGCGCTCGGGACGGATGCGCTCCGCCTCGAACAGCGGGGCGGCGGGGGTCGGCGCCGGGCGTCCACCACCGTGATCGGCGGCGTACTGGTCCAGCAGGGGGGCCGGATCCAGGTGGACGGCCTTGGCCAGGGTCCGGATGTGGCCCCGGGCGTACACATCGCCACCGCAGGGGGCGAAGTCGTCCGCCTCGATGGCATGCACGATGGCGATGCGGACCCTGGTGGCGTTGCTGACGTCGTCGACGGTCAGCCCGGCCGCGATCCGCGCCTGTTTCAGGGCGTGGCCGACGGAGAGGCGGGCTTCCTGCCGGTCGTCTTCGAACGGACGCTCGTCTTCAGGGGAGTTGCCGATGGACACGGGGGCGCCTTTCGAGCGTTTAGCCACCTGTGCTGGGGATTCAGTCTAGGGGGGGTACGAAAGGGTGGGGCAACCGGGCGGTGGGACTTTGTACGCCATCGGAATGGCCGAACACACCGATGGTGGGGCAGCGGCTTTTCGCTTCCCTCAACTTGACGTACGCCGAAGGGAAACGGTTGCTCGATGATCCCTTACGGGTGAGTCACGATCGGACATCGGTGGCTGCACCCGCTCCGGGCTCCCATCAAGCCTCCCCGCGGATGACCGCGAGCACTCCGTCCAGTTCGTCGGCCTTCACAAGAACGTCACGAGCCTTGGATCCCTCGCTGGGCCCGACGATGCCCCGGGACTCCATCAGGTCCATCAGCCGACCGGCCTTCGCGAACCCGACCCGCAGCTTGCGCTGGAGCATCGAGGTCGACCCGAACTGCGTGGAGACGACCAGCTCGGCGGCCTGGCACAGCAGGTCGAGGTCGTCGCCGATCTCCTCGTCGATCTCCTTCTTCTGCTTGGTGCCCACGACGACGTCGTCCCGGAAGACCGGTGCCATCTGGTCCTTGCAGTGCTGGACGATCGCCGCGACCTCGTCCTCGGTCACGAAGGCGCCCTGCATACGGGTGGGCTTGTTGGCGCCCATCGGCAGGAACAGTCCGTCACCCTTGCCGATCAGCTTCTCGGCGCCCGGCTGGTCGAGGATGACCCGGGAGTCGGCGAGCGAGGAGGTGGCGAAGGCGAGCCGGGAGGGCACGTTCGCCTTGATCAGACCGGTGACGACGTCCACCGACGGCCGCTGGGTGGCGAGCACCAGGTGGATGCCGGCCGCGCGCGCGAGCTGCGTGATCCGCACGATCGCGTCCTCGACGTCCCGCGGGGCGACCATCATCAGGTCGGCGAGCTCATCGACGATCACCAGCAGATACGGGTACGGCTGGAGCTCCCGCTCACTGCCCTCGGGCAGTTTGACCTTGCCGTTCCTGATGGCCTCGTTGAAGTCGTCGATGTGCCGGAAGCCGTACGCCGCCAGGTCGTCGTAGCGAAGATCCATCTCGCGTACGACCCACTGGAGCGCCTCGGCGGCCCGCTTCGGGTTGGTGATGATCGGCGTGATCAGGTGCGGGATGCCCTCGTAGGCCGTCAGCTCCACGCGCTTGGGGTCGACCAGGACCATGCGCACGTCCTCGGGGGTCGCGCGAACCATGACGGAAGTGATCAAGCAGTTAATGCACGACGACTTACCGGAACCAGTGGCTCCGGCGACGAGCACATGCGGCATCTTCGCCAGGTTGGCCATGACATAGCCGCCCTCGACGTCCTTGCCGAGCGCGACCAGCATGGGGTGGTCGTCCTCGGCGGCCGCCGCGAGGCGCAGCACGTCACCGAGGTTGACCATCTCCCGGTCGGTGTTGGGGATCTCGATGCCGACCGCGGACTTGCCGGGGATCGGGCTGATGATCCGCACGTCGGGGCTGGCGACGGCGTACGCGATGTTCTTGGCCAGCGCGGTGATCCGCTCGACCTTCACGGCGGGTCCGAGCTCGACCTCGTAGCGCGTGACCGTCGGCCCGCGCGTGAAGCCGGTGACGGCTGCGTCGACCTTGAACTCCGTGAAGACGTTCGTCAGCGAGGCGACTATGGCGTCGTTCGCCGCGCTGCGCGCCTTGCCGGGACCACCGCGCTCCAGGAGGTCGAGGGAGGGCAGCGCGTAGGTGATGTCGCCGGACAGCTGGAGCTGCTCCGCGCGGGGCGGCAGTTCGCTCGGAGCCTCGGGAGCGGGCTTGGTGAGGTCGGCGACCTCGACCTTGAGCTTCTCCTGCTTCGGGCGCGCCTCCTGCTTGGGCCGCGCGGCCGGGACCGAAGTGGGTACGGGGGTCGTCTCCACCCGGTCACCCACGCTCACGCCGTGGGTGAGGTCGGCGACCAGCGGCGAGGGCGGCAGGCCGTGCATCACGACGCCGTCCAGGTCGGCCGCGGCGGCCGCGGCGATGTCCACGGCGTCCATCTGCCGGTCCATCGCGGGCTGCGGCACCGCGGACCGCCGTGGGCGTCCACGACGCTGCGTGAGGGCCTGCTGCTCCGCTCCGTCGGGGTCGTACGCCTCGGGCGCGGGGCCTCGCCTGCGCCCACGCGCGGGCAGCGCCTCGCGCCACTGCTCGTCGTAGCGCTCGTCGTCCTCGCCGAGTGCGCCGTCCTCAGGCTCGGGGAGGATCCCGAGCCGCACACCGAGCTCCCGCAGCCGCCGGGGAATGGCGTTGACCGGGGTGGCCGTGACGACGAGCAGCCCGAAGACCGTCAGCAGCACGAGCAGCGGTACGGCGAGGACCTCGCCCATGGTGTACGTCAGCGGGGTGGCCGCTCCCCAGCCGATGAGGCCGCCGGCGTCCCTTATCGCCTGCATGCCGTCGCTGCGGGCCGGTGAGCCGCAGGCGATGTGGACCTGGCCGAGCACACCGATGACGAGCGCCGACAGGCCGATCACGATCCGGCCGTTGGCCTCGGGCTTCTCGGGGTGCCGGATGAACCGCACGGCGATGACCGCGAGCAGTATCGGCACGAGCAGGTCGAGCCGGCCGAAGGCGCCGGTCACGATGATCTCGACGAGGTCGCCGACGGGTCCGCGCAGGTTCGACCAGGTGCCGGCGGCCACGATCAGGCCGAGGGCGAGCAACAGGAGTGCCACGCCGTCCTTCCGATGCGCGGGGTCGAGGTTCTTCGCGCCCTGCCCTATGCCGCGGAACACCGCGCCCACGGCATGGGCGATGCCGAGCCAGACGGCCCGGACGAGGCGGTAGACGCCTCCGGTCGGGCTGGGCGCCGGCCTCGGTGGCACCGCCTTCTTCACCGCGGCTTTCCTGGCGGGCGCCTTCTTCGCCGGTGCTTTCTTCGCGGGGGCCTTCCGCGCCGGACCCTTCGCGGGAGCGGCAGCCTTCTTGGCGGGCTGCTTCTTGGCTGCGGAGGGACGTGAGGCCATAGGTGGGAGATTACCGGTGGAGACGACCGCGGACACGTGTGGCCACTGCTTCACCCGTTCGTGTCGCGCCTGGAGAGGTGTTGAACTGACGCGACCTCAAGAGATCCGTCGGCGAGCGTCAGTTCTGCGAGGGCACCGACGGCGAACTCCCGGTGCCCGGCTCCAGCGCGTCCAGCGCCCGCCGCAACCCCGTGAGTTTGCGTTCGAGATGGGCCGCGGTGGCGACCGCGGCCGCGTCCGCCGACTCGTCGTCGAGTTGCTTGGAGAGTGCCTCGGCCTGCTCCTCGACCGCCGCGAGCCGCGCGGACAGCTCGGCGAGCAGACCCGCCGGCTCCTTCGCGTCCCCTACTGCCGCCCTGCCTCCGCCGCCCTCCAACTGGAGCCGCAGCAGCGCCGCCTGCTCCCGCAGCTGGCAGTTCTTCATGTAGAGCTCGACGAACACCGAGACCTTCGCGCGCAGCACCCACGGGTCGAACGGCTTGGAGATGTAGTCCACCGCACCGGCCGCGTATCCCCGGAAGGTGTGGTGCGGCCCGTGGTTGATGGCGGTGAGGAAGATGATCGGGATGTCCCGGGTCCGCTCCCGCCGTTTGATGTGCGCCGCGGTCTCGAAGCCGTCCATGCCCGGCATCTGGACGTCCAGCAAAATCACCGCGAAGTCGTCCGTGAGCAGCGCCTTGAGCGCTTCCTCCCCGGACGATGCCCGCACCAGTGTCTGATCGAGCGCGGAGAGGATGGCCTCCAGCGCCAGCAGATTCTCCGGCCGGTCATCGACCAGGAGGATCTTGGCCTTCTGCACCATGGCCCGCCCTCCTCGCCCCGGATGTGCACCGGGTGCCGCCCCTGGGGACGACTCCCTTTCGCCGCCCGTCCTTGTGCCGGTCATCGTAGCCGCACCCTGTCTGTCGCCACACCCTGTCACCGTGATGTCACTGTGCACGTAGCAGAAACGTAGTGAGAGACCAGAAGGTTCCCCGAATCCCGTACTTCTACACGGCGCCGGACACACTGAGTCAGCAACTCCGCGTGGACGTCGCCGATTCCTCTCACTCCCCCCGCATCCACTGCTGCATCACCGACAGCAAATGATCGGGGTCGACCGGCTTGGTCACGTAGTCGGAGGCGCCCGACTCGATCGCCTTCTCCCGGTCGCCCTTCATCGCCTTGGCGGTCAGCGCGATGATCGGGAGTCCGGCGTACTGCGGCATCCTGCGGATCGCGTTGGTCGTCGCGTACCCGTCCATCTCGGGCATCATGATGTCCATCAGGACGACCGCCACGTCCTCGTGCTGTTCCAGCACCTCGATGCCCTCACGGCCGTTCTCGGCGTAGAGCACCGACAGTCCGTGCTGTTCGAGGACGCTCGTGAGCGCGAAGACATTGCGGATGTCGTCGTCGACGATCAGCACCTTCTCGCCGCCGAACCGGATGCCCCGGCGCGGCTGCGGCGTGCTCTGGTGCTCCACCGCCGACCACTGGTCCGGCTGCCCGATCCGCTGTTCGAGGGCCGGTGCGGTCCTGCGACGGCGCCTGAAGAGCGCAGCGGCACCGTTCTGCGTCTCCTGGTACGACCTCACCTCGGCGGGCGTCTCGACCTCGACCCCGGACCGCCCGTTCTCCGACGTGGACGCCACCAGGTCGCCCGGGTCCAGAGCGGGCATGGAGTGCTGGTAGCCCTGCGGCGGGAGTTCGCTGGGGTGCAGCGGCAAATACAGCGTGAACGTCGATCCCCGTCCCGGCTCGCTCTGCGCGTGGATCTCTCCGCCGAGCAGTTGCGCGATCTCCCGCGAGATCGACAGCCCGAGTCCCGTGCCGCCGTACTTGCGACTGGTCGTGCCGTCGGCCTGCTTGAACGCCTCGAAGATCACCCGCATCTTGCTGGCCGCGATGCCGATACCGGTGTCGGTCACCGAGAACGCGATCAGGTCGGCGTCCGGGTCGCGCAGCGAACCGGCCTCCAGCAACTGCTCCCGGATCGCCACCGGCACCTCCCGCCCGGCGGGCCGGATCACCAGCTCGACGGCCCCGGAGTCGGTGAACTTCACGGCGTTGGACAGCAGGTTGCGCAGCACCTGGAGCAGCCGCTGCTCGTCGGTGTGCAGCGTGGCGGGCAGCTCGGGCGAGACCCGCACGGACAGATCGAGGCCCTTCTCCGCGGTCAGCGGCCGGAAGGTGGCCTCCACGTAGTCCACGAGCTGCACGAGCGCGATACGTGTCGGCGAGACGTCCATCTTGCCCGCCTCGACCTTCGACAGGTCGAGGATGTCGTTGATGAGCTGGAGCAGGTCGGAGCCCGCGCCATGGATGGTCTCGGCGAACTCGACCTGCTTCGGGGTGAGGTTGGAGTCCGCGTTGTCGGCGAGCAGCTTGGCGAGGATCAGCAGCGAGTTCAGCGGCGTCCGCAGCTCGTGCGACATGTTGGCCAGGAACTCGCTCTTGTACCGCATGGACACGGCGAGCTGTTCGGCGCGCTCCTCCAGGACCTGCCGCGCCTCCTCGATCTCGGTGTTCTTGACCTCGATGTCGCGGTTCTGCCGGGCCAGCAGCTCCGCCTTCTCCTCCAGCTCGGCGTTGGACGCCTGGAGGGCCTTCTGCCGGTTCTCCAACTCGGCCGACCGCTCCCGAAGTTGCTCGGTCAGCTCCTGGGACTGCTTCAGCAGCACCTCGGTCTTGGTGTTGACGGAGATGGTGTTGACGCTCGTCGCGATCATCTCGGCGATCTGGTTGAGGAAGTCCTTCTGGATCTGTGTGAAGGGTGTGAAGGACGCGAGCTCGATGACACCGAGCACCTTGCCCTCGAACAGCACCGGAAGGACGATCACCTGCGCGGGCGGCGCCTCTCCGAGTCCGGAGGAGATCTTCAGATAGCCGCTGGGCGCGTTCTCCACCAGGATCGTGCGCTTCTCCTCCGCGGCCGTCCCGATGAGCGCCTCCCCGGGCCGGAACGACGTCGGCATCGAGCCCATCGAGTAGCCGTACGACCCGAGCATCCGCAGTTCGTACTGGTCCTCGGCCTCGGTGCTCATGTCCTTGCCGTCCAGGAGCGGCATCGCCACGAAGAACGCGCCGTGCTGCGCGGTCACCACCGGCGTCAGCTCGCTCATGATCAGCGAGGCCACGTCCTCCAGATCCCGGCGGCCCTGCATGAGCGCCGAGATACGGGCCAGGTTGCCCTTGAGCCAGTCCTGCTCCTTGTTGGCGATCGTGGTGTCGCGCAGGTTGGCGATCATCTTGTTGATGTAGTCCTGGAGCTCCTGGATCTCGCCGGACGCGTCCACGTCGATCTTCAGGTTCAGGTCGCCCCGGGTCACCGCGGTGGCGACCCGCGCGATGGCCCGTACCTGCCGGGTAAGGTTTCCTGCCATTTCGTTCACGGACTCGGTCAGGTCGCGCCAGGTGCCGTCGACGTCACGCACGCGTGCCTGGCCGCCGAGCTGTCCTTCGGTACCCACCTCGCGGGCGACCCGGGTGACCTCCTCGGCGAAGGACGACAGCTGGTCGACCATCGTGTTGATGGTCGTCTTCAGCTCCAGGATCTCGCCGCGGGCGTCGATGTCGATCTTCTTGGTCAGGTCGCCCTTGGCGATGGCCGTGGTCACCATGGCGATGTTCCGCACCTGACCGGTCAGGTTGGACGCCATCTGGTTCACGGACTCGGTGAGGTCCTTCCAGGTGCCGGCCACACCGGGCACCCGGGCCTGACCGCCCAGGATGCCGTCCGTGCCCACCTCGCGGGCCACCTTGGTGACCTGGTCGGCGAACGAGCTCAGCGTCTTGACCATGGTGTTGAAGGTGTCGGCGAGCTGCGCGACCTCGCCGCGCGCCTCGATCGTCACCGTCCGCGTGAGGTCGCCGTTGGCGACCGCGTTCGCGACCTGGGAGATGTTGCGCACCTGCATGGTCAGGTTGTTGGCCATCAGGTTCACGTTGTCGCTGAGGTCCTTCCAGATGCCCGTGACACCCGGAACCCGCGCCTGACCGCCCAGCTGCCCCTCGGTGCCCACCTCACGGGCCACCCGGGTCACCTGCTCGGCGAAGGACGACAGCTGGTCGACCATCGTGTTGACGGTGGTGACGAGCTCGAGGATCTCGCCCTTCGCGTCGACGGTGATCTTCTTCGAGAGATCGCCCTTGGCGACCGCGGTGGTGACCTCGGCGATGTTGCGCACCTGAATGGTCAGGTTGTTCGCCATGAAGTTCACGGACTGCGTGAGGTCCTTCCAGGTGCCGGAGACACCCTGCACCTCGGCCTGTCCGCCGAGAATGCCCTCGGTGCCCACCTCGCGGGCCACCCGCGTCACCTGGTCGGCGAAGCTGGAGAGCTGGTCGACCATCGTGTTGAGGGTGTTCTTCAGCTCCAGGATCTCGCCGCGCGCGTCGACGTCGATCTTCTGCGACAGGTCACCCCGGGCCACCGCGGTGGCCACCTGGGCGATGTTGCGCACCTGGGCAGTGAGGTTTCCTGCCATTCCGTTCACGGAGTCGGTGAGGTCGCGCCAGACACCGGCGACGCCGGGCACCTGCGCCTGTCCGCCGAGCCGGCCCTCGGTACCCACGTCGCGGGCCACGCGGGTCACCTGGTCGGCGAAGGCGGAGAGCTGGTCGACCATCGTGTTGATGGTGTTCTTCAGCTCCAGGATCTCGCCGCGCGCGTCGACGTCGATCTTCTGCGAC
>NZ_JBHVYZ010000105.1:0-17242 GCF_042880295.1 Streptomyces sp. NPDC058307
TCCAGGGGCGCGGGGAACTGCGCAAAACGCCCGCCCCCACCAACCCGCACCCGCACCCGCACCCGCAGACAAACCGGCTCAACCGCCGGAGGCCCCCGCTCCCAACGCCCCCCGCTGCGGCCGAATCCCCGCCGGCACCGCACGCGCGCGTGCCGGGGTGCCCGTCCAGCACGTCCCGCGGCGGGCCAGCAGCCTGCCCAGCCACAGCTCCAGTGAGACCAGGTCCGCCAGCCCGTCCAACGGCAGCGGTTCGCCCTCCGCCGCCGCCCGGAGCGCCTTGCGGACCACCCGGGCCTCCACCAGCCCCGCCTGCGCCAGCAGCGGCGTGCCGAACAGGGCCATCAGGGAGTCCGCCGCCACCCGCAGCCCCGTACGGGTCGCCGCGGCCGAGGAGGCGTGGGACGGGGCGCCCCAGCCCGGCGGGAGCTCGGAGACACCGGCGCCCTCCAGGACCGTACGGAGGATCTCCGCACGGGCCCCCGGCCGGACCCGCAGCGCCTCGGGGAGGGCACGGCAGGCACGTACCACCTGGTTGTCCAGGAACGGCGCGTGCAGCCGTTGCGAGCGGATCTCCACGGCCTGCTCCAGGACGCGCAGATCGGACGCGTGACGCGCGAGCGCCGCACGCGCGCGGAAGTCGCCGGGATGCTGCCCGGGCCCCACCCCGGAGCGGTGCGTGGCGCCCTGCAGGCGAACCGATACTTCAGCGAGCGCCTCGCCCGTCAGCCACCGTGCCGCAGGACCCGGTCTGGCCCAGGTGAGCGCGGCGAGAGACGCCCCCACCGCACCCCCGGGCTCGTCGAACCGCTGGTGCATGAGCCGGTCGGCCAGCATCTCCAGGCCGACCCGGTACGGCGTACGGGCCAGCCGCCGCGCCGCGCCGTACACGCGCGCGGGGACGAGCACCGAGCCGTCCGCCTTGGTCAGGGCGGCCACCGGCCGGACCAGATGGCGCCGCTTGCGGTCCATCAGGAGGTCCGCGAGGCGGGCCGGATGCGCGTCGAGCACCTGTCGGGCCCCGTACCCCGTGAAGTGGTCGGCGCTGCCCGCGGCCAGCCGGGCACGGTGCCGCGCGGCCGTCACCAGGCACGGCCCCGGCTCGTCCGTCAGGGGCCCGTCCAGCTCGGCGTAGGGAAGCGTCTCCTCGCCGCCGGTCACCACCACGTGGTGCAGCCGGGGGTTCGCCGCGAGCGTCCCCGCCCGCTCCAGCTCGGCCTCCCGCCCGCCCACGGCGAGGTCGTTGAAGGTGACCGCGAGCAGCCGCTCCCCGGCCCCGGTGCCGTGTCCGAGGACGGTCCCCGGCATCCCCGGGAGCCCGGCGGCCAAAAGGGCGAGCGTCCCCGACGCGGGTCCCCCGGACAGGTCGGCCCCGATGCCCGGCACCGGCATCCCGCGCGCGGCACGCCGTTCGGCGGGCCCCATGCCGGGCACCGGGCCGGGGTCGATGTCGGGCACGTGCCGGGGCGCGGACAGCCGGGCCCGCACCGCCTCGACGAGGGCGTCCCGCACGGCGTCGACCGCGCTGTCGGCGTCGGCGGTGGGCGCGGCGACCGCGAGGGAGGCGACCGGCTCGTAGCCGGCGATCTCGCGGGCGCCGTTGCGCAGGATCAGCGCGTGCCCCGGCGGAATGCGCCGTACGCCCTCGTAGGGCGTGGAGTCGTGGAGCGCGGCCGGTACGTCGGGAGCCGCGAGCAGCGCGGCCAGGTGCCCGAAGTCGAGGTTGGCCTCGATGAGGTCGGCGAGGGGCAGGGCCGCGGTCGCGTAGGCCGTGCCGCCGGCCCAGGGGGTGTAGAACACCGGCCGGGCGCCCGCCAGGTCGCCGCCCACGGTGATCCGGCGGCCCACCTGGACCACCGCCGTGTACGCCCCCGACCAGGCCGTCAGATGCCGAAGTGCCCCTCCGCGCGCGGCGAGCAGTCCGATCCGCAGCTGCTCGTCGGAGGCTCCGCAGGTGCCGAGGACCGCCATCCGGGTCTGCGGGTCGACCGTGATCACGCGCACCTCGTCGGGACGCCAGTCACCGACCGCCCACAGCGGATCCGGGTCACCCCACAAAAGGTGGGAACCCACCGGGTGCACGGTCTCCCCGTCGCTTCCGGTCGCCCCCGCCGCACCGATCTGGGACACGCCCGCGGCGGTGCTGCTCCATCCCACCAACCACCGCATCGACGCCTCCACAAGCTGTGGACAACCAGTGCACCGTTCGAACCGGTCACCATGCTGCCATGAAGGAAGCGCGCCGGAGGGCGGGTGGAGTCGCTTGGGATGCGGGGGACGCGCCCCTGGGAACACCCGCGTACGCCTGCGAACACCCGCACGGGGCAAGGACAGTGCGACGCGAATGCGCCCCCGATACGCTCCCCAAAAACGCCTAACGCGCCCTCAACTGCCATGGTGGGAGGGCTGACAGCCCATAAGAACGGGGTCGATTTTCGGCCAAATCGGCGGCATGGACGCAGGCTTGCGCACGCTCCGTACACAACCGCGCGCCGCACGACAGGCGCGCAGCCCGGGAGACGCCACTTCGCCCCCCGGGCCGGTCCGCCGCCCGCGGGGATGTAGGCGGCGGTGTCCCCCAGCCCACTGGATCCAGTACAGCGGGCCGACCCACGCACCGCCCATGGAAGCGCTCCCCCGGTGGCCGGAGAAGAGCGCACGGACGGGCGCACGGCCACACAACGGGGGCACGACGCAACTGCGCGTATCGGTCCCGTACTTCAGTACGGACCACAATCCCGCCATCCGGAACAAAGCCCCTTAACGCTTGGGATGCGGCGAACTACGCTGGGTTTACGAATGCCGCGTGGTTATGCCAGCGCGGCAGCCGTCTGTGTCGAGGGGTGGCGCATGTCCAGGGAGCAACGCGGGCCGAACGAAAAACTCGGCGCCGTTCTCGCCCTCGCGGGAATCAGCAACGCAGGACTCGCGCGTCGCGTCAACGATCTTGGCGCTCAACGCGGGTTGACTCTTCGCTACGACAAGACGTCGGTGGCGCGCTGGGTGTCGAAGGGGATGGTGCCACAGGGCGCGGCGCCGCACCTCATCGCCGCCGCCATCGGCCAGAAGCTCGGCCGCCCGGTGCCGCTCCACGAGATCGGCCTGGCGGACGCGGATCCCGCGCCGGAGGTGGGCCTCGCCTTCCCCAGGGACGTCGGACAGGCCGTCCGGTCGGCCACGGAGCTCTACCGCCTGGACCTGGCCGGCCGCCGGTCCGGCGCGGGCGGCATCTGGCAGTCCCTCGCCGGTTCGTTCGCAGTGAGCGCATACGCAACGCCCGCCTCACGGTGGCTGATAACCCCGGCCGACAGCTCGGTCGCGCGCGAGGCGAACCACAACGAGGGCTCCGGCGCACCGCTCAAAGTCGGCCACAGCGATGTGCAGAAGCTGCGGGAGGCCGCCGAGGACGCCAGGCGCTGGGACTCCAAGTACGGGGGCGGCGACTGGCGTTCCTCCATGGTGCCCGAGTGCTTAAGGGTGGAGGCGGCGCCGCTGCTGCTCGGCGCGTACACCGACGAGGTGGGCCGGGCCCTGTTCGGCGCCTCCGCCGAACTGACCCGGCTCGCGGGCTGGATGGCCTTCGACACGGGACAGCAGGAGGCGGCGCAGCGGTACTACATCCAGGCGCTGCGGCTGGCCCGCGCGGCCGCCGACGTCCCCCTCGGGGGTTATGTGCTGGCGTCGATGTCGTTGCAGGCGACCTACCGGGGCTTCGGCGACGAGGGCGTCGATCTCGCGCAGGCCGCGCTGGAGCGCAACCGGGGGCTGGCGACCGCCCGCACCATGAGCTTCTTCCGGCTCGTCGAGGCGCGGGCACACGCGCGTGCGGGTGACGCCGTGGCGGCCGGGGCGGCGCTCAAGGCGGCCGAGGGGTGGCTGGAGCGGTCCCGGGACGGGGACAACGACCCGTCCTGGCTCGGCTTCTACTCGTACGACCGCTTCGCCGCCGACGCGGCCGAGTGCTACCGCGACCTGAAGGCACCGCGTCAGGTGCGGCGGTTCACGGAGCAGGCGCTGTCGAAGCCGACGGAGGAGTTCGTACGCTCGCACGGGCTGCGGCTCGTCGTCTCCGCGGTCGCCGAGCTCGAGTCGGGCAACCTGGACGCGGCGTGCGAACAGGGCGTGCGGGCGGTGGAGGTCGCGGGGCGCATCTCCTCGGCCCGTACCACCGAGTACGTGAAGGACCTCCTGCACCGGCTGGAGCCGTACGGGGACGAGCCGCGGGTGGTGGAGCTCCGGGAGCGGGCCCGCCCGCTGCTGATGGCGCCGGCTTGAGCCCCGGACGGCGGCACCGCCCCCCGCGTTTGAAGTGACTGTCAGTGGTGCAGTGCACTATCGGGGGTGGGAGGTGGTGCAGGTGCTGTCCGGGATCGCTTACGACTGTGACGTGCTCGTGATCGGTGGGGGCATTGTCGGGTTGTCCACGGCGTATGCGATCACGCGGGGCGCGCCCGGCACCCGGGTCGTCGTGCTGGAGAAGGAGGCGGGGCCCGCCCGGCATCAGACCGGGCGCAACAGCGGGGTGATCCACAGCGGGATCTACTACCGGCCGGGATCGCTCAAGGCGCGGTACGCGGTGCGGGGCGGGGCCGAGATGGTCAAGTTCTGCGCGGAGTACGGCATCGCTCACGCCGTCACCGGCAAGCTGATCGTCGCGACCGAGCGCAGCGAGCTGCCCCGGTTGCACGGACTGGTGCAGCGCGGCCGGGAGAACGGCATACCGGTGCGGGAGCTGGGCGGCGCCCAGATCGCGGAGTACGAACCCGAGGTGGTGGGACTCGCCGCCATACACGTCGGGACGACCGGGGTGTGCGACTTCGTCGGGGTCGCGAGGCAGCTGGCCGAGGCGTCGGGCGCGGAGATCCGGTACGGCGCCGAGGTGCGACGGATCGACCGGCGCCCGGAGCTCGGGGTCGCCGTGCAGACGGTTGCGGGGGACGTCGTACGGGCGCGGGTGCTGGTGAACTGCGCCGGGCTGCACTGTGACGAGATCGCCCGGCTGACCGGGGACGAGCCGGGGATGCGGATCGTGCCGTTCCGGGGGGAGTACTACTCGCTGGCGCGGCCCGAGCTGGTGCGGGGGCTGGTGTATCCGGTGCCGGACCCGGCATTCCCGTTCCTCGGGGTGCATCTCACGCGCGGGATCGACGGAGGAGTGCACATCGGTCCCAACGCGGTGCCGGCGCTGGCCCGGGAGGGGTACGACTGGGGGACCGTACGGCCTCGGGAGCTCGGCGCGACGCTGGCGTGGCCCGGGTCCTGGCGGATAGCCCGGCGGCACTGGCGCTACGGCACGGGGGAGCTGCGGCGGTCGGTGTCACGGAGGGCGTTCACCACGGCGGTACGGCGGCTGCTGCCCGCTGTCACACCGGATGACCTGGTGCCTTCGGCCGCCGGGGTGCGGGCGCAGGCGGTCCTGCGGGACGGGACGCTGGTGGACGACTTCCTGATCCGCGAGGGAGCCCGCGCGGTGCACGTACTGAACGCCCCCTCCCCGGCAGCGACGGCGTCCCTCCCGATCGGCCGCGAGGTGGCCCGACGGGCACTGGAGGCACTGCGCTCGGCGTGACGGGTGACGGGTGTCACCACACCTCGATGCCACCACACCTCCGGGACACCCCGGAGGCAACGCCCCGGACGTGACATGGCCACCGGAACGCGGTGCGCAGTAGCCCGGCATCCGCACGCGGCGCCCGGAGGCGCGGTTGGTCTGGACGCCGTTGGTCTGGACGCGGCTGGTCCGGACGTGCCCGGACGCGACCACCGCACCGCCACCACCCCTGGCCTACCGCCTCGGACGGCGCCTGGTCCAGATGTGACCCCCGGATGTGACCCCCCGGATGTGACCCCCCGGACGTACGCCCAGACGCCGTTCACCCTCACGCCCGGCCCCCGCACACCACGCCCCGGACACCGCCACCCCCACGCCCGCCCCCGCAACACCCCTGAGCGGCGTTCATCCCCGCCCCCGCCGTAAAATCGACCCACTGTGTCTGATTCCCTCAACGCTCCCGATGCCCCCCGCTCCCAACCCCCCGCCTCCGGCGAGGCCGCTCGGCATGTTCCCGGGGGGTCTCTGCGGCACAGCAGGGCCAAGGGGGAGCCGCGGTTTCCCGATGGGCCCAGTGCTGATCCCGCGGGGTCGCACTTCGAGCGGCGGATCCGGAGTTTTCAGCCCCGGCGGAGCCGGGTGACGGCGGGGCAGGCGGACGCGTTGCAGCGCCTGTGGCCCACGTGGGGGCTCGACATCGACGGGCAGCGCACGATCGACCTCGGTGAGATGTTCGGCAACGACCATCCCGTCGTACTGGAGATCGGGTTCGGCATGGGTGAGGCCACCGCGCAGATGGCCGCCGCCGACCCGGGGACCAACATCCTCGCCGTCGACGTGCACACCCCGGGCCAGGGCAATCTGCTCAACCTCGCCGAGCAGCAGAAGCTGTCCAACATCCGGGTCGCCAACGGCGACGCCATCATCCTGCTGCGCGAGATGCTCACCACGGACGCGCTAGACGGACTGCGCGTGTACTTCCCCGACCCCTGGCCCAAGAAGCGGCACCACAAACGGCGACTGATCCAGCCCGAGTTCCTGGACCTGGCCGCGACCCGCCTCAAGCCCGGCGCGCTGGTGCACTGCGCGACCGACTGGGTGCCGTACGCCGAACAGATGCTCGACGTACTCACCGCGCACCCGGACTTCGAGAACACCCAGGCCGACGGCGGTTTCGCGACACGTCCCGACTTCCGGCCGCTGACCCGTTTCGAGGGACAGGGACTGGAGAAGGGACATGTCGTGAACGACCTGCTGTTCCGCCGCGTACAGCACGGCGACCGACCCGACCAGTCCCCCACCGGCGCCTGAGCATCCCGCCCTACCTGCGGGCGGCGCCTCTGTCTCGTTAAGGTCGATGCCGTGGCCACCTTTCCCCCGTATCCGACGTACTCCGGTGAGCCCACCGGTGGCGGTGCGCTGCGGCACGCGCACTGGTGGCAGCGGAAGTGGGTGCGCTACGGCGCGCTCATCACCCTCCTCACGCTGTCCGGGCTCGTCATCCTCGCCCTGGTCCGTCAACAGACCGGCACCGAGGGGTTCCTGGTCGGCCTGGGGCTCGCCGTCCTGCCCGTACCGCTGCTCATAGCCGCGTTCCGCTGGCTCGACCGCGTCGAACCGGGGCCCTGGCGCAATCTGCTGTTCGCCTTCGCCTGGGGCGCCTGCGCGGCCGCGCTGATAGCGATCATCGCCAACAGCTTCGCGACGAAGTGGATAGCGACGGCGACCGCCGACCCGTCCGGCGCGGACACCCTCGGCGCGACCGTGATAGCACCGATCGTCGAGGAGTCGGCCAAGGCCGCCGCCGTGCTGCTCGTCTTCCTGTTCCGCAGACGGGACTTCACCGGGATCGTCGACGGCGTGGTGATAGCGGGGGTCACCGCCACCGGCTTCGCCTTCACCGAGAACATCCTCTACCTGGGCACCGCCTTCGGCACCGACCAGCTCACCGGCGACAGTGGCATCGCCTCCGTCACCGCCGCGACCTTCTTCGTACGCGTCGTCATGTCGCCGTTCGCGCACCCCCTGTTCACCGTCCTGACCGGCATCGGCTTCGGCATCTCCGCGCTGTCCGCGGAACGCCAGCACGTACGGCGGGTGCTCGTCCCGCTGTCCGGGCTGCTGCTCGCGATGGCCATGCACGCGACGTGGAACGGCTCGTCGACGTTCGGGCAGTACGGCTTCTTCGCGGTGTACGCGATGTTCATGGTGCCGGCGTTCGCGCTGCTGACCTGGCTGGTCATCTGGACACGGCAGCGGGAGCTGAGGACCGTGCGCGAGGAACTGCCCGCGTACGCCGTCGCCGGATGGCTGACGCCGACCGAGCCCTATGTGCTGGGCTCGATGCGGGCGCGGCTCTTGGCGCGGGACTACGCGCGGCGGCAGTTCGGCGGGCGGGCCGCGGCGCGGGCGGTCTCGCAGTACGAGGCGTACGCGACGTCGCTTGCCTTCCTGCGGCGCCGGGGGCGGCTCGGGCGGGCGGGCGCGGACTTCGTCGTACGGGAGCGGGAGTTGCTGCACGAGCTGTGGCGGCGGCGGGACGTCGCGCGTCCCTCGCTGGACCACGCGGCCCGGGTGACGGCACCGCCGGTCCCGGTGGCCGCGCCGCCCTGGCCGGTGTACGGGGCGTACGGATACGCCCCTCACCAGCCCCAGCCGACGCACCCCGCCCAGCCGACGCCCCCGGTCCACCCGGTCCACCCGGTCCACCCGGTCCACCCGGTCCACCCGGTCCACCCGGCGGTGCAGTACCCCGCCTACAACCCGTACCGCACGTAGCTCGCGCGGCGGAGGCTCAGGCCGACGCCTCCGTCAGGCGCGCAAGCTCCTCCTCCGTCAGGGTCAGGTCCGCCACGCCCAGCAGCGCCGGCAGCTGTTCCACCGTGCGGGCGGACGCGATCGGCGCCGCGACCGTCGGCCGGGCGGCGAGCCAGGCGAGGGCGACCGTGGCGACCGGGACGGTGTGGGCCTCGGCGATGTCGTCGAGAGCCGCGAGCACCTTCCGGCCGCGCTCGGTGTCCAGGTGCTGGCCGGCGCCCGCGGCGCGCGCGCTGTCGACCGTCGTACCGGGGCGGTACTTGCCGGTGAGGAACCCGGAGGCGAGGGCGTAGTACGGGACGGCGGCGAGGCCCTCCCGGGCGGCGACGGCCTCGAGTTCACCCTCGTACGTGTCGCGCGAGACCAGGTTGTAGTGGGGCTGGAGGGCGACATAGCGCGCGAGGCCCTCGCGGTCGGAGAAGGCGAGGGACTCCGCGAGGCGCGCGGCGGAGATGTTGGAGGCGCCGATCGCCCGCACCTTGCCCGCCCTCACCAGGTCGTCCAGCGCGCCGATGATCTCCTCGACCGGCACCTCGGTCTTGTCGACGTGGGTGTAGTACAGGTCGATGTGGTCGGTGCCCAGGCGCTTCAGGGAGGCGTCGGCGGCGGCCTTGATGTTCGCCCCGGACAGGCCCGGGAAGTCGGGGTGCTGGCTGACCTTCGTGGCGATGACGACGTCGTCGCGGTTGCCGCGGGCCGCCAGCCACTTGCCGATGACGGTCTCGGACTCGCCGCCGGAGTTTCCCTCGACCCACGCCGAGTAGACGTCGGCCGTGTCGATGAAGTTGCCGCCGGCCGCGGTGTACGCGTCGAGCACGTCGAAGGAGGTGGCCTCGTCAGCGGTCCAGCCGAAGACGTTGCCACCGAGGGTGAGCGGGAAGACCTCGAGGTCGGAGGAGCCGAGCTTGCGAAGAGAAGTCATGCCATACGTCAACGCCCGCGCCGGGCGCCGGTCTTCCGCTATGGCCGCAAAGTCCTCGTAAACAAGCGGAAGCAGCTACTCCGGCGCACCGGCGGGAACCTCCGGGAACCCCGAGGGGCGCCTCAGGGAGTGAGCCCCTTGCCGCGCAGCCACGTCATCGGGTCGATCCCGTTGGCCGAGCCGCCCGGGTGGACCTCCAGGTGCAGGTGCGCGCCGGTCACGTTGCCCGTGGCGCCCACGCGTCCGATGACGTCACCGGTGCCGACCTTCTGGCCGACGCTGACGTTGATCGAGGACTGGTGGCAGAACCACAGCTCGGTGCCGTCGTCGAGGGTGAGGATCGTGCGGTAGCCGTAGGAACCGGCCCAGCCGGCCTGGGTGACGGTGCCGCCGTGGATCGCCTTGATGAGCGTGCCCGTGGGGGCGGCGAAGTCGAGGCCCGTGTGGTAGCCGGAGGCCCACAGGGAGCCGGCCTGACCGAAGGTGCCCGTGATGGTGTACGACGAGGTCGGCAGCGTGTACTGCTTGGCGAGCTCGGCCAGGCGCGCGGCCTCGGCCTTCTTCGCGGCCGCCTCCTCCGCCTTCTTCTTCGCGGCGGTGGCCTTCTCCTGGGCCTCCTTCTCCGCCTTGGCGGCGGCCGCGTCGGCCTCCTTCTCGGCGGCGTCCGCGATGGCCTGGGCGGCCTTGGTGTCGAGCTGGCCCTGCTGCACCTCGGCCTGGGCCAGGATGCGCGAGCGCAGCGCCTCACCGGCGCCCGAGGTGCCCTTGACGGTGTCGGCGGTGGTGGCGCCGACACTGCTGAAGGCGCTCGTGTCGTCCGCGGCGGGGGCGGAGTCGTCCGAGATGAGCGAGCCCACGTTGGGCAGGTCCGGCAGCGAGATGGAGACCGGCGGCTTGCCGGTGTTGGCGCTGGCCATCCCGCCGGCGCTGACGGCGGCTATGACACCGACGCCCAGAACGGTGGAGCTACGGGCGAACCCTCCGCCACGCTGCTTGGCGACGCGATGCCGGCCTCGTACGGGGGCGAGGGAGTCCGCGGTGGGGTTCCACTCGCCGAGCGGGGCCTCGTCGTCGGCACGGTAGCCGCCGTATACGAGGGTGTCGCTCGGGACGTACGGCGCCTCGGGGGCAGGCGGGTTGGACGCCACGTGGGCGCGCTCCTTTCCTTCCTTCTCGCCTACCGGGTTAGCTGACGGGTTCGGAGCAGGAAGGTCTCCTACGCGCGTATACCGACCGTGCTGCCACGGCGGAGTACGAGCGATTCACCCCAAGTTGGTGGTTCCCCGGTTCCCTTGCGGAATTCGGCGCGTGAGCACGGAGCCGTCTCTTGTGACGGCTGGGACGACCGCGCTGCGTTATCGAACGTTAATAGACCCGGGGGCCCGATTCCAAGCTGTTCCACTTGATCATTAACGAAACCCGGCAGGACTTACGGCCCATGAACGGCTAAAAACGGGCGAGTTGACCTTCACTCAAGCCACACACGGACATTGACGGTATGTCAGCTGTAACGCGGAGGGCGGTCACGCGCTCACCCCGCGTCACATCACGTCACGAGCGGAAAAAACACTCAGGGCCGGAATCCAGTGAACTGGATTCCGGCCCTGAGCCTTGAGTAGCGGGGACAGGATTTGAACCTGCGACCTCTGGGTTATGAGCCCAGCGAGCTACCGAGCTGCTCCACCCCGCGCCGTTGTGTAACCAGCATACGTCATCCGGGGAGTGCTCCGCGCCAGGGTTGTTCCGGGCGTCGTGCAGGTGGTCGAGTCGGCGATGGCCAGGACCGCCGCGGGGAGTGATCCTCGCCCGGCCCCCGATGGTGTAGCGGGCTACACCGTGCGCCCGGGGCCCGTTCGTCTAGCGTGAGCCGCATGTGGAAGTCGGTGCAGCGGACGGCGATGGCGACCGTGCATCTCGTCGTGGCCGCGGCGATGTGCTTCGGCATGTACCTCTTCATCACGGTGCTCCTGATCGCCGCCATCGGTACGGTCGCCGTGGTCGGCTGCTGGCTGCTGCCCGAGGCCGTGCTGCTGATACGGCGGATCGCCGGCGCCAAGCGGAACCTGACCGCCCTGTGGACGGGCCGGGAGATCCCCGAGGCGTACACACCGATGACCGGCACCCTGCGCGAACGGCTGCGCATCTCGGTGCGGGACCCCGGCACGCTCAGGGACCTGCGCTGGATGCTCGCCTACTACCTCTACGGCGCCCTCCTCGCCCTCGCCCTCCCGCTGTGGCCCCTCGGCCTGCTGGTCGACGGCGTGTGGGCCGGAGCGCTGCGCCGAGCCCCCGTCGTCCTGCCGCTGATCGTGCGGCTCGCGGACACCGAGGCCCGCTGGTCGGCCGTGCTGCTCATGCCGTCCCCGAGTGCCAGGCTGGCCCGCCGGGTCGAGGAGCTGCGGGAGACCCGGGCCGACGCGATCGCCGCGCACGAGGCCGAGCTGCGCCGCATCGAGCGGGACCTGCACGACGGCGCCCAGGCCAACCTGGTGGCGCTGTCGATGCGGATCGGACTCGCCAAGCGGGCCTACGAGCGTGACCCGGACGCCGCCCGCAAACTGCTGGACGACGCCCAGGACCAGGCCGAACAGGCGTTGACGGAGCTGCGGCAGGTGGTGCGCGGGATCCATCCGCCGATCCTCACCGACCGGGGTCTCGTCGGCGCGGTACGGGCGCTCGCCGCGAGCAGCGGGCTCACCGTGGGCGTGGACGACGGCGGCCTGGACGAGGGCACCCGGGCGCCCGCGGCGGTGGAGGCCGCGGCCTACTTCGTGGTCGCCGAGTCGCTCACCAACGTCGCCAAGTACAGCGGCGCCGACCGGGCCGAGGTCCGGCTGGCCAGGACCCGGCGGGGTCTGACCGTGCGGGTGCGGGACGAGGGCCGGGGCGGCGCCGACGAGTCCGCGGGCTCGGGGCTGCTCGGGATGCGGCGCAGGGTCGCCGCGCTCGACGGGACCTTCGAAGTGACCAGCCCCGCCGGGGGCCCGACCGTGATCGATGTGGAGCTGCCGTGCGTGTGGTGATCGCCGAGGACAACGCCCTCCTGAGAGAGGGGCTCGTGCTGCTTCTGACCTCCTCCGGGCACGAGGTCGTGGCCGTCGTCGGCACCGGCCCCGAGATCCTGCCCGCCCTGCTCGAACACCGCCCTGACGTGGCCGTCCTCGACGTGCGGATGCCGCCCGGCTTCCGCGACGAGGGACTGCGGGCCGCCCTGGAGGCGCGGGAGCGGATCCCGGGGCTCCCGGTGCTGGTGCTCTCGCAGTACGTCGAGGAGTCGTACGCCGCCGAGCTGCTGGCCGGTGGCACCAGCGGGGTCGGCTACCTCCTCAAGGACCGGGTCGGCCGGGTCGACGAGTTCCTCGACGCGCTGGAGCGGGTGGTGGCCGGCGGTACCGCGCTGGACCCCGAGGTCGTCACCGAGCTCCTGACCCGCCGCCGCGACACCCCGCTCGACTCCCTCACCCCGCGCGAGCGCGAGGTGCTGAAGCTGATGGCCGAGGGCCACGACAACACGACCATCGCCAAGACGCTCGTGGTCACCGAGCGCGC
Organism: Streptomyces sp. NPDC058307; assembly: GCF_042880295.1. Taxonomy (NCBI): domain Bacteria; kingdom Bacillati; phylum Actinomycetota; class Actinomycetes; order Kitasatosporales; family Streptomycetaceae; genus Streptomyces; species Streptomyces sp. NPDC058307. Next base: position 12,837 of record NZ_JBHVYZ010000105.1, read on the forward strand.
GGTCAGCAAGCACATCGGCAACGTCTTCCTCAAGCTCGGCCTGCCGCCGAGCGACAGCGGCCACCGGCGGGTCCTGGCCGTGCTGGCCTATCTGGCGCACACGCCCAGGTGACGCTCAGCCGACGCCGAGTTCGGTCAACTCCCCCAGCGGCAGCGTGTGCTGGGTCTGCAGGACCTTCGCGCGCAGGTAGCGGACGTTGTGGGCGGTGGTGAAGACACCGGTGGGGACCCGGTCGCGGACGTCGATGCCGAGGTCGCGCAACTGGCCCGCCTTGTCGGGGTTGTTGGAGAGCAGGTCGAGCTCGGAGATCCCCAGGGCCTGGAGCATCTGCGCGGCCGCGGTGTAGTCGCGGGCGTCCTCGGGCAGGCCCAGCGCGGTGTTCGCGGCGTAGGTGTCGAGACCCTGGTCCTGGAGAGCGTAGGCGTCGAGCTTGTTGTAGAGGCCGATGCCGCGGCCCTCCTGGCGGAGGTAGAGCAGGACGCCGCCGCGCTCGGCTATGCGCTCGACCGCCTCGCGCAGCTGCGGGCCGCAGTCGCAGCGGGCGGAGCCGAAGACGTCGCCGGTGAGGCACTCCGAGTGCAGCCGCACCAGCGGGGTGGTGCCGGGGGCGGGGTCGCCGAGGACGACGGCGAGGTGCTCGCGCCCGTCGGCCAGGCCGTGGAAGGTGACGAGTTCGGCGTCCACGCCGTAGCCGTCCCCGAAGCGCAGCGGGACGCGGACGCGGGAGCGCTGGGTGGCGGCGGGCAGGTCGGTCATGCGGGTACTCCGCTCCGTAGGCATACCTGCTTCAGATTTGAAGCAGTTCTACTGATCGAGACCCTACCTCATGCTTTAAATTTGAAGCAACGCTTTTATGGCGCTTGTCACTGGCCTGTATGGCGCTTGTCACGAACAGGGCGGCGCGGACCGTCGGCGCCACGGGACCTCCCCGGAGGCACCCTCCTCACCCTGGAGTCCCTCCGTGACACTCGTGAAGATCTCCTCCAGCTGTCCCACCTGCTCCGGGGTGAGCCGGTCGAAGAGCGCGGCGCGGACCGTGTCCACATGGCCCGGCGCAGCCCGCTCCAGCACCGCCATCCCCTCCTCCGTGAGGACCGCGACGCTGCCCCGCTTGTCCCACTGGCAGCTCTCCCGCCGCAGCAGCCCGTCCTTCTCCAGCCGGGCGACGGCGTACGTCAGCCGGGGCCGGGTGATCTTCAGCCCCTCGGCGAGCTCGGTCATCCGCAGCCGCCGCTCCGGGATCTCGGAGAGGTTGGCCAGGATGGAGTAGTACAGGTGCGGCATGCCGGCCTCCTGCTGGAGCTGCCGGTCGATGGTGTCCTCCAGGAGGAGCGAGGCGGCGATGTACGCACGCCAGGCTCGCTGCTCGTCGGGGCTGAGCCAGCGGGTCGTCATGCCCCCAGTGTAGGTTTGCTTCAAACTTGAACCAAGCCCCGTCATCCGTTTCCGAGAGGGACCGCACCGATGCCCCACCCCTACGTCCTCCTCTCCGCCGCGGTCTCCCTCGACGGCTACCTCGACGACACCGGCCCCGACCGCCTCCTGCTGTCCAGCCCGGCCGACTTCGACCGCGTCGACGAGGTCCGCGCGTCCGTGGACGCGATCCTCATCGGCGCGGGCACGATCCGCGCCGACAACCCCCGCCTGCTGGTGAACTCCGAGACGCGCCGCGCGGCCCGGGTCGCCGCCGGGAAGCCGCCGTACCCCCTGAAGGTCACGGTCAGCGGCTCGGGCGAGCTGGACCCGGCCGCGAACTTCTGGCACACGGGGGGCGACAAGCTCGTCTTCACGACCGACAAGGGCGCGGAGCGGGCCCGTGCCCTGGGCCTGGCGGCCGATGTGGTCTCCCTCGGCCCCGAGCTGGACTGGCGCCGCCTGCTGGAGCACCTGCACGAGGAGCGCGCGGTGGAGCGGCTGATGGTGGAGGGCGGCGGCCGGATCCACACCCAGCTCCTCCAGCAGGGTCTGGCGGACGAGGTGCAGCTGGTCCTGGCCCCCCTCTTCGTCGGCACCCCGGACGCCCCCCGCCTCTTCGGCCCGGGCGGCTACCAGTCCGGCCGGCTGCGCCTGCTGGAGAGCCGCCGTATCGAGGACGTGGTCCTGATGCGCTACGAGCCCACCGCCCCCGGCACCGGCCCGCTCGCCGTCGCCGCGGACCACCAATGGCTCGCGCTGGCCTGTGAGTTCGCGGCGCAGTGCCCGCCCTCACGGACGGCGTTCAGCGTGGGCGCGCTGGTCGTGGCGGCCGACGGCACGGAACTCGCCCGCGGCCACTCCAGAGAGGCCGGCGACCCGGTCGTCCACGCGGAGGAGGCGGCGCTCGCGAAGATCGCCCCGGACGATCCCCGCCTGGCCACGGCCACCGTCTACACCAGCCTGGAACCCTGCACCCACCGGGCCTCCCGCCCGGCCCCCTGTGCCCGGCTGATCCTGGACGCGGGGGTACGCCGGGTGGTGACGGCGTGGCGGGAGCCGGACACCTTCGTGGCGGGGGCGGACGGGACGGGACTGCTCACCGCGCAGGGCGCGGACGTGGTGGTGCTGGGCGAGTACGAGGACCGCGCGAAGGCCCCGAACCGCCACCTGCTGTGAGCCCGCCCCGCCTGCCTCAGCCGATGGCGTACGCCCGGTAGACCGTCTCCACCGAGCGGTCACCGGCCGCGTCGGTCACCTCGGAGCGCAGGGCGACCGCGCCGGAGGCCGGGTTGTGGACGGCTGCCTGCCAGGTCGAGCCGGAGTGCCTGACGGTCGCCGCCTTCCAGGTCCTGCCCCCGTCGGCGGACGACCAGACCCGGACCGACCTGGCGGTCACCTTGGTGAACTTCAGGTCCGGGCCCTGGGAGCCGCGCCCGGCGCTCACGTCGACCGTGGTCGTGCTGTTCGCGGCGGCCCGGTTGTGGCTGTCGAGCCCAGTCGGCAGGAAGCGGGTCATGAAGACGGGCGCGACCATCGCCTTGTCCGGGTCGGCCTTGAAGTGCCAGTCGAGGGTGACGCGCGACGACAGCATGCCGGCGGGGAAGGTGATGCCGGGACGGTAGCGGTGGGCGTCGACGGTCAGGTCGTACCAGCCGGCCGAGCGGATGCCGGCGGAGAACTCGGCGTCGCCGGTACCCCAGTTGGTCAGCGTCTGCTTCTTCACCGTCTTGCCACCCTTGGTGAGAGCCACCGTCTCCTTCGTCACGTCGGCGTTGTCGGCGCCGACGTCGGGATCGCCGATCAGGGCGTTGGGATTGAAGGCGACGGACCTGTCCCCGACCAGCGGCAGATAGTGCAGCGGACTCCACACGGCCCGGCCGAAGAACTGTGTGAAGCTCTGCCCCGCCTTCAGCGTCCTGAGCTTCGGGAAACCGCCGCTGACGCTCTCGCCGTTGCTTCCGCTGATGTCGCCGCTCGGCTGCCAGGTCCCGGGAGTCATGTGAACGGTGGCGCTGTAGGGGGCGTTGTCGTTGCGCACATCGGCTCTCAGGCCGCTCGCGCAGTCGTCGGTCTTCGGCTCCGCCTCGAGCGCGGTGTAGACCTGACTGCCCATCTCCGTGCCACTGCGCACCGAGAAGTGGACCGTCGCCAGCCCCGACCGCTTGTACGACCCGCCGGGCGCGGCCGGGATGCCCGTGGTGTTCTTCACGGCGACGTAGCTGTCGTTGCCCGACCACTGCGCCAGGTACGCGAACTGCAGCAGCTTGGAGGAGTTCGGGATGGCGTAGAGGGATCCCTGGTAGTTCCAGCCGCCCGTGCTGAAGGCGGAGGGCATGTTGCTGACGGTGGCCGCGCACACCTGCGCGCTGATCCGCGGCGCGTCGGTCACGTCGGCCGGCGTGTCGAGCGACACCTTGACGGCCTTGCCCTTGCGCGCGTCGAGCGTCACCGAGGTACTCCCCGACACCTGCACGACCCGCGCGCCGATGGTGTCGGTGCCCAGCCCCTCCGTGCCGTGCTCCCAGATGTCGGTCATCGCGAGGTAGCGCCCCGAGGGCAGGCTGATCCGCTTGCCCGAGGCGACGCGGTACGTCTGCCCGGACGACACCGCGACGACGGTGACCGTCGTCGCGACCTTGGCGCCGTGCCGCCCCAGCGTGGTGACGGCCAGTGAGCCCGACGCCGCCTGCGCCGAGAGGGCGGAAACGACCAGCGGCACCAGCGCGGCCACCCCGACGAAAGCGAGCGATCTGCGTCGCACGGTCATCAAGTCCCCCTCCGAACCCCGAAGTCGGCCAAGCCTAGGCACGCCACGGACCGGGGAGATCAAAGCGAGGAGACACGTCTGACCAAGCTGTGGCCAAGAAAGGTCACAGAAAACGCCGGGGCGGGGGGGGGGGGGGCGCCCGGCGCCCCCCCCCCAGGGGAGGGGCTGAGGGGCGGGTGAAGCCGCGGGGGGTGGGTTGGCGCGGGGGGGCGGGAGGGGCCG
>NZ_JBHVYZ010000105.1:17252-18670 GCF_042880295.1 Streptomyces sp. NPDC058307
CAACCCACCCCACCCTATTTTTTGGTGGTTGGGGGGGGATGGTTTTTGTTTATAACACACCGGTTCTCCCCATGGTGGCCCCAACAACGCAAAAACAAACCGCGGGGGCCGCGCGGCGTGCGCCGCGCGGCCCCGAACGTCACGAGAAGGATCAGGCAGGAGGATCAGGCAGGGGTGATGTTCTCCGCCTGCGGGCCCTTCTGGCCCTGGACGACGTCGAACGTCACGGCCTGCCCCTCCTGGAGCTCACGGAAGCCCGAGGAGTTGATCGCGGAGTAGTGCGCGAAGACGTCCGGACCGCCACCGTCCTGGGCGATGAAGCCGAAGCCCTTCTCCGCGTTGAACCACTTCACAGTTCCCGAAGCCATAGTCATGCCTTCCAGTCGATAAACGTCCTCCCCCTGTGGGGAAGACGGAGGTGATCGCCCTGGTCCCTGCGGCACAGCACAGCAAAGCGCCCACACCAAAGGCGTGGGCAAGGGGAACTCCGAACCACGACAGCTGGTACAGACGCTACCGGTCCGCACCCGCTGCCACCAGAGAAAACGTCGGTCAGACGGAGATCGGCGTGCCGAGAAGTGCGGAAGCCCGCTCCAACGGGCTCTCGCTGTGCGCCGGCGCGGCCGCGGGAAGGGCGCGGCAGGTGAAGCCGAGCAGGGACATGGCCCGAAGGACCTCACCGGCACTGAAATCGCGGCGGTCCTGACGGGTGATGACCTGGCCGACCTGCTTGAGGGGGTAGTGGCGCCGTCCGATGATCACGGACTCGCCGGTGACCGGTTCGGGTTTGACACCCTTCATCGATTCCAGCACGCCGCTCTTGGTCAGGTCGAACGGGAAGCGGGCGATGACACAGCGCATGATGCCTCACAGGGAGAAGGGGAGAAGCGGTTCAGCGGCAGCGGGCGGGGAGCACGCTGCCGTCGGTGACGTCACGCTCGGGGCGGGTCTGCGTCTGGAGCAGGGTCAAGGGGGAGCTCCTGCGAAGACGGGCCGGCTTCCCGGTCACGAAGGTGCCGGGTGCTAGGCCGCCGCTACGACGGTGGACTGCCGTACGGGCGCACGGCGGGCCGCCGAGGCGGGGCGGCGTCGGCCGCGTGAGGTGGCGCCGCGCTTCTTGGGACGTTCGACCACCGGTGCGGTGATGACGACCGGGATGCCGGACGGGGCCTGCGCGCCGGTGATGCGGTGCAGGGCCTCGTCACCGACGCGGACCTGGGTGGTCAGCGGGACGATGCCGGCCGCCGCCATCAGGCGGGTCATGTCGCGGCGCTGGTTCGGGGTGACCAGGGTGACGACACTGCCGGACTCGCCGGCGCGGGCCGTACGACCGCCGCGGTGCAGGTAGTCCTTGTGGTCGCTCGGCGGATCCACGTTGACGACCAGGTCGAGGTTGTCGACGTGGATGCCACGCGCCG
>NZ_JBHVYZ010000106.1:0-18264 GCF_042880295.1 Streptomyces sp. NPDC058307
GCCAGGACCTGGCCTGGCTGGTCACCGCCATGGCGACACGGGACGGTGGTCCCCTTGTGCCTGGTCCGAATGGGGCTACGCTGGCGACTGGACGTCCTGGACCCCGGCGCTCACTGCGAGTTGACACGGATGCACCCGGGCGGCCCCCTGTGAGGTCGCCCGATGCTTCCCCCGCGGACGCCGGCCCGATACCCGAACTCTCCCGGCGTACGGCCGCATTCAGAGACACACGGCACCGCGCCCGGAGTCCATGACCGTGCCCTGGGGCATCAGGAAGGACCGTTGCTCCAGTCTTCCCCTCGCGAAGACACGCACGTCCTGCCCCGCACCACGGCGCCGTGCCGACCTCTTCCGGACGGAGGCACCATGCCCACCTCCCATAGGCTGCCAGCGCATTTGCACGGTACTGATGGCCGGGTCCTGATCACCGGGGCAGGCGAACCCGGCAACGATCCGGTGCCACGTACGGGACCTTCCCAGAGGCTTCGGCCAGTGCAGCCGGGCTCCGAGCCCGGCTCCCGGAGCCCACGGTGGTGACCACACCGACCGGGACACGAACCGCCGACGCGGAACCCCACGACCCCCAGGTCGAACGGCTCCTCGCACGCCGACGCTCGGTCGTTGCCTGGTGCGACCGTCACCTGATGGCCATCCACGCCCTGTCCACCCTCATGACGGACGACCCGGGCATTGTCGAGGCGGCCCTGTCCGAGGTACTCACCGACCCCGTCGACCCTCCCGCGGTCTTCGGCAAGGGCGAGAGCCCCGGCTTCGCTGTCCCCGCTCCTCACCGAGCACCCCCACGGCCCGCTCCCGCACACCTGCCCGCGGCCAGAGACCGCTGTCCCGACAGCGCCGCCTCCCCTCTCGACCGCATCGAGCTGGCTCTCCACCTCATCGGTGACCGCTCCTGCGTCACCGTCTCCCGAACACTCGGCCTGCCCGAGCGCTCTGTCGCCGCCCGCCTCAGTTCGGGGCTGTGGGTGCTGTTCACCCCCTGCGACGGCGATACCAGCTACTTGCCGCAGGGCCGGCTCTCTTCCGGGTGCCGTTAGGCCTCCCACGTGAACAGCGGGAGGGAGGGAAACCTCATATCAGTACCCGGGTGAACGCCGCAGCGTCCGGCACACCTCCGGGGCCGCAGGCCACGGTCGAGGCCGCTCCGCTCCGCCGTCTCGACCTGGACGAACTGGCCTGTGTGCGGTTCCCTCCCGGGCGTCCGAGCGGATTCTGGAGACCGAGACCCGTCCACGAACTGCTGAACAGCGGCACGCTCGTCATCTGCGCGGGCGGGGGAGGCGTCCCCGTCACCGCCCGACCGTGTCACCGGAGTGGAAGCCGTTGCCGACAAGGACCTCAGCGCTGCGGTGCTCACCGGGGACCTGAAGGCCGACTTCCTGCTCATCCTCACGGACGTACCCTGCGTCTGTGACGGCTACGGCATCCCGGACCAGCGGCCCGTCCTCCACGCCCGCCCCCGCCGAACTGCGCCCGGGCGGCTTCCCCGACGGTTCGACGGGGCCCAAGGCCGAGGCCGCCGCACGGTGCGTCGAGCGGACTGGTGGGCAGCCGCGATCGGTGCCCTGGACGCGGCGTACGAGATCGTCCACGGCAGGTCGGGCACGCTGGTCCGGCCGGATCCGCCCGTCGCCGGGAGAGGCGGGGACGCCGTGCGCCAGGAGCTTGGTGTCCGCGTGTGCCTCGAAACGGGGGAACATCAGCCGGGCGAGCTCGCCCCGCAGACACGGGCCAGCGCCTCGTCCTCGCCGACCGTCCTCTCGTCGACGAGCGCCTCGGCGATGCGGAACGCGGCCTCGGCGGTGCGCTTGCCGACCCGGGTCTGGAGCATCCGCAGGGTGCCGCGCTCGACAGTGAACTCGATGTCGCATCGCGGTACCGGTGCTCAAGGGTCCGCAAGTGAGCGACGAGTCGCCGGTACAAGGCCGGGTCAAGGCGGTCCAGTTCGGCGAGCGGTACGGCGTTGCGGATGCCGGCGACGACATCCTCGTCCTGGGCGTCGGGCAGGTAGTCGCCGTAGACGCCGCGGTCGCCTGGCCGCGGGTGAAGGGCACGCCGGTGCCGCTGCCTCTGGAGGTCGCGGGCGGCCCGAGGTTGCCGGAGACCATGACCAGGATGTTGACGGCGGCGCCCAGGTCGTCGGGGATGTGCTCGCGCCGCCGGTAGAGGCGGGCACGCTCACTGTTCCAGGAGCGGAGGCTGCTCGACCGGGTCCTGCGGGAACTCCTCACCGGCCGCGTCCCGGATCACCTTCCTGAAGTCCTCGACGAGCTGGGCGGGGTCGTCGGTGGGGCCGTGCCGGTCGAACAGCTCCGGCGGAGCGATGCCGAGGACGGTACGGCCGTACATCTGGAGGAGCCGGCGGTAGGAGTACCACGCGAAGCGCTCGTTGCCGGTGGTCTTGGCAGGCCCCAGGCCGGAGTCGTCGCCGAGGCGATGTCGAGGATCGTCTCCATCGTCCCAGGCATCGAGACTTGTTGCCCGAGCGCACGGACAGGAGCAGCGGGTTGTCCCGGCCGCCCAGCTCCTCGGGTTCCGCGCCGGTGGCCAGGCACTCCCGGCAGGCGCGGGTGGTGACGGTGAAGCAAGGGGGTACGGGCGGTCCCACCCGGGTCATCTCCGCGAGGTTCGCCCCCTTGGCGCCGAGGAAGTCCGCCATGTCACAGCCGCCTTCGGCGGATGTGTACACGTACCGGGTCATCTCTCACCCTCCGGGCCTGTTCAGACGTGCGGGACGAGGGCGACGGGGCAGGGCGCGTGATGCAGCGCCGCGTGCGCGACGGGGCCGAGGTGGGTGCCGAGACGGGATTCGCGGATCCGGCGTCCCACCACGAGGAGGGCCGCGCCGGCCGAGGCGCCGATCAGCTTGTCGGCGGCACGTCCTTCGGCGACGCTCTCGGCGACGGCGACCTCGGGGAACTTCTCGCACCAGGGCCGCAGTGCGGCGGCCACGGCGTGCTCCCGCTCCGCCCGTAGCTCCGGGCTGCTCACCGGGGCGATGCTGTCCGCCACGGCGAAGTCCGGCGGACGGCTGAAGGCGTGGATCACGCGCAGCGAGGAGCCCCGGCGTCCGGCGGCGTCGAAGGCGAACTCGATCAGTTCGTCGCAGGGCCGGCCGGTGTCGAGACCGAGGACGACATCGCGGTACGGGATCCCGGGTATCTCGTCCGGGGAGATGCCGTCAGGTGCCGAGAAGTGCTCGTCGGCGGTGCTCCCGCCCGCCCTCACCAACACCACGGGACGGGGTGCCCTGGCGACGACCCGCTGCGACACCGACCCCATCAGGAACCCCGCGACGCCGCCGAGCCCACGGGAGCCGAGGACCAGCAGCTCGGCCTGCTCGGCCGCCTTGAGGAGGGCTGAGACCGGCGAGTCCGCCAGCGCCTGTCCGATGACCTGCAGGCCTGGGTGCGCGGCGCGCACGCTGTCCGCCGCCCGTTCCGGCAGGTCCTCGGCCAGGGCCCGTTCGGACATGTCCGCGGGCACGGACGCAGCCGGACGCGGATGCCACTCCCAGGCATGCACCAGGCACAGCGCGGCGCCCCGGCGCGTGGCTTCCCGGGCCGCCCAGTGCGCGGCTGCCAGGCTTTCGGGAGAACCGTCGATCCCCGCGGTGACATGTCGAAGCATGATCAGTACCTCCAGTGTTGCTGCCCGTGGGTTTCTCTCCTTCCATCGAGCCTGGTACCGGGACGAGCAGCGGCGCAGAGGCCGGGCAGGCCCTTGCGAGGGGCCCTTCGGCCCTGATGTTGTCCCGCCGTGCACGGCCCGGCGGGCTCCCGCACCTCGCGGCACGAGCAACGGGCCATGCAGATCGCCCCGGCCGATGCCATGCGGCCCGGTCTGGGGGCCGGGTGGCCCATGGCGGAGGAGGGGAGATGGGGAGAGATTGGAGTCGGCAGGGTCGCGCTCCAGGAAGAGGCAGGACCATGAACGCTTCCCCTACATCCACCTTTGCACCCACCATGCTGCGGGCGTTGCCCGCCGATCACCGCGAGCGGCTGATGCGCCTCGCCCGCGAGGTGTCGTTCCCGCAGGGCACCCGCCTCTTCGAGGAGGGCGGGCGGGCCGACCGGTTCTGGATCATCCGTACCGGCGCGATCGCCCTCGACATGCACGTGCCCGGCCGTCGAGCAGCCGTCATCGAGACACTCGGGCACAACGAACTCGTCGGCTGGTCCTGGTTGTTCGGACCGCACGCCTGGTGCCTGGGCACCGAGACGACGAGCCCGGTGCGCGCGTACGAGTTCGACGCCGAGGCGGTTCGGGCCATGTGCCGGGCCGATCCCGTGCTGGGAATGGCAGTGACCCAGTGGGTGGGCGACGTCGTCGCCCGCCGACTGCGGTCGGCGAGGACCCGCCTGCTGGACGTGTACGCGCCCTACGGCAGCGGCAGCTCTCGCTGACCCGTCCACGACGGAATCGTCGGAACCGACCAAGGAGTCACCGTGCACGGCACCCCGCACATCGTGAGCGACGTGATGACCCACACCGTCGGCTCCATCGGCCGCAGGGCCGACTTCAAGGAGATCGTGCAGCTGATGGAGCAGTGGAACGTCAGTGCCCTTCCCGTTCTGGAGGGCGCAGGAGGGGGTCAGGGGCGGGTGGTCGGCGTCGTCTCCGAGGCCGACCTGCTGTACAAGGAGGAGTTCCGCGACGCCGACCCCGACCGTGACACACAGCTGCGGCGCTTCTCCGATCTCGCCAAGGCCGGCGCCGTGACCGCCGAGGAGCTGATGACGTCGCCGGCCCTGACCGTCCGCGCGACCGCGACGCTCGCGCAGGCCGCCCGCACCATGGCGCACGCCAAGGTCAAGCGGCTCCCCGTCGTTGACGACTCAGGCAGGCTGGAAGGCGTTGTCAGCCGCGGTGATCTGCTGAAGGTGTTCCTGCGGGACGACGAGGATGTCGCCGAGGAGGTCCGCAGGGAAGTCGTGCCGTACCTGTTCCCCGCGTCGTACTCGTCTGTGCGTGTGCAGGTGAAGGAGGGGATCGTCACACTCGCCGGGCGCGTCAGGGACACCTCTGTGGTGCCCGTGGCCGCACGCCTGGTGCGGGCCGTCGAGGGGGTGGTGGGCGTGGAGTGCGAGCTCGCGGGCCCGACGCGCCGCCCGGAGCAATGACCGTCGGCCGAACCCGAGGGCATCGCCCGGTTGCGCCGGTCCGCCCTGGTGCATCCGTTTCACAGGGGTGACCATCGTCATCACAGTCGGCATGTGGTCCGTAGTCCCTGGTCCACCAGCGAACGAGGGGTCGTCATGACCGAGGCACGTACCTTCACGCAGCAGAACCCGATCCGGGTCTTCCTGCTGGACGACCACGAGATCGTACGGCGCGGCCTCACCGACCTGCTGGACTCCGAGCCGGACATCTCGGTGGTAGGCGACGCGGACAGCGCCGAGCACGCGCTGGTGCGCGGGCCGGCGCTGCGCCCGGACGTGGCGGTCCTCGACGTACGCCTGCCGGACAGTGACGGGATCAGTGTCTGCCGTGAGCTGCGCAGCCGGATGCCGGAGCTGGCCTGTCTGATGCTGACGTCGTTCGACGACGAGGAGGCCCTGCTCGACGCGATCATGGCCGGGGCGGCGGGCTATGTGCTCAAGCAGATCAGGGGTTCCGACCTGGTCGGGGCGGTCCGCACGGTAGCTTCCGGCCAGTCGATGCTGGATCCGACGACGACCGGCCGCCTGATGCGCTCCCTGCGCGCGGACCCCGCCGAGGGACCGGCGCTCGCACCTGAGCTCACCGGCCTGTCACCCCGCGAGCGGGACATCCTCGCGCTGATCGGGGACGGGCTCACCAACCGTGAGATCGGCAAGAAGCTCTACCTGTCCGAGAAGACGGTGAAGAACCACATCTCCCGGCTGCTCGCCAAGCTCGGCGTCCAGCGCCGCGTCCAGGCGGCGGTCCTGGCCAGCCATCTGGAACAGCCCGCCTCCACCGACCGCCCGACGCGATGAGCCCGCCCTGCCCCGCCTCGCCGTCCGGGCCGGCGGAGCGGAGGCCTTCCGCGGTCAGGTTTCGTCCGCGGCACCGCCCGCACGCACGGGGACCCGCCACAGCAGTCGCGTTCCGCCGCCCTCCGGCCGTTCACCGAGTGCGAGAGTTCCGCCGAGGGTGACGGCCCGCTCCTTGATGTTCGTCAGCCCGCTGCGTTCGACTCCGTCCGGCACCCCGCAGCCGTCGTCCGTGACCGTGAGCGTCAACTCGCCCCTGGCACACTGAAGTCGGACGTCCACCGCCTGCGCTCCGGAGTGCCGGGCCGCGTTGCTGAGGGCCTCACCGAGCACCGCGACCGCATGGTCGGCGATGTCGCCGGGGACATCGGTCTCGACGAGGCCCTCGATGCGCAGTGCGGGCGCGAATCCGAGAGACGTGACCGACGCTCTCACCACCTCGGACACCCGGCTGCGCAAGCCGTCGCTCTCCCGCCCGACCCCGCTGTGGGTGCGCAGTCCGAAGATCGTGGAACGAATGATCTTGATGGTGTCGTCGAGGTCGTCGACGGTCCGGGTCAGCCGCTCCATGCCCTCGGGGTGCTCCATGAAGCGCTGGGTGCTCTGCAGGGTCATGCCGGCCGCGAAGAGCCGCTGGATGGCGAGGTCATGGAGGTCGCGGGCGATGCGGTCACGGTCCTTGAGCAGCGTGAGCTGTTCCGCGTCCCGCCGCCGTTCGGCCAGCTCCAGGGCGAGCGCCGCCTGGTCGGCGAACCCGAGCAGCGGTCCGGTGTCCACGTCGCCGAACGGCGTACCTGCTGGTACGCGCCCCAGCAACAACACGCCCCGCGCCTTGCCGCCGGCACCGAGCGGCACCGCGACCACAGGTCCGAGCCCGGCCCACTGGGCTTCGCCCTCGCCTGTGCGCGCATCGTGCTCGATGTCGGCGCTGACCACCGGTTCGGCCGCGCCGAGTGCCGCTCCGACAAAACCGTCGCGCGCGGACAGCACCAGACCGCTGCGTTCCTCTCGGCCCAGGCCGACCGCCAGGGCCGGCCGCAGTGTCTCCTCGCCCGGTACGTGTTCCGCGATCAGTCCCATGTCGGCGGAGACGATCTTGCGGGCCTCGTCGACGATCAGTTCCAGGACGTCCGGGCTCGGCGCACCGGTCAGGAGCATGCTGGTGACCTTGCCGCTGGCCCGCTGCCAGCGTTCGCGCAGCCTGGTCTCCTCGTACAGCCGTGCGTTCTCGATGGCCACCCCGGCGGCGACCGCCAGCGTCGACAGGACGGACTCGTCCTCCACATCGAATTCCCTGGCGCTGCGTTTTTCGGTGAGGTAGAGGTTCCCGAAGACCTCGTCGCGCACCCGGATCGGTACGCCGAGGAAGGAGCGCATCGGCGGATGGTTGGCCGGGAAGCCGTACGACGCCGGGTGCTCCGACAGCTCCGGCAGCCGCAGTGGCACCGGGTGCCGGATCAGCTCTCCGAGGAGCCCGTGTCCACTGGGCAGCGCCCCGATCTCCGAGTGCCCCTCCTCGCCGATGCCGACGGTCAGGAACTCGGACAGCTTCTGGTCACCGCCGATCACACCCAGCGCTCCGTACTCGGCGTCCACCAGCACCACCGCGGCCTCGACGATGCTGCGCAGCACCTGTGGCAGGTCGAGCTCCCGTCCGACGGAGAGGACGGCCTCCAGCAGGCTGTGCAGACGGTCCCGCGTGCCCCGTACGGCGTCGATACGCACCTGTAGCTCGTCCAGCAGCTCGTCGAGCCGCAGCTTGGGCACATGCTCCTCGGTACCGCTGTGTCGATCCTCGCTCATACTTCCTCCGACCGACACAGCGGACAGGGCGGCTCGAACCGGTTCCCCTGTCTTCACCGTACTGCCCGGGGGCCTCGATATGACCGTCGGACGGGCCGAGGCCAGGTCGGCATCCCGGCGGCGCGGACCGCTCCCTCAAGCACAGCGCCGGCTCCAGAACGGCCCCGTCGCCGGCGCTTCCCGCTCCCGCACGCCCGTCTGACGGCGCCGGACGACCGTGGCGCTGGCCTCGGCTGCACCGGCCACCACCCTGACCGCGCTGATCCGTGCCCGCCCGCAGGGGCCGGTCCCGTGCACGGGTCACAGGGTCCGGGGGGTCCCGACGGGACCCGTCCTCCGGCGAACACAGTGCCCAGGGGCGCACTCACCGGCAAGACGGCGGACGGGGACGGGAGGAGGCGCGCATGGTTCAGCTCCCTTGTGACACACCCGCGAGTTCACTGCTGATCCGAGTGGCCCACGCCTCGATCTCCGTGAAGTCGCGGAAGTCTCCGCCCTTGCCGGAGGAGAGGATCTTCCGGGCGATGAATCCCTTCGCTCCCTCGTCGAGGCAGCCGCCGAAGGTGACGTGTTCCCTGGCGTCGAGCCGGATCATGGCCCGCTTCACGCCGGGGACGGGCGGGATGTCCCGCTCCGAGGCCGAGGGGTCGAGCGGGCCGCTGCTGAACATCCACAGCGGGCGTCCGGCCAGTGCGCGGCCGTGGCGGCGGACGAAGCGGCGGGCGTGCTTCTGCCAGCGTCCGGCGTACACCCCGCCTCCGACCACCACGGCCTCGTACGACGCCACGCTCGCCACGGACTGTGCGGGCAGTACATCGACCGTCAGGCCGGCCTTGCGCAGGACCTCGGCCACGGCCTCGGCGATCTGCGCGGTCGATCCGTTCGTCGTTCCGTAGGCGACCAACACACTGCTGGGCATGGCGGTCCGCCTCCTCTCACAGGTTGTGCAGCTCGGAGTCTGCGTGCCGGACCGTCAGGTCGGTTTCGGAGATCATCCTGATCACCCGGACGACCTCGGTGGTCAGCATGGCGCCGACCTTGTTGTGCTTCATGTGCTTTCCTCCTCAGCGCAGTCGGCGCAGATAGGGGTCCTGAGCCCTGCGCGGCAGAAGGCGGACGCGTGCGTCGAGCACGGTGACCGCGTCAGGTGTCGCGAGGACGGGGTTGAAGTCGGCCTCGGCGAGCTGTGGCAGGTCGCCCGCCATGCGGGACAGGCGCAGCAGCAGTTGCTCCAGACCCTGGAGGTCGACGGGTCCGCTGCCGTGTGCCCCGAACAGGAGCGGTGCGCAGCGCGGTGCGGTGATCAGGTCGTGTACGTCGTGGTCGGTCAGCGGGGCGAGGCGGGCGGCGTGGTCGGCCAGGACCTCGGTCGCGGTGCCGCCGAGGCCGAACAGTACGAGCGGGCCGAAGACCTCGTCCTGCACGACTCCCGCGAACAGTTCGGTGCCGCGGGCGGCGAGCGGCTGGACGACCACGCCGGTCATCAGGCCGGCGAACCGGGCCTCGAAGTCCCGGAAGGCGGCGCGTACTTGGGAGTCGCCCTGGAGGTCGAGGTGCACGGCGTGCTGTTCGCTCTTGTGGAGCTGGCCGGGCCAGTGAGCCTTCATGACCACCCGGCCGTCGGGGCCGCGCAGCCGTTCGGCCGCGATGACGGCGTCGTCCTCCGTCTGCGCCCAGGACCACGGGAGCTGGGGAATGCCGTAGCAGGTGAGGAGTTCGGCGCAGGTGCGCGGATCGAGCCGGCCGCCGTCCGGGTGGGCGGCGAGGTACGTCTCGGCGACCGCGCGGGCCCGGGCCGTGTCGACCCCCGCGAGCTCCGGGATCGTGCCCGCCGCCCGGCTCAACCAGGCCGCGCGGTGAGCGGCGTGGGTCAGCGCACGTGCTGCCGCACCGGGTTCGGCGTACGAGGGAATCACACCGCCCTCCGTGGCCGGCAACAGCCGGACGGGCAGGTCCTGCTCCAGGCGTACGACGGCGACGGGAAGGGCACGGTGTGCGGGGCCGCTGGTGAGGGCCCGCACGAGGTCGTCGCCGGTCGCGGCCGCGACGGCCGTGGGGACGAGGGCCAGCAGGACGGCGTCGATCCCCGGATGCCGCATGATCCGGTCCACGCAGTCCCCGAGCTGCTCCTCCGTGACGGCGACGGTGACGTTGACGGGGTTGCCCGCGGTGGCACCGTCGGGAAGTAGGGCAGTCAGGATTTCGACCACCGAGGGTGTGAGCGGCGGAATCGACAGCCCCGCCTCCGCGCAGGCGTCGGCGGCCAGGACACCCGCGCCGCCCGCGTTGGTGACGATGGCCACACGGGTTCCGGCCGGCAGCGGCTGGGAGTGCAACAAAGCCGCGGTTTCGAGGAGTTCGCCCACCGAGCGGGTGGCGGTGATCCCGGCCTGGGTGAACAGCGCCTGCCGGGTCATGGTCGGGGTCGCGGCGGCCGCGGTGTGCGAGGCGGCGGCGCGACGGCCGGCGGCGGTGCGGCCCGCGTCGACCGTCAGCACGGGCATGCGGCGGGTCACGCGCCGTGCGGTACGAGAGAACGCGCGCGGGTTTCCGAAGGATTCCAGGTGCAGCAGGGCTAGGTCGGTGCGGTCGTCGCTCTCCCACCACTGGAGCATGTCGTTGCCGCTGACGTCGTACTTGTCGCCGAGCGAAGCGAAGGACGAGACACCGATGCCGAGCCGGGACAGCCCGTCGAGCAGGGCGATGCCGACGCCGCCGGACTGCACGGCGACGCCCGCCGTGCCGGGGCGTGGATGGGCCGCCGCGAAGGTGGCGTCGAGGGAGAGTGCCGGGTCGGTGTTGGTGATGCCGAGGGAGTTGGGGCCGACGAGGCGCATGCCGTACGTGCGGCAGGCGGCCATGAGTGCTTCCGCCTGCCGGCTGTCGAGGCCGGCCGAGACGACGAGCAGTGCCCGTACTCCGGCCTTGCCGCACTCCTCCGCGGTGTCGGGGAGGGCTGCCGCGGGCACCGCGAGGACGGCGAGATCCGGGACCTTGGGCAGCGCGCTGACCGAGGGGTGGGACGGCACGCCGAGGATCGAGGTGGCACAGGGGTTCACCGCGAAGAGCCGTCGGGTGAAGCCGCCCTCGTGCAGATGATGCAGGAGGGCCCGCCCCACCGATCCCGGCCTGCGCCCGGCGCCTACCACGGCGATCGCGGTCGGCCGCAGCAGCGGCTCCAGGCTGGCCACGTCGGCGGCCCGGCCGCGGGCCTCGACGGCAGATCGATAGCCGTGGTCGTCCTCGTCGTCGTTCTCGTTCAGTGCGATGACGCAGCGCACCTCCGGACCCTCGAAACGGCGTGCGGTGCGCAGGCCCAGGTCGGTGAAGAGCCGAAGGACTTCATGGTTCTCCGAGAGTGCGTCCGCCGTGAACGTGGTGATGCCGTCCGCACGGGCGGCGGAGACCAGATGCTCGATGAGGAGTGTGCCGACGCCACGGTGGTGCAGTCCGTCGGCCACCGCGATGGAGATCTCGGCCGTGGCCGCGTCGCCGCCGACCTCGTACTCGGCCAGGCCGATCACCTGCCCCTGCGACTCGGCCATCAGCGCCCGGTAGCCCGGGCGCGGCGGCGCACACGCCCGGTCGGTGGCCATCGCTGCGGAACGCCGGCTCACCGCGAAGAACCGCAGCCGCAGACTCTCCGCGGACATCTCCTCGTAGAGCCCCTGCAGCTGCTCGTGATCGCCCGGCCGCACAGGGCGTATGCACACGGTGGTGCCGTCCGAGAGCAGGGCATGGACCGTGGGTCGGCTGAGCGTGTCATACGTCATCGTGGGTCTCCTCCAAAGCCTTCTGACACTTCGAGCATCCAGCGGATCGGGCAGTGACCGCATGGGCTGTCCGGGGGTGCTTTGGGGGCCGATCGGCCCTGGAGCCCGGTCCCGCACGGCAACGGCCCAGGCCGGCACCCGGCGGACGTCGCGGGTGCGGGCGTGGGCCCGGCCGGGGTGACGGTGACGCCGGTGTACGGGTCGGCGCCCTCAGTCGTCGGCCACCAGCGCCGTGAGATCCAGGAGCCGGTTGGTGTAGCCCCACTCGTTGTCGTACCAGCCGAAGACCTTGACAAGATTGCCGTGCGCCTGCGTCAGCGCCGGGTCGAAGACGCAGGAAGCGGGGTCGCCGATGACGTCGCGGGAGACGATGGGCGCCTTCGACACGCGGAGGATGCCGTTCAACGGACCCTGAGCGGCTTCGGCGAAGACCGTGTTTATCTCGTCCACCGTCGCCTCGCGCCGCAGCACCACCGCGAGGTCCGTGAGCGAGCCGTCCTCGACGGGCACGCGGACTGCGATGCCCTCCAGCGCACCCGCCAGTTCCGGCAGCACCAGGCCGACCGCGCGGGCGGCTCCCGTGCTGGTCGGGATGATGCTCAGCGCCGCGGAGCGGGCCCGGCGCAGGTCCTTGTGCGGGCCGTCCAGCAGGGACTGGTCGCTGGTGTAGCCGTGGATGATGGTCATCGTTCCGCGGTCGATGCCGAAGGTCTCGTGGAGAACCTTGACCATGGGTGCGACACAGTTGGTGGTGCAGGAGGCCGCCGACACGATCCGGTCACTGTGGCGGTCGTACGTGCCGTCGTTGACGCCCATCACGATGGTGGCGTCCGGGTTCTTGCCGGGCGCGGAGAGCAGCACCGTGTGGGCGCCGCTTTTCAGGTGCAGTGCGGCCAAGTCGCGATCACGGAAGTGCCCGGTGGACTCGATGACGATGCCGGCTCCGTAGTCGGCCCATTGGAGGGCGGCCGGGTCGCGTTCGGCGGTGACGGCGATGCGATGGCCGTCGACGGTGATCGAACTGTCGTCGTGGGTGATCTCGCGTCCGATCCGGCCGAACGTCGAGTCGTACTCCAGTAGATGGGCCAGGGTGGCGGGCGGAGCGATGTCGTTGACGGCGACCACCACGACGTACTGGGTGCCCGCCTCCGCCCGGCCGAGGGCCGCGCGGAGGTAGGTGCGGCCTATGCGGCCGAAGCCGTTGATGCCGACGCGTACGGTCATGGCGTTGAACTCCTTTGCGGGTAAGGGTGTTCAGCCTGTCCAGGTCCAGTCGGTGACCTCGGGCAGGTCGGTGCCGTGCTCGCGGATCCAGGCGTGGTGGCGGGTGCGGGCGTCGGCCATCTCCTGCCGTACGGCGGCGGCGCGGACGGCGAGTCCGGGGACCCGGTCGATGACGTCCATGACCAGCCGGTAGCGGTCCATGTCGTTGCGGACGACCATGTCGAACGGCGTGGTCGTGGTGCCCATCTCCTTGTAGCCGCGGACGTGGAGGTTGGCGTGGCCGGTGCGGCGGTAGGAGAGGCGGTGGATCAGCCAGGGGTAGCCGTGGTAGGCGAAGATCACCGGCTTGTCGGTCGTGAACAGGCCGTCGTACTCGAAGTCGCCCATTCCGTGCGGGTGTTCCTCGCGCGGCAGCAGCCGGGCCAGGTCGACGACGTTGACGACCCGGACGGCGAGTTCCGGCAGATGGCGCCGCAGCAGATCGGAGGCTGCCAGGATTTCCAGGGTGGGCACGTCGCCCGCACAGGCGAGGACGACATCCGGTTCCCGCTCGCCGTTCTCACTGCCGGCCCAGTCCCAGATCCCGGCGCCGCGGGCGCAGTGGGCGCGGGCCTCGTCCATGGACAGCCAGTCGAAACAGGGCTGCTTGCCGGCCACGATCACGTTGACGTAGTCCCGGCTGCGCAGGACGTGATCCGCCACGGACAGCAGGGTGTTGGCGTCCGGTGGCAGGTAGACCCGGACGACCTCGGGGCTCTTGCTGAGGACATGGTCGATGAACCCGGGGTCCTGGTGCGAGAAGCCGTTGTGGTCCTGACGCCACACATGCGACGTCAGGAGGTAGTTGAGGGAGGCGATCGGGGCCCGCCACGACAACTCCCGCGATGTCTTGAGCCACTTGATGTGTTGGTTGACCATCGAGTCGACGATGTGCACGAACGCCTCGTAGCAGGAGAACAGTCCGTGCCGTCCGGTGAGGAGATAGCCCTCCAGCCAGCCCTGGCAGAGGTGTTCGGAGAGGATCTCCATGACCCGGCCGTGCCGGTCCAGGTGCTCGTCCACCTGAA
This sequence comes from Streptomyces sp. NPDC058307, assembly GCF_042880295.1. Taxonomy (NCBI): domain Bacteria; kingdom Bacillati; phylum Actinomycetota; class Actinomycetes; order Kitasatosporales; family Streptomycetaceae; genus Streptomyces; species Streptomyces sp. NPDC058307. The sequence continues at coordinate 13,843 of NZ_JBHVYZ010000106.1, forward strand.
GGATCTGGGCCTGCCAGGCCTTGCCGCTGGCGTTGAAGACGGCGCCGAGCCGGTTGGACGCGGTCTCGTCCGGGCCCACCAGGCGGAAGTCGCGCCGTGCCGATGTCTCCCGCATGACCTGTTCGAGGAGGTCGCCGAGGACCCGGGTGGGCTCGTGCAGGGTGGCGCCCGGCTTGTCGACGGGGACGGCGAAGCGGTCGAGGGAGGGCATCGGCAGGTCACGTACGAGCAGACCGCCGTTGGCATGTGGGGTGGCGCCCAGTCGGCGGGTCCCCTCGGGGACACAGGCGAGGACGTCGGCGGCGGGCTGCCCGTCGGCGCCGAACAGTTCCTCGGGACGGTACGAGCGCAGCCAGGTCTCCAACTGTCGCAGGTGCTCCGGGTTCTCGCGTACGGCGGACAGCGGGACCTGATGGGCGCGCCAGGTGCCCTCGACCGGGACTCCGTCGACCTCGGCGGGCCCCGTCCAGCCCTTCGGCGTGCGCAGCACGATCATGGGCCAGCGCGCGCGCTCGGTCACGCCGTCCTCGCGGGCCGTGCGCTGCATCAGGGCGATGCGGTCCAGCGCCTGGTCGAAGGCGTCGGCCATGGCACGGTGGACCTGGTGCGGGTCGTCGCTGGTGACATGGATCGGCTCGTGGCCGTAGCCGCGCAGCAACTCGTCGAGTTCCGACTCCGGGAGCCTGGACAGCACGGTCGGGTTGGCGATCTTGTAGCCGTTGAGGTGCAGGATCGGCAGGACTGCGCCGTCGTGCACCGGGTCGAGGAACTTGTTGGAGTGCCAGGACGCGGCGAGCGGCCCGGTCTCCGCTTCACCGTCGCCGATCACACAGGCGACCAGCAGGTCCGGGTTGTCGAAGGCGGCGCCGTAGGCGTGCGCGAGTGAGTAGCCGAGCTCGCCGCCCTCGTGGATCGAGCCGGGTGTCTCCGGTGCGACATGGCTGGGTACTCCGCCGGGGAATGAGAACTGCCGGAAAAGCCGGTCCATACCCGCCGCGTCCCGCGAGACGTCCGGGTAGGTCTCGCTGTAGCTGCCCTCCAGCCAGGAGTTCGCGAGCACCGCAGGCCCGCCGTGGCCGGGACCCCATACGCACAGCGCGTCGAGACCGCGCCCCTTGATCACCCGGTTGAGGTGCGTGTACACGAGGTTGAGGCCCGGGGAAGTGCCCCAGTGGCCGAGCAGCCGGGGCTTGATGTGGGCGGCGGTGAGGGGTTCGGTGAGGAGCGGGTTGGCCATCAGGTAGATCTGGCCGACGGCCAGGTAGTTGGCGGCCCGCCAGTGGGCGTCCAGGGTGTGCAGTTCCTCGTCGGTCAGCACGGTGCTGTTCCGGTGTTCGACCTTGGGCATGGTTACTCCGTAAGTCATCGAGGCGAGTCGGACTTCAGGAAGGGGCGCGAACCGAGGGCGCCCGCTCGTCGTGGTGTTCGAAGGGCGCCGCGTTCAAACGCGTCCCGGAGCACGTGAACCCGCGCGTTGTGCACACGGAGGCGCTCTGAGCCGGTCATGCCCTTTGGGGTACGACGGCCACCGGGCAGGCGGAGTGGTGCAGGACCGCGTGGGCGACCCGGCCGAGCTGGAGCCCGGCGTGGCCGTGGCGCCGCTGGGCGCCGACGACGAGCAGGCCGGCATCGGCCGAGGCGTCGAGCAGCACCTCGTGTGCGGGGCCTTCGGCCGTACGCCGGTGCAGCTCCACACCCTCCGGGGCATCCCGCAGCGCCGCGTCCAGGGTCTGAACGGCCCGCTCCTCGTGCAGTCGGGCGGGTCCGCCGGTCATCAGAGGATGGTCGGTGGTCTCGTGCCCGGAGCACCGCCAGGCGCGTACTGCCTCCAGGGGCACCCGGCGCCGCGCCGCCTCCTGGAAGGCGAAACGCACGGCCTCCGAGTTCTCCGACTCCTCGCCGACCCCCAGCACGACGGGCCCGCGCATCGCGGACTTCGCCCGGTTGTCGTGGCTGCCGCGCAGCACGATCACCGGGCAGTCGGCGCGGGCGGCGACCGCGAGGCTGACCGAGCCGAGCAGCAGCTCGGCGATGCCGCCGCGGCCGCGCGAGCCCAGGACCAGTGCGGAAGCGATACAGGCCTCGCGCAGCAGAGCGGGCACCGGTTCCTCGGGCAGTACCTCGGTGGAGATCTTCACGTCCGCCTCGCGGCGGTGCGCACGCTTCGCGGCGGCCTCGACGATGGTGTCGGCCAGCACCTGCTCCGAGGTTCTGCCAAGACCCGTGGCGAGGGCGGGACCCTCGTAGTGTTCCCACAGCGAGGCGTACACCAGCCTCAGTGGCACCCCGCGCAGGGCGGCCTCGTCGGCCGCCCAGTCCACGGCGCGCAGACTCGGCTCGGAACCGTCGACGCCCACGACCAGGGGGAGTTCCATCGCCGTCACCTTCCCGGGGCCATGTCGAAGACGATCCGTGCCTTGATGTCGCCGCGCAGCACCTCGTCGATGGACTCGTTGACGCCGGTGAGCGGCCGTGTCTCGTAGACGACCCTGGTGCGGCCTGCCGAGTGGAGCTGGAAGACCTCGGCCAGGTCCTGCCGGGTGCCCACGATGGAGCCGATCACCGAGGTGCCGTTCAGCACCGTGTCGAAGATCGGGACCTGGATCGTGCCGTGCGCCGGCAGGGCCACCATCACGAGCTTCCCGCCGCGCCGCAGCCCGGCGTACGCCGCCGAGAACGCCGCCTCGTTCACCGCGAGCGCGACGGCGGCATGCGCACCGCCGTACCGTCGCAGCACCTCTCCCGGGTCCTGCTTGCGGGCGTCGATGACGAGGTCGGCACCGAGTTCCGCGGCGAGTTCGAGCTTCTCGTCGGTGACGTCGATCGCGGCGACGGTCGCCCCGGCGATCTTCGCGTACTGCACCGCCAGGTGGCCCAGTCCTCCGACACCGGAGATGGCTACCAGCTGGGTCGGCTTGACGTCGGCGACCTTGAGCGCCTTGTACGTGGTGACGCCTGCGCAGGTCAGCGGTGCGGCCTCCAGGGCGCTGATGCCCTGGGGCACCGGTTGGGCGAAGTCGGCCCAGGCCAGCATCTTCTCCGCGTACCCGCCGTCGCACCCGTATCCGGTGTTGATCTGCTGCTCGCACAGCGTCTCCCGGCCGGACAGGCAATACTCGCATCGCCCGCACGTCCTGCCCAACCAGGGAACGGCGACGCGCTGCCCCGGTGCGAGGTGCGTGACGCCGTCGCCGAGGGCCTCGACCAGGCCGACGCCCTCGTGGCCGGGGACGAACGGCGGGCTCGGCCTGACCGGCCAGTCTCCGCGGGCGGCGTGGATGTCGGTGTGGCACAGCCCGCAGGCCTCGACCCGGACCCGGACCTGTCCGGGGCCGGGCTCGGGATCGGGACGCTCCTCGATGACCAGGGGCTCGCCGAAGGCTCGTACGACTGCTGCCTTCATGGACTCTCTCCTCCTCGGAGCAGGTCAGCCGTGTGCGACGACGGCGACGGGGGCGGTGGAGTGGTGCAGTACGGCGTGTGTGATCGGGCCGACGCGGGCGCCGAGCGGGCTGCGGCGGATGCGGCGGCCCACGACGACCAGGGAGGCCTCGCGGGAAGCGTCGACCAGGTGAATGGCGGCCGTTCCGTACCGGGACTCCTCGACGACCTCGACGGTGGAGAACTTCTGCCGCCACGGGCGCAGGAGATCGGTCAGGGCGGTGGCCTGCTGCCGGGACAGCTCGGTATGGAGTTCGAGGTCGGAGGAGAGGCCGTAGGCGTAGTAGGGCGGCGGGTTCCAGCCGTGGACGACCCGCAGGGAGGTGGCGCGGCGGCCGGCCGCGTCGAAGGCGAACTCGACGAGCGAGGGGTCCGGGTCGTCGGTGTCCAGACCCAGGACCACGGGCCGGTAGGGGGCCGCGGCGGACGGGATGCCCGTCGGATCCATCAGGTGCTCGTCGGCGGCCTGTTCACCGGCCCGTACGAGGACCACGGGCCGCTCGGCGTGCGCCACGACGGCGAGGCCGACCGAGCCCACCAGGAACCCGGCGACCCCGCTCATCCCGCGCGAGCCCAGGACGAGCAGCGCGGCGTCCTCGGCCAGGTGCGCCAGGATCTCGCCGGGCCGGCCGGAGACCTGCTCCGCGGTGATCTCGACACCGGGGTGCCGCAGCCTCAGTCCTTCCGCGGACTCACGGCAGATCCGCCCCCACCCTTCTGCCGGGGGCGCATCCGTCTCGCTTCGCCCGGTCCCGTGCTGCTGGGGCTCGGCGCCCAGGAGCGGGGCCTGCGCCATCGGCGTGGGAACCGGCTCCCCGACGTTGACGAGCTTCAGCCGCAGGCCGCGCAGCCTGGCCTCCCTGGCCGCCCATTCGGCGGCGGCGCGGCTCTCGGGCGAGCCGTCGAGGCCCACAGTGACGGTGCGGGGCATGGTCGCCACCTCCTGAATCGGGATCGCACGATCCGATTCCAGACTGGTGT
>NZ_JBHVYZ010000107.1:0-5163 GCF_042880295.1 Streptomyces sp. NPDC058307
TTTGAGGAGCGGGGGTCCAGGGGGCAGAGCCCCCTGGGAGCGGGGGCGAGGGGGTGGCAGCCCCTGGAGGACGGGACGGGTAGGGGCGGCGGGGGCGAAAAAACATCCCCTGACCGGCCGACCCCGGTCAGGGGAAGCAGAACGTGCGGCTCAGGCCGTCGCGAGCCGCTGCTGGGCCCGAGCCGCACGCGTACCGAGGACGGTGATCGACACCACGCCGAACACCGCCAGCAGTCCGACCCCGACCGTCCCGCCCCAGCCGCCCGCGTGGAAGGCGAGCGCGCCGACCGTGCTGCCCGCGCTGGAGCCGATGTAGTAGGCGGACTGGTACAGCGCCGAGGCCTGCGCGCGGCCCTGTGTCGCCGTCTTGCTGACCGCCGAGGACGCCACCGCGTGTCCCGCGAAGAAACCGCCGGTGATCAGGACCAGGCCGAGCAGGACCAGCCAGAGGGAGCCGGCCAGCGAGAGCAGCAGGCCCGCGGCCGTCGTACCGCCCGCCGCGTACAGCGCGCCCCGCCGGCCCAGGCGGCCGACGAGCCGGCCCGCCGTCGACGCGGACACCGTGCCCACCAGGTAGACCAGGAAGATCGAGCCGACGATGCCCTGCGGGAGGGAGAAGGGCGCCTCGGTCAGCCGGTAGCCGATCACCGTGTACACGCCGCCGAAGACCGTCATGAACAGCGCGCCGATGGCGTAGAGGCGGCGCAGCAGCGGGTTGGAGAGGTGCGCCCGGACCGTGCCGAGCAGGACGCCCGGCCGCAGCGAGCCCGCCACGAAGTGCTTCGGCGCCGGCAGCAGCAGGCGGAACGCCACCGCGCAGGCCACCGCGATCGCGCCGATGACCCCCACGGCCACCCGCCAGCCCCACTCCTGCGCGACCCAGCCGGTGATGACCCGGCCGCTCATCCCGCCGACGCTGTTGCCGGCGACGAACAGGCCGATCGCCGTGACCAGTGCCTTGGGGCGGACCTCCTCGGCGAGATACGCCGTCGCGGAGGCGGGCAGTCCCGCCAGGGCCGCACCCTGCACCGCCCGCAGCACGACCAGCGTGGTCAGCGAGGGCGCGAAGGGGACCAGGATCCCGACCGTCACCGCGACCGCCAGCGACGCCGTCATGACCGTACGGCGTCCGAAGCGCTCGGAGAGGGCGCTCATCGGCAGCACGAACAGCGCCAGGCCGCCGGTCGCCGCCGCCACCGTCCAGCTGGCCTCGCTCGCCGCGACCCCGAACTCGCCCGAGATCAGCGGGAGGAGGGCCTGGGTGGAGTACAGCAGCGCGAAGGTCGCGACACCGGCGAGGAAGAGGGCGAAGCTCATCCGGCGGTAGCCGGGGCCGCCCGGGGTCAGACGGGAGTCGACGGCGGCGGAGGCGGGGGTTGCGGCGGGGGATACGGCGGGGGATGCGGCGCCCACGCGGGTGGGCGCCTCGGTACTGGCAGGCATGCCTCGAAGTTACGTACGACCGCGCTCATCCGTCCAATGCATGGATTCGCCATAATCGTTCCCATGGAGCATCAGCAGAGGTCACAGGCGCGTCTGCCACCGTCCAGTGACACAGAAGACATGGTGATGTCGCTGGCCCCGCGGCTCGCCTACTTCGCAGGCGTGGCCCGCACCGAGCACGTCACCCGCGCCGCCCAGGAGATGGACGTACCCCAGTCGACGCTCTCCCGGGCCATGGTCCGCCTGGAGCAGGACCTCGGCGTCGACCTCTTCGCCCGCATCGGCCGGACGGTCTCCCTCACCCCCGCCGGCCGCACCTTCCTCGGCTCCGTCGAACGCGCCCTCGCCGAGATCAGGCGCGCCGCCGACGAGGTCCGTGCCGACGCCGACCCGGCCACCGGCAAGGTCGCCTTCGGCTTTCTGCACACCATGGGCTCGGAGACGGTGCCCGGCCTCATCAGGGCCTTCCGCGCCGACCATCCCCGCGTCCGCTTCAGCCTGGTCCAGAACTACGGCGAGGCGATGATCGAACGCCTGCGCGCGGGCGAGCTGGACCTGTGCCTGACCTCACCGGTCCCGGACGCCCCCGACCTCGTGGCCCGGCGCCTCGACGAACAGAAGCTGCGGCTCGTGGTCCCCGCCGACCACCCGCTCGCGGCCCGCAGGCGGGTACGCCTCGCCGAGGCCGCCGAGGAGTCCTTCGTCACCCTGGAGCCCGGTTACGGTCTGCGCCGCATCACCGACGACCTCTGCCAGGAGGCCGGGTTCAAACCCCGCATCGCCTTCGAGGGCGAGGAGGCGGAGACGCTGCGGGGGCTGGTGGCGGCAGGGCTGGGCGTCGCCCTGCTGCCGCCGCCGGCCTTCCCGCGCCCGGGGGTCGTGGAACTGACGGTCACGGCCCCCCGGGCGGCCCGCGAGATCGGTGTCGCCTGGCTGGACGGGCACCCGGACACACCCCCGGTGGCCGCCTTCAAGAAGTTCCTGCTGTCGAGGAGGGGGAACCTGCTGCCCTGACCTACGACCCCGCCGCCCCGGCCTACCGCCGCCCCGGCCTACCGCCGCCCCGGCCTACCGCCGCCGCCCGAACCCGGAGGCGAGCGGCATCCGCAGCCCCAACGGCGGCGGAGCGGCCAGCGCGTCCTGCACCGGCCGGGACAGCACCCGCCCGAACAGTGCCCCCATCACGAAGTCCTCGGTGAGCGCGTGCACTTCGGCCCGGTACTGGTGCAGTCCGTGCCCGTCGGAGTGCACCTCGAACCGGCACACCTCCCGGTTCGCCTTCTTCGCCCGGGACGCGAACCGGAACGACAACTCGGGGTCTGACCGCTGGTCGTTGGTCCCGTGCACGATCAACACCCGCCGCCCCACGAGCTGCTTGACCGGTTCGGGCTCGGCCGCCACATCCTCCTCGGGCAGACAAGGAGCAAGCGCCACCACCGAGTTGACGGCCTCGTGCCCGCCCGCGCGCAGTGCGGCCCGTGCGCCCATGTCGACGCCGACCAGGGCCACGGGGACGTCGCCGTACCGCCGTACGACCTCGTCGGCGGCCCAGGTCGCGTCGTGCGCGAGATGCGCCTCGCTGCCGTTCCACCCGCGATAGCGGTAGTGCACCAGATGTGCGGCGAGCCCCTCGGCGTGTCCCGCGCGGGCGAGTCGTCGTCCCAACGCCCTTGTGGCGGAGGGCAGTCGCATCGAGGCGGGTCTGCGCAGTGAGGTCTCGTCGCCGCCCGGGAGGAGCAGCACCACCCCGCTCACCGCCGCCGGCTCCGGGCCGAGTGTCCTGCCCAGTCGGGCGCTGCGAACCGGCGTCGCTTGCTGTGCCATGACAGAACAGTGTCAGAAGCCCGGGTGTACGACACGGGGCCGGGCGGTCACCGTTACGTATCGGCGGATTCGTACAGCGGGCGCTCTACGCGCGTAGGAGTTAGAGTGCGTAGATGACGAGCCAGACTGACCCGAGGGGGAACCCCCCGAGCCCGGACCAGATCCGCCGGGCACCCAAGGTTCTGCTGCACGACCACCTCGACGGCGGGCTGCGCCCCGGCACGATCGTCGACCTCGCCCGGGACACGGGGTACACCGCGCTCCCCGAGACCGACGCGGACCGGCTGGGCGTCTGGTTCCGCGAGGCCGCGGACTCCGGTTCGCTGGAGCGGTACCTGGAGACCTTCTCGCACACCGTCGGCGTCATGCAGACCCGTGAGGCACTCACCCGGGTCGCCGCCGAGTGCGCCGAGGACCTCGCCGCGGACGGCGTCGTCTACGCCGAGGTGCGGTACGCCCCCGAGCAGCACCTGGAGAAGGGGCTGACCCTCGAAGAGGTCGTCGAGGCCGTCAACGAGGGCTTCCGCGAGGGCGAGCGCAGGGCCAGGGCCAACGGCCACCGCATCCGCGTCGGCGCCCTGCTCACCGCGATGCGGCACGCGGCCCGTGCCCTGGAGATCGCCGAACTCGCCAACCGGTACCGGGACCTGGGCGTCGTCGGCTTCGACATCGCGGGCGCCGAGGCCGGGTACCCGCCCACCCGGCATCTCGACGCCTTCGAGTACCTCAAGCGCGAGAACAACCACTTCACCATCCACGCCGGCGAGGCCTTCGGGCTGCCGTCCATCTGGCAGGCCCTGCAGTGGTGCGGCGCCGACCGGCTCGGGCACGGCGTGCGCATCATCGACGACATCCAGGTCCACGAGGACGGCACGGTCAAGCTCGGACGGCTCGCCTCCTACGTCCGGGACAAGCGGATCCCGCTGGAGCTGTGCCCCAGTTCCAATCTCCAGACCGGGGCCGCGTCCTCGTACGCCGAGCACCCGATCGGGCTGCTGCGGCGCCTGCACTTCCGGGCCACCGTGAACACCGACAACCGGCTGATGTCCGGCACCAGCATGAGTCAGGAATTCGAGCATCTTGTCGACGCGTTCGGTTATTCGCTCGACGACATGCAGTGGTTCTCCGTCAATGCGATGAAATCAGCGTTCATTCCTTTCGATGAACGACTTGCGATGATCAATGACGTCGTCAAGCCCGGATATGCCGAGCTGAAGTCCGAATGGCTGTTCCAGCAGACCGCCTCCACCAGCGGTTCTGTGGCCGAGGAGAGCTGACAAGGAAAATCCTCGGGTGCGGAATGCGGGCGGGTGTTCACCATCCGTCCGCATTTCGATGTTTGCGGTGGACGGTTTCCCGTGTTTACGTTCGTGGACCGCTGACATCCCGTAAACCCATTTCGAGGACGCATTTCATGAAGCAGTCTGCTGCCAAGACCCTCGGTGTCGCCGCCCTCGGTGCCGCCTTCGCCGCCGCCGGCGCGGGTGCCGCGAACGCCGCTCCGGCGGTCCCGGACGCCACTCAGGCGCTCGGCTCCGTCTCCCAGGGGCTCCCCACCGAGAACGTCACCAAGGCGCTGCCGGGCGCCGGTGAAGCGCTGACGCAGGCCCAGCCGGCACTCGCCAAGGGCATCTCGACCGCGCAGCCCGCCGTCGAGAAGGTGCTCTCCGACGGCCCGACCGGGCCCCTCGCCGGTCTCCTCGGCGGCCTGCCGATCGGCCAGGTCGTGCCCGGCAGCGGCACCGGCCTCAACGGTCTGCCGATCGGCTGAGACGTTCCGCTCCTCGCACGCGCCGGTGGGGGGGGGGGCCCCGCGCGGCGGGGGGGGGGCCCCCCCGGGGGCGGGGGCCACCGGTGGGCCCCCGGCCGGGGCCCGGGGGGGCCAGGGGGGGACGG
>NZ_JBHVYZ010000107.1:5173-18036 GCF_042880295.1 Streptomyces sp. NPDC058307
CCGCCGCGCCCCCCGCCCCCCCGGGGCGGCGCCGCGGCGGTGGCGGCCCCCCCCCCCCGCGGGGGGGGGGGCCGCCCCCCCCTGAGGGGGGGGCGGCCCCCCACCGGTGTCCGTGCACACAGGTGTCACCAGGCGGCCTGCGCCTTGTCCTCCGAGGGGAACAGGATCCACAGGGCTATGTAGAGCAGGAACTGCGGGCCCGGCAGCAGGCAGGACACCAGGAAGATCACGCGCATCGTGGTCGCGGAGGTGCCGAAGCGCCGTGCCAGCGCGGCACACACTCCGCCGATCATGCGGCCGTTGGTGGGGCGGGCGAGGCGGGACATTGCGGCTCCTTCGTGAGCGTCGGGTTCGGGTCCGGGTGACCCTCTCCAGCTGTCTTCAACGCTACGGAGACGAACGCCGCAAAGCGTCGCTCTACGGTGCGATCCCGACCCTGGGAATCGTCGGGGTCCTACCCTGAGCCGGCTCCTCCTGGCGGACGGTGGTGCGCCGGTGCCGCTCGGTCCTGCGGCGCAGCGAGTGGCGTACCGCCGGCACGATGACGAGGTGCGCGAGGGCGACGCCCGCGGTGTTCAGGAACAGGGAGTCGATGTCGACGACCTGGCCGGGGACGCCGGTCTGGAGCAGCTCTATGCCCAGCGAGATCAGCGCGCCCGCCACACAGGTGCGGATCAGGGAACCGACGGGCGACGCCCACAGTCGGCCGTGCACCATCGGGAGCAGCAGACCGAGCGGGGCCAGGAGCGCGAGCCCCTTGCCGATCCGCAGGGCCGCCTCCCGCCCGCCGAGGGCGAGGTCGGCGCGGATGCCGGCGAACGGATGCAGATTGGCCGGGACGACCCAGGGCACGTCCAGCGGACGCAGCGTGAACCAGGCGACGAACGCGAGGTGTGCGACCAGGAGGGCACCTCCTGCCACACGGACGCGAAGGGCGGCATTGCCGCCTACGAAGCCTTGACGCTGCACGAACCCCTAGACGCCCCGCTCGGCACGATCGGTTCCGGAACGCCCGGGGTACCCGGGTGAGGGCTGCGCCACACGTGGTCCCCGGACCCGCGTCAGCCGCCCGTCACCTCGGTCGACGGCGGCTGGTGGCTGCTCGGCTGGGAACGGACCTCGTCCGTGCAGTCGTAGCGGCGCAGCGGTGCGTTCATGGGGCCGCCGAGGATGACGGAACCGTCGCCCTCCGCCGCGGCCGAGTCGGAGAAGGTGCACACGACCTGGGCGAGGGCGTAGGCGGAGAGCTCGGCGGGCGGGGTGCTCAGCCGGAGCGTGTCCTCGGGGTCCTTGGGGCGCGGCCCGCCGACGGTCATGCCGCCGCGGACGTACGTCTGGTAGCCGGCCTCCCGCTCGGCCGTCGACGGGGTCTCGGCGAGCTGGTCGAGGAGCCCCTGCGCGACCAGCACCCGCCGCTGGGAGTCGGCCGTGCCGTCGGGGACCCGCAGGCTCCGGTCGACGGCCACCAGCGACGACCCGCACAGCAGGAACACCTGCACGGCGAGACCGTGCGAGGACGGCTCCGAGGCGTCCGGCTCGGACAGCGAGCACCGCACCCGGGAGGGCGCGGGACCGAAGTCGGTAGGCACCTCGGTGGGCCGGATCCCGCACCCGGCGACCAGCAGGGCGAGCAGCGGGAGCGCCAGCAGCCGCGGCGCGCTCAGCCCGGCGCGCGGTGCGTCGGCCCGCCGGGTACGTCGTCGCTCCGGGCGCATCACGGCTGTCCCTTCTTCGCCTTGCCGTCGTCCTTCTTGGCCTCCATGAGCTGTTCCGCCAGCTCCGAGGCGTCCCGGGGAAGCCGCAGCGTGAACACGGCGCCCCCGCCGGGGGAGTTCGCCGCGGTGATCTCGCCACCGTGGATGTGGGCGTTCTCCAGGGCGATCGAGAGGCCGAGGCCGCTGCCCTCGGAGCGCGGGCGGGAGGCGCTGGCCTTGTAGAAGCGGTCGAAGACGTGCGGGAGGACGTCCTCGGGGATGCCGGGGCCGTGGTCGCTGACCCGGATGACTATCTCGTCGTCCGCCGTGCGCACCGCCACCCGCACCGGGGAGCCGCCGTGCTTGAGGGCGTTGCCGATCAGGTTGGCCAGGATCACGTCCAGGCGGCGCGGGTCGAGGCGGGCGTGCATGCCGCGCTCGGCGTCCAGCTCCACCGCGTCCAGCCACGCGCGCGCGTCGATGCACGCGGTGATCTGGTCGGCCAGGTCGACGTCGTCCAGGACCAGCCGGGCCGTACCCGCGTCGAAGCGGGTGACCTCCATCAGGTTCTCGACCAGGTCGTTGAGCCTGCGGGTCTCGCTGACCACCAGCCGCACGGCCGGCTCGATCATCGGGTCCATGGAGCCGGACTCGGCCTCCAGCTCCTCCTCCAGGATCTCCGTCACGGCGGTCATCGCGGTGAGCGGCGTCCGCAGCTCATGGCTCATGTCCGCCACGAACCGCCGGGACGCGTCGTCGCGGGCGGACATGTCCTCGACCCGTTTCTCCAGCGCCTCGGCCGCGTAGTTGAACGTGCGTGACAGATCGGCGAGTTCGTCGGTGCCCGACACCCTGAGCCGGGTGTCCAGCTTGCCCTCGCCGAGCCGCCGGGCGGCGACTCCCAGCCGGTGCACCGGCTTCAGTACGGTCGTCGCGGCGGCCTGCGCGAGCAGTGCGGAGCCGATCAGGGCGAGCCCGGTGGCGATACCCAGCGACCAGGCGAGGGAGTTGAGGTCCTTGGCCTCCGGTTCGAGCGAGGTGAGCATGTAACCGGTCGGGCCGCCGCCGATCACCCGCGTGCCGGCGACCAGGTACGGGGTGTCGTGGTCGACGGTCCGCTGCCAGTACAGGTGATAGGCGTACTTGTTGGCGGAGTCGACCTTCTGCTTCTCGTTCACCGCCTCGCGCAGCGACCCGGGCACGTCCTGGAGCGTGAAGCCGTCCAGGGCGCCCGAATTGCCGTACACCGTCCTGCCGCCCGCGTCGGAGGACACGAGCAGCACGCTGAAGCGCTGGCTGCTGCCCGCCATCTGCCCCGCCGCCTGCTGGAGTTCGTCCTGCGTGGGGTTCTCCGGCAGGGCGCCCGCGCGGTTCTGCATCTCCTGCTGGAAGTCCCGCAGCACCGCGTCCTGGGCGCGGGTGAGGACCGCCTCGCGGTTGAGCCAGTAGGCGATCCCGGACGCGGACACGGCCGCGGTCAGCGCCACCAGGCCGAAGACGACGACGAGCCGCAGCCGCAGACTGGTGAAACGCAGCCGTGACCACACACCCTTGCGAACCGCGAACCAGTCGCGGAACCCCCCTTGCGCTTCGGTCACTGAGGCGTGTCCAGCCGGTAGCCCACGCCCCGCACGGTACGGATCAGCGTCGGGGACGACGGCACGTCCTCGACCTTGGCGCGCAGCCGCTGGACACAGGCGTCCACCAGGCGCGAGTCACCGAGGTAGTCGTGCTCCCAGACCAGCCGCAGCAACTGCTGGCGGGACAGCGCCTGTCCGGGCCGCCGGCTCAGCTCAAGGAGCAGCCTGAGCTCGGTCGGGGTGAGTTGGAGGTCCTCGCCGTTCTTCGTCACGGTCATGGCCGCGCGGTCGATGACCAGGGAGCCGAAGCTCGCCGCGTCGGTCGACTCGCGCTCCCCGCGTCGCAGCACGGCCCGGATCCGGGCGTCCAGCACCCGGCCCTGGATCGGCTTGACGACATAGTCGTCGGCGCCGGACTCCAGTCCGACGACGATGTCGATGTCGTCGTTGCGCGCGGTCAGCAGGATGATCGGCAGCTGGTCGGTGCGCCGGATGCGCCGGCACACCTCGAACCCGTCGATGCCGGGCAGCATCACATCCAGCACGATCAGGTCCGGCCGCTGCTCACGCAGCAGCTTCAGGCCGTCCTCGCCGGTGGCAGCGGTGGCAACCCGGTGGCCCTGGCGCGTGAGGCTCAGCTCCAGGGCCGTACGGATGGCGTCGTCGTCCTCGATCAGCAACAGGGAAGGCACGGGCTCATTCTGGCCCATGGAGGGGGTGCGGTTCGACCTGTGGGGCCAGGCAGTCTGTACGGCCTCACCCGCGGGTTCCGTACGGCACCCCTCTGTGGGTCCGTTGTGCAATTCCTGGGACCGGCCCCTGTGACAGGTCTGTGACAGTCGGCGGACACAGCCATGAAGGTGCGTTGGCAGAGTTCTCGGCACAGGCAAGGAACCACCGCCTGAGCAAGCCGAACACCGGAAGTCCACGACGGGGGGCGCGAGATGAGCACACTGCACAGCATCAGCACCAGCGCAGTGATCACGCGGCTGCACGACGTGAACGGGGGCCGGGGTTCCAAGGAGTCCGGGGCCGTGAGCGGACGGGGGTGCGCTCGCGGTACCGGGCGTCAGCACACCGGGTACATGTCGGTGGTTGACACCTCCACGGGGGAAGCGCACGGGGGATCGTCGTACAGGGAGGGCTCGGGGGAGCGTCGCTCGCTGTCGGAGGCGGAGTTCACCGCCTACGTCCAGGAGCGCCGCGCCTCCCTGTACGCCACCGCCTACCACCTGACCGGTGACCGCTTCGAGGCCGAGGACCTGCTGCAGAGCGCGCTGTTCTCGACGTACCGGGCGTGGGACCGGATCAGCGACAAGGCCGCGGTCGGGGGCTACCTCCGCCGCACCATGACGAACCTGCACATCAGCGCGTGGCGCCGCCGCAAGCTGAACGAATACCCGACCGAGGAACTGCCGGAGACGCCCGGCGACACGGACGCGATGCGCGGCACGGAACTGCGCGCGGTCCTGTGGCAGGCGCTCGCCCGGCTCCCCGAACTCCAGCGCACGATGCTGGTCCTTCGTTACTACGAGGGCCGCACCGACCCGGAGATCGCGGAGATCCTCGACATCAGTGTCGGCACGGTGAAGTCCAGCATCTGGCGGTCCCTGCGCCGCCTGCGCGAGGACGAGGTCCTCAGCTTCGGCCGTGACGAGGAGAACGCCTTCGGGGAGCTCGTCGCCTGAGGGTGGGGGGAAAGCACGACACGGGGGAACGGGGGACCAGGGGTACCGGCTGGGGGGCCGGTACCCGTGGGGGGACCAACGGGGTCACGGGGGACCTGCGGGGGAGCACCGAGAAGCGGGACTGGAGGGCCGGGGGGCCCGTCCGGTCCCGCTTTGGTGTGTGCTCAGCCGATCTCCATGAGCCTGGCCCCGGCGGGCGAGTCCCCGACGGCGATGGCCTCGGCGGGGTCCCTGCCCGCTACGGCATACGCGTCGGTGGTGCCCTCGGGAATGGCGACCTCGGGGTCGTCCGGGGTGTCGTCGCACTCCGGGATGCGGGCGGTGCCCAGCCGCTCCCCGACGGTGAAGTCCTTGTCCTGGGCGGGCAGATAGTCGCGGTTCTCGTATCTCACGACCCCCGCGCAGGAGGCCGTGGCCTCGCCGCCGGACGAGCAGCCGGACGCGCTGCCGGCGACCATTGCCACCATCGCCGCCGTCATGACCAG
Organism: Streptomyces sp. NPDC058307; assembly: GCF_042880295.1. NCBI lineage: Bacteria > Bacillati > Actinomycetota > Actinomycetes > Kitasatosporales > Streptomycetaceae > Streptomyces > Streptomyces sp. NPDC058307. The sequence continues at coordinate 10,621 of NZ_JBHVYZ010000107.1, forward strand.
CCGTGCAGTCGTCATGGGGGTTCCTTCCCGAGGTGACCGTCTTCCGGTCCTACGACGGAGAAGGCGCCGAAGTCGTTCGGCCGGCTCGCTCAGGCCGCCGGGGCAGCGGCCGGGTGGTGGCCCGCCGTCGCTGCGGTCAGGCGCGCCAGGGCCTCGTCCTTGTCGCAGGGGTGGGCGCCCAGCGCGGTCTGGCGGGCGACGATCGAGCGTTCCAGGCGCATCAGGCGCCAGCCGCGGCGCAGCAGGAACGGCACGGACTTGCGGCCCTCGCGCAGATCCCGCAGGAACCGGCGGCGGAACGTGCGCACCGGACCCCGGCTCAGGCACAGCGCGTCGGCCAGCACCCCGAGCTCCCGGCAGCGGGTGACGATCTCGGCGGCGAAGATGCCCTCCGCGATGAACAGCGGGGTCCGGCCCATCTCGACCGCCTCCTCGCCGGTGCGGGCGCTCAGCGAGATGTCGTAGACCGGGATCTTCGTGCGGCCCGTGCGGCACAGCTCGACGATCGCGGCCACCGCGGTGTCCGCGTCCCACGATCCGGGGTGGTCCCAGTCGATGTCGGAGCTCCCCGCCACCAGCGGCAGCGTCGGGTCGTCGCCCTCCTTGTAGAAGTCGTCGAGCCTGAGGACCGGGAGACCGGAACGGGCCGAGAGAAGGGACTTGCCGGAGCCGGAGGGGCCGCAGAGCAGCACGACTCGCGTCGGTATGGGTGGTTGGGAACTCACGGGACACCAGTGTGAGGCATTCACCCGCTGTTCATCGACCCCGCGGGTTGGCTTTGAAGCGTGCGTCACACCTCAACTACCCTTCGTGTCGACACGATTACCCAGTGCACGGAAAAAGGTGGCAGAAACGATGGCCCGACACGCGAACCCGACCGTCCAGCGCACGCTCACCGCCCTCGCGGCCGCGGGTGTCGCCCTCGGCGCAGGCGCCGGGGCGGCCGCCGCGGACACCGAGCCGGTGGTCGACGTGCTGCACACCCGGCCCACCTCGCTCGGCAACATCGACCCCCAGTCCGGGCTCCGGTCCCTCACCGGCACGGTCGGCTACGTCACCGGCCCGATCGCCGGCCTCAAGCCGAACCCGCTGGCGGGCACGGGAGTGGACCCGCTGGACAACGGGCTCGGAACCCAGCTGGCGGATTTCCAGCCGCTGACGTCACAGGCCCTGACCGGACCGGTCGCCCAGGCTCAGTCGATCGGCAGCATGCCGGTGGTGGGGCAGGTGGCGGGACTGCTGAGCAACTGAACCGGACACACGGCCGCTTCGGCACAGAGCCGCGCCTTCCCCGGACGGAGGGAGGGCGCGGCTCCGCGGTGTCGCGGTCCGGTGTCAGTACGCGGAGCCGGACGCGCCCAGCGAACCCGTCGGGTGCCACACCGTCTTCGTTTCCAGGAACGCCGTCAGGCGGTCGATGCCCGGCGTTGCCGTCCAGTTGTCCACAGGTTGTGGACGCAGGACCCGCTTCAGGTTGTCCGCCGCGGCGATCTCCAGCTCCTTCGCGAGGACCTCGTCCGCGCCCGCCAGGTCGATCGCGTTGACGTCCTGGTGGGACGCCAGGGGGGTGGCGATCTCCGCCGTACGGCCCGAGAGGATGTTGACCACGCCGCCGGGGACGTCGGAGGTGGCCAGGACCTCGCCCAGGGAGAGGGCGGGAAGAGGGGACCTCTCCGAAGCGATCACCACCGCCGTGTTGCCCGTGGCGATCACCGGGGCGAGCACCGAGACCAGACCCAGGAACGACGACTCCTGCGGGGCCAGGACGGCCACCACACCCGTCGGCTCCGGGGAGGACAGGTTGAAGTACGGGCCGGCCACCGGGTTGCCGCCGCCCACCACCTGGGCGATCTTGTCGGTCCAGCCCGCGTACCAGACCCAGCGGTCGATCGTCGCCTCGACCTGCTCGGCCGCCCTGGACTTGGACAGGCCCTCGGCGTCGGCCACCTCGTGGACGAACTGCGCCCTGCGGCCCTCCAGCATCTCCGCGACGCGGTAGAGGACCTGGCCGCGGTTGTAGGCGGTGGCCCCCGACCAGGCGCCGAACGCCTTGCGCGCGGCCACGACCGCGTCACGGGCGTCCTTGCGGCTCGACTGCGGCGCGTTCGCCAGCCACTTGCCCTTGGAGTCGGTCACTTCGTACACCCGGCCGCTTTCGGAGCGGGGGAACTTGCCCCCGACGTACAGCTTGTAGGTCTTGAGGACGGACAGACGGTCAGACATCGAGGTACGCCTCCAGGCCGTGGCGGCCGCCCTCGCGGCCGAAGCCCGACTCCTTGTAACCGCCGAACGGCGACGTCGGGTCGAACTTGTTGAACGTGTTGGACCAGACGACCCCGGCCCGGAGTTTGTTCGCCACCGCCAGGATCCGCGAACCCTTCTCCGTCCAGATGCCCGCCGAGAGGCCGTACTGGGTGTTGTTGGCCTTGGCGACGGCCTCGTCCGGGGTGCGGAAGGTGAGGACCGACAGGACCGGGCCGAAGATCTCGTCGCGGGCGATGGTGTGCGCCTGGGTGACGTTCGTGAAGAGCGTCGGGGCGAACCAGTAGCCGGAGGAGGGCAGTTCGCACTCCGGGGACCAGGGCTCGGCGCCCTCGGCCGTGCCCTGCTCGACGAGCGAGGTGATCCGCGAGAGCTGTTCGGCGGAGTTGATCGCGCCGATGTCGGTGTTCTTGTCGAGCGGGTCGCCGAGGCGCAGGGTGGACAGGCGGCGCTTGAGCGAGTCCAGCAGCTCGTCCTGGATCGACTCCTGGACCAGGAGCCGGGAGCCCGCGCAGCAGACCTGACCCTGGTTGAAGAAGATGCCGGTGACGATCCCCTCGACGGCCTGGTCGATCGGGGCGTCGTCGAAGACGATGTTGGCGCCCTTGCCGCCCAGTTCGAGGGTGAGCTTCTTGCGGGTGCCGGCGACCGTACGGGCGATCTCCTTGCCGACGGCCGTGGAGCCGGTGAAGGCCACCTTGTTGACGTCCGGGTGCGTGACGAGCGCGGCTCCCGTGTCGCCGTAACCGGGAAGGATGTTGACGACACCCCTGGGCAGGCCCGCCTGGCGGCAGATGTCCGCGAAGAACAGGGCGGACAGCGGGGTCGTCTCGGCGGGCTTGAGGACGACCGTGTTGCCGGTCGCCAGCGCCGGGGCGATCTTCCACGCCAGCATCAGGAGCGGGAAGTTCCAGGGGATGACCTGGCCGGCGACGCCGAGGGGCCGCGGGTTCGCACCGAACCCGGCGTGCTCCAGCTTGTCGGCCCAGCCGGCGTAGTAGAAGAAGTGCGCGGCGACCAGGGGGAGGTCGGCGTCGCGGGTCTCCTTGATGGGCTTGCCGTTGTCCAGGGTCTCCAGGACCGCGAGCTCGCGGCTGCGCTCCTGGATGATCCGGGCGATGCGGAACAGGTACTTGGCGCGCTCGGAGCCGGGCAGCGCGGACCACTTCTCGAAGGCCTTGCGGGCGGCCAGCACCGCCCGGTCGACGTCCGCCTCGCCCGCCTGGGCGATCTCGGACAGGACCTCCTCGGTGGACGGCGAGACGGTCTTGAAGACCTTGCCGTCGGCCGCCTCCACGAACTCGCCGTCGATGAACAGGCCGTAGGAGGGGGCGATGTCGACGACCGAGCGGGACTCGGGTGCCGGGGCGTACTCGAACGCGGATGTGGATACGGATGCGGATGCAGGTGCAGGTGCAGGTGCAGGTGCCATGGTGATCAGTCCACCGTCACGTAGTCGGGGCCGGAGTAGCGGCCGGTGGCCAGCTTCTGACGCTGCATCAGCAGGTCGTTCAGGAGCGAGGAGGCGCCGAAGCGGAACCAGTGGTTGTCCAGCCAGTCCTCGCCCGCCGTCTCGTTGACCAGTACGAGAAACTTGATGGCGTCCTTGGAGGTACGGATGCCGCCGGCCGGCTTCACGCCCACCTGGACGCCGGTCTGGGCGCGGAAGTCGCGCACCGCCTCCAGCATGAGGAGGGTGTTCGCGGGGGTGGCGTTGACCGCGACCTTGCCGGTGGACGTCTTGATGAAGTCCACGCCGGCCAGCATGCCGAGCCAGCTCGCGCGGCGGATGTTGTCGTACGTCGACAGCTCGCCGGTCTCGAAGATGACCTTGAGCCGGGCGTCCGTGCCGCAGACCTCGCGCACGGCGACGATCTCGTCGTAGACCTTCAGATACCTGCCCGAGAGGAACGCGCCGCGGTCGATGACCATGTCGACCTCGTCGGCGCCGGCGGCCACGGCGTCGCGCACGTCTGCCAGCTTCACGTCGAGGGCGGCACGCCCGGCCGGGAACGCGGTGGCGACCGAGGCGACCTTCACGCCGGTACCGGCGACGGCCTCCTTGGCGAAGGCCACCATGTCGGGATAGACGCAGACCGCGGCCGCGGCGGGGGTCGTCCGGTCGGTCGGGTCGGGGCGGACCGCCTTGGCGCCGAGCGCCCGGACCTTGCCCGGGGTGTCCGCGCCTTCCAGCGTCGTCAGGTCGACCATCGAGATGGCGAGGTCGATGGCGTACGCCTTCGCGGTCGTCTTGATGGAACGCGTACCGAGGGAGGCGGCACGCGCCTCCAGGCCGACCGCGTCCACGCCGGGCAGCCCGTGAAGGAACCGGCGCAGACTGCTGTCGGACGCGGTCACGTCCGTGAGCGGGTGTGCGGCTGATGCAGTGGTGGGCATGGTCACCAGACGAGCATATCTACGCGCGTAGCGGCTGTACACCCCGTGGAACGGGTTCCGAGGGCCCCGCACACGGGCACGCAGCCGCACGGCGCTTAGGATCGGCCCCATGACGACCGCACCCCCCGAGTCCAGGGACCGCATCTACCGCTCGCCCCTGGCGCTGATCGGCGGCTTCCTCCTGCTCGTCATCATCGGCTGGCTCGGCATCGACGCCGTCGTCTCCGGCACCGGCCGCACGCCGTGGCTCGCCCTCGCCGCGCTGATCCTCGTCGTACCGCTGGTGATCGCGTTCACCCTGCGCCCGGCCGTCTTCGCGAACGACGACCGGCTGCGCATCCGCAACCCCTTCCGCGTGATCGTCGTGCCGTGGGGCGAGGTCGAGCTGTTCCGCTCCGGTTACTCGAACGAGGCGTTCGTCAAGTCCGGCGGCAAGTACCAGCTGTGGGCGATCCCCGTCTCCCTGCGCGGCCGCAAGAAGGCGGCCCGGCAGTCGGCCCGGCAGGCCGCGGGCGGCCGCCCCGGCAGGGGCCCGGGCCTGTTCGGCGGCGGAAGGCAGGTGGGTGGCTTCGGTGGCCCTGCGCCCGTCCCGGAGGGGCCCACCCGGGCCGAGACCGACAAGATCATGGACGAGCTGCGTGAGCTGCTGGAGACCCGGGGGCAGGCGAAGACCTCCCAGGGCGAGGTTTCCGTGCGGTGGGCGTACGAGATCGTGGGGCCCGCGGTGGCCGGGGCGGTGCTGCTGGCGATTCTGGTGGCGGTGGGGTGACGTCTCCGTCTCCTGCGGTGACGTGTTCTGCGGTGACGTCTCCTGCGGTGACGTGTTCTGCGGTGACGTCTTCTGCGGTGGCGCGTCAGAGGGCGGCGGGAGGGGTTGTCGGGCGGCTGCGGGGCCGTTGTGGCTGGTCGCGCCGTTCCCCGCGCCCCTGAGGGACGCGGGGTCCGCCTCCCGGTTCCGGCGGCGGGGGGCGAGGACGGCGTCAGATGCCGGCTGCTGCCGACAGGTCTCGCTTGATGGTGGTCAGGAGGTCCGTCGCCCTGGCGCGGGCCGCCGGGAGGTCGGCGTGGGTGGGGACCGGGACGACCACTTCCAGGTAGCACTTCAGCTTCGGCTCGGTGCCGCTCGGGCGGACGACGACCCGGGCGCCGGTGAGGGTGTAGCGCAGGCCGTCGGTGGGCGGGAGCCTGTCCGTGCCCTGGGTGAGGTCCTCCGCCTTGGTGATGGCCAGGCCTCCGAGCTCGGTCGGCGGGTGCTCGCGGAGCTGCTCCATCGCCCGGGCGATGACCGACAGGTCCTCCACGCGGACCGAGAGCTGGTCCGTGGCGTGCAGGCCGTGTGTCACAGCGAGGTCGTCGAGGAGGTCCAGGAGCGTGCGGTTCTGTTCCTTCAGCTCGGAGGCGAGCTCCGTGACGAGGAGGGCGGCGGTGATGCCGTCCTTGTCCCGTACGCCCTCGGGGTCCACGCAGTAGCCGAGGGCCTCCTCGTAGCCGTAGCGAAGGCCCTCCACGCGGGCGATCCACTTGAAGCCGGTGAGGGTCTCCTCGTAAGGCAGGCCCGCCTTCTCGGCGATCCTGCCGAGGAGGGAGGAGGAGACGATCGACTCGGCGAAGGTGCCCCGCGCTCCGCGGGCGACCAGGTGGGCGGCGAGGAGGGCGCCCACCTCGTCGCCCCTCAGCATGCGCCAGGCGCCGTTCTCCTCGACCGCCACGGCGCAGCGGTCCGCGTCGGGGTCGTTCGCGATGATCAGGTCCGGGTTCGTCTCCCTGGCCTTCGCGAAGGCCAGGTCCATCGCGCCGGGCTCTTCCGGGTTGGGGAAGGCGACGGTCGGGAAGTCGGGGTCGGGTTCGGCCTGTTCCACGACGAGTTCCGGGGCGGGGAAGCCGGCGCGGGCGAACGCGGCGAGAAGGGTGTCCTTGCCGACGCCGTGCATCGCGGTGTAGACGGTGCGGGCGGTGCGGGGGGAGTTCTCGGCGAGTACGGCGTCCGTACGGGCGAGGTAGGCGTCCAGGACGCTGTCGTCGAGGGTCTCCCAGCCGGTGTCGGGGCGCGGGACGTCGTTCAGGGAGGCGATCGCGTCGATCTCCGCGGCGATCTCCGCGTCGGCGGGCGGGACGATCTGGGAGCCGTCGCCGAGGTAGACCTTGTAGCCGTTGTCGCGGGGCGGGTTGTGGCTGGCGGTGACCTCCACGCCGGCCACGGCGCCGAGGTGCCTTATCGCGAACGCGAGGACGGGGGTGGGGAGGGGGCGGGGGAGGACCGCTGCCTTGAGGCCCGCGCCGGTCATCACGGCGGCGGTGTCCCGCGCGAAGTCCTCCGACTTGTGGCGGGCGTCGTAGCCGATGACGACGAGGCCGTCGGTGCGGTCGGTGCGGTCGGTGCGGTCGGTGCTGTGTGTGTTGCTGTGCTTCTTGAGGTACGCGGCGAGGCCGGCGGCGGCTCGGATGACGACCGCGCGGTTCATGCGCATGGGGCCTGCGCCGAGCTCGCCGCGGAGGCCGGCGGTGCCGAACTGGAGGGTGCCGCTGAAACGGGCGGTGAGTTCGGTGACGTCTCCGGCCTCGATGAGCTTGGCGAGCTCGTCGCGGGTGTCCGGGTCGGGGTCCTCGGCGAGCCAGGTGCGGGCCCGGGCGATGAGATCGTCGTGCACGGTTGCGTCAGCCTCTCGTTGGTGGTCGTGTGCGGGTTCGGTGGGGACGGGCGTTTTTGCGCAGTTCCCCGCGCCCCTGGGTGCCTGCGGCGGCCCGCTGCGGTCCGGT
>NZ_JBHVYZ010000108.1:0-17403 GCF_042880295.1 Streptomyces sp. NPDC058307
GACGACGACCTCGCCCACACCTACCGCAACTGGCTCCAAGCCGCTTGACAGGCAATAGGAGCATCAACGGACCTGACCTGCGGATTGCCTGCGGCGGTCGCAGCCTTCTCCGCACCCCGGACGGCGTCGGCGTGACAATGGGCGCATGGCGGGTTTCAGGGAGCGGGTGCGGCACCGGCGGCATGCCCAGTCGCGTACACACGCCGACGGTGGGGACAGGCCGGACGCCGCCGTCGTACGAGACGCCCTCGGGGTCGGGGTCGCCGTCGGACTGTCCGGATTCGCCTTCGGGGTGACCTCGGCCGGCAGCGGGCTCACGCTGACGCAGACCTGTGCGCTCAGCCTCCTGGTGTTCACCGGTGCGTCCCAGTTCGCGCTCGTAGGAGCGCTCGCGGGCGGAGCAAGCCCTCTTGCCGCGGCTGCCGGAGCCTTCTTCCTGGGGGTGCGCAACGCCTTCTACGGGCTGCGGCTGTCGCAGTTGCTCGCCCTCCCGCGCCTGATGCGCCCCTTTGCCGCCCAGTGGGTCATCGACGAGACGGCGGCGGTCTCGCTGGCTCAGCCCACGCGGCGCGGTGCGCGCATCGGGTTCGCCGTCACGGGGCTGAGCCTGTATGTGCTGTGGAATCTGACGACCTTGCTGGGGGCCCTGGGAGCCGACGCGATCGGGGACACGCGCGCGTGGGGGCTGGACGCGGCCGGGCCCGCCGTCTTCCTGGCGCTGCTGGCGCCCATGGTGAAGAGCGCCACCGAGCGGCTTGTGGCCGGGCTCGCCGTGTTGCTGGGGCTCGCACTGCTTCCTGTGCTGCCCGCCGGGGTACCGGTGCTGGCGGCCGCGCTCGCGGCGCCACTCGTTCTGTGCGTGCGAGGTCTCCGTGCGCGGAGGCGGGAGGAGGGGTGGTGAACGTCTGGATCGCGATCGGTGTCACCGCCCTCGGGTGTTACGCCGTCAAGCTCCTCGGGCTGCTCGTGCCGGCGGGCGTTCTCGATCGGCCCCTCGTGAAGCGTCTGGCCGCGTTGCTGCCGGTGGCTCTTCTGGCCGCGCTCACCGCGCAGCAGACCTTCGCCGACGGGCGGGTGCCGGTGCTCGACGCGCGGGCCGCGGGGCTTGCCGCGGCCGCCGTGGCGCTGCTCCTGCGGGCGCCGTTCCTGCTGGTCGTCGCGGCTGCGGTGGTCGTGACGGCGGGCGTACGGGCCATCGGGGCGTGACGGCGGCGGTGCGGGCCTCAGGGGCGCGAGAGGCCGCCGTCACGGGCGCGTGGGCATGACCGTCATGCCGGCTCAGCCGACTTCGCGGCCGTACGCGCGCAGGGTCTGCAGAGCCTCGATCGTCACCATGGGGCGCGCTTCGAAGGCCGTGGTGGGTGCCCACCGGCGTCGGCGGGTCGGCCAGCCGCCGTCCTCCCGCTGTTCGGCCGCGAGGAAGTCCAGCGAACGGGACATCTCGTCTTCCGTGAACCACGCGCGCGCGAGGGAGTTCGGCGTCTTCGCGTAGTCGTGCGGGAAGTGGTGCTCGCCCGGTGCGTAGCCAGGGGGGACAGGGAACGCGTCGAGGTTCGAGGGGTCCAGCGCGGCCAGACGCTGTTCGCGCACCAGGCGGCCGAGGCGGTCGGCGCTCGCCTGCGCGCGCGAACGGTCGGGGACGGAGTCCAGGAAGGTCAGGGCGGCCTGGATCTCGTCCGGGTGGGACACCTGGAGGGACTCGACGGCCTGCCAGCAGAAGTCGGTGGCCCGGAACAGCCAGGCGTGCCACACCTCGTTGCGGTGCAGCAGACCGACCACGGGGCCGGTGGCGAGCAGTTCGCTCGGCGGGGCGTCCACGACCGGCATGAAGGGGGCCGTCGGATAGCCGCGCTGGGCGGCAGTGACCGCCGGGAGGGCGCCGTCCGGGGTGGACACGGAGGTGAGATAGCGGCACACGCGCTCCACACGCTGTCCGCCGCAGCGTCCGACGGCGTCCAGCACGCGCAGCGCGTGAGCGGTGTGCAGGGGCTGGCTGACCGGGCCGCGCAGATCCGGCTCCAGCGCGTGGCCGTACCCGCCGTCCGCGTTGCGGTGGGCGTCCAGGGCCGTCTCCACCGGGTCCGGGCCGCCGTTCAGGAAGTGGTACGCGAACAGACGCTGTTCCAGCACACGCGCGGTGAGCCAGACGAAGTGCTCGGCGCGGAAGAGCGGGGAGTGCGCCGGTGGCGTCTGGGGGAGTGGGGAAGCTCCTGTTTCGGGCATGCGTCAGACCGTAGGGCGGAAAGCGGTCTCGGCAAGCGGTCCCGGCCCAGGCCCACCCCCAGGGGCGGGATACTGGAGTCATGCGGTTGACGGTCTTCTGGCAGCGGATGGCGGAACACTTCGGTCCGGGGTACGCCGACACCTTCGCGCGCGATCACGTGATGGCGGAGCTCGGCGGGCGCACGGTGCACGAGGCGCTGGACGCGGGCTGGGACGCCAAGGACGTGTGGCGCGTGGTCTGTACCGTGATGAACGTTCCTGCTGAGCGGCACTGAGACGGCGTGGACGTTCCGGGGAGAAGGTGCGACCGGACGTGAATATCTTCCGAAAGTGGCACTGACCGGTCACGAAGATCGCACGGCGGCAGCCATTGTCAGTCAGGTGGGCGAGACTTGCACCGTGGCACCCACTGACGAGTCCGGGCAGGCAGCCCAGCACGCATCTCCGCTCGGCGCGACGCCCCCCGCCCGGCCCCCGGCCGACGGCGCCGGGCCGAACGCCCGCATGCCGCGCTGGCTGCCGCGTGCCATGGTGCTCGCGCTCGCCCTCATCGCCGTGTTCCAGTTCGGCAGTTGGGCCTTCCACCAGCTGATCGGCCTGCTGACCAACATCCTCATCGCGTTCTTCCTGGCTCTGGCCATCGAACCCGCGGTGAGCAAGATGGCCGCGCGCGGCATGCGCAGGGGGCTCGCCGCCTTCTTTGTCTTCTTCGGTGTGCTGATCGTGACCGCCGGCTTCGTCACCCTGCTCGGGTCGATGCTCGCGGGCCAGATCATCAAGATCGTGGAGGACTTCCCGGACTACCTCGACTCCGTCATCGCCTGGATCAACGGACACTTCCACACCGAGCTGAAGCGGGTGGACGTCCAGGAGGGCCTGCTGCGCTCCGACTGGCTGCGCAACTACGTGCAGAACAGCGCCACCGGCGTCCTGGACGTCTCCGCCCAGGTCCTCGGCGGTCTCTTCCAGCTTCTGACGATCGGGCTGTTCTCGTTCTACTTCGCCGCGGACGGCCCGCGGCTGCGCCGGACGATCTGCTCCGTCCTGCCGCCCGCCCGCCAGGCCGAGGTGCTGCGCGCGTGGGAGATCGCCGTGGACAAGACCGGCGGCTACATCTACTCGCGCGGTCTGATGGCGCTCGCCTCCGGAGTCGCGCACTTCGTCCTGCTCCAGGCTCTCGACGTGCCGTACGCGCCCGTGCTCGCCGTGTGGGTCGGCCTGGTCTCGCAGTTCATCCCGACCATCGGCACCTATCTCGCGGGCGCCCTGCCCATGCTGATCGCCTTCACGGTCGATCCCTGGTACGCGCTGTGGGTGCTGGTCTTCGTGGTGATCTACCAGCAGTTCGAGAACTACGTGCTCCAGCCCAAGCTGACCTCGAAGACCGTCGACATCCACCCCGCCGTCGCCTTCGGCTCGGTCATCGCGGGCACTGCTCTCCTCGGCGCGGTCGGTGCCCTGATCGCCATTCCGGCGGTTGCCACGCTGCAGGCGTTCCTGGGGGCGTATGTGAAGCGGTACGCCGTCACCGACGACCCTCGTGTCCACGGCCACCGGAAGCAGGGCGACGGGCCCTCACCGGTCACGCGCGTGCGTGCGCTGTGGCAGCGGCGGCGGCCGGGAACGCAGGACTCCACCGACGGCGACGGCTCGTCCTGAGGATGCGGGCTCAGTAGGTGAGGGCGGCCCATGTCGCGGCGCCGATGACGGCCGCGACGTAGGAGCCGATCGCCGCGTACAGGAGCCGTCGCCGTAGTGGCTCGCTCCAGGGCGTGCGCGACAGCAGCCAGGCCAGTGCGGGCAGGACCAGGACCGCGTGCAGGCTCACGCCGTGCAACGGCTTGAGCGGGGCGGTCGAGTGGTAGGCCGCCTCCTGGTGGCCGGTGCGGGTGAGGACGACACCGCGCGCGATCATCGCGGCGCCCGAGGCGAGCGCGACCAGAAAAATCGCGAACCCCGACCGCACCGCGAGGTCCATCCCCGCCGGACCAGAGGGCCGGTGGCGGAAGGAGGCGACCGCGAACACCGTCAGCAGCACCACCAGGACGCCGCCGCCCACCGCGAGCGTCATGGACACCGCTGTGTCGAAGGGTGTCTCCATGTCGAGGTGCGAGGGCACTCCGCGCCACGCCTGGAGGGTGATACCGCTCACCTCCACCACACAGTCCGCCGCGAACACCGCGAGGAGCAGGGTCCGTGAGCGCGGGCCGAGGCGCAGATACGACGTGACCCAGGTGACCGCGATCAGGGTCACCCCGAAGGAGCCCCCGAACGTCACCGGCTTGCGCCAGGAGACCGGTCCGTCCCAGGGACCGCCGTCCACGGCGAACACCACCAGGTGGGCGAGCCCGGAGAGGACCAGGAGGAGCCCGGTGACGTGGCAGAGACGCTCCACGCGGCGTGCACCGATGGCCCACGGTACCGAGGTCCGGGCCGGCACAGCGGGGGCATCCGTCAGGGCCGGGTCCATCACGCCCGCGCTCCCTGCCGGACCAGGCAGGCTGCGGCTCGGGCGATCACCAGGGCGGCGAGGGCGACGAGTTCGGCGACCCTCGAGGCGATGAGCGCGGTGTCTCCCGAGGAGCGATGGTCGCCGGTGTCCGGGGTCAGGATCGCGCCTGCACCGATGAACAGACCGACACGGAGGGCGAGCCCGGTCGTCCAGCCGTTCGTGCGCCAGGTCGGCAGGGCCGCTGCCATGAGCGGGACGACGAGGCCGGGCGGCACGGTGGGACGGTCCGCGCCGACGGCGGTCCGGCCCGCGACGGAGGCGGTCGGCAGGAGCGCCGCGGACAGGGGCGTGATCACGGCTGGGTGACGTGCCGTCCCGCTGTCGCGCCAGTGGGTGGTCGAGGTCGCTTCTCGGGTGCTCGTCGTGGTCTGCATGGCACAAGGCTCGCGAGAGCGGCCCGTCCGGTCGTCGTACCGCCGAAGGCACCTGAGGTACGCCGGAGGAAGTAGCCCTGCAGGGGCGGAGGAAGCCGCCGGAGCGTGCCGCAGGAAGTGTCCCGGGGGCCGCGTGGTGCGCTTGACACGAAAATCGAACATCCATTCATATGGAAGCTCCGGCGAAGCCAACGGCGGGCGTTTCGACATGGTTCGCGTGGAGAAGTCCCCTAGTTATCCACAGGCTGGACGGGCGTCGGGGCGCATTGTCAGTGGCAGGCGTTAGCGTCTTTGACGTGAAGCGATCGACTCAAGCAAATCGGGTGGAACCCATGGCAGGAACCGACCGCGAGAAGGCCCTGGACGCCGCTCTCGCACAGATTGAACGGCAGTTCGGCAAGGGCGCCGTGATGCGCCTCGGCGAGCGGCCGAACGAGCCCATCGAGGTCATCCCCACCGGGTCGACCGCACTCGACGTCGCCCTCGGCGTCGGCGGCCTGCCACGTGGCCGGGTGGTGGAGGTGTACGGACCGGAGTCCTCCGGCAAGACCACGCTGACCCTGCACGCGGTGGCCAACGCGCAGAAGGCCGGCGGCCAGGTCGCCTTCGTGGACGCGGAGCACGCCCTCGACCCCGAGTACGCGAAGAAGCTCGGCGTCGACATCGACAACCTGATCCTCTCCCAGCCGGACAACGGCGAGCAGGCCCTGGAGATCGTGGACATGCTGGTCCGCTCCGGTGCCCTCGACCTCATCGTCATCGACTCCGTCGCCGCGCTCGTCCCGCGCGCGGAGATCGAGGGCGAGATGGGCGACAGCCACGTCGGTCTGCAGGCCCGTCTGATGAGCCAGGCCCTGCGGAAGATCACCAGCGCGCTCAACCAGTCCAAGACCACCGCCATCTTCATCAACCAGCTCCGCGAGAAGATCGGCGTGATGTTCGGCTCCCCGGAGACCACGACCGGTGGCCGGGCGCTGAAGTTCTACGCCTCGGTGCGACTCGACATCCGCCGCATCGAGACGCTGAAGGACGGCACCGACGCGGTCGGCAACCGCACCCGCGTCAAGGTCGTCAAGAACAAGGTCGCGCCGCCCTTCAAGCAGGCCGAGTTCGACATCCTCTACGGGCACGGCATCAGCCGCGAGGGCGGCCTGATCGACATGGGCGTGGAGCACGGCTTCGTCCGCAAGGCCGGCGCCTGGTACACGTACGAGGGCGACCAGCTCGGCCAGGGCAAGGAGAACGCGCGCAACTTCCTGAAGGACAACCCCGACCTGGCCAACGAGATCGAGAAGAAGATCCTGGAGAAGCTGGGCGTCGGCGTGCGGCCCCAGGAGCCGACCGCCGAGCCGGGTGCGGACGCCGCGGTGTCCACTGCCGCGGACGACGCCGCGAAGGTGCCGGCTCCGGCGGCCGCGAAGGCGGCGAAGGCCAAGGCTCCGGCCGCCAAGAGCTGATCCCGTGACACGGCGAACCGACTGGGCCGAGTACCAGGACGCTCCGCGAGGGTGGGGCGGACAGGGCGACGGGGGTTCTGCTCGGCCGGGTGGCGACGGGTACGGGGACGGCACGGGGGATGGAGCGGACAGGGGACACGGCCGTTCGGTGCCGTACGGCGACGACTTCGCCGACAGCGCCGGGCCGGCCTACCGCGGCGGCCGTTCCCACAGTGACGGTGGGACGTACGGCGACGGTGGGACGGGCGGCGACGAGTCCGGTGACGGGGCGGCGCGTGGTTCCGGGGCGTTCGGCCGGAGCTCGCGTCGAGGCGGCGGAGCATCTGGCGCGGGCGGTCCCCGCGGGCGTCGGCAGCGCCGGCGCGGCTTCGGGGAATCGCCCGGTGAGGACGGAGGCGGCCCCTCCTTGTCGAGGGCCGAGCGGGGGGAGCCTCCGGCGGACCCGGTGGAGCGGGCGCGGGCGATCTGTCTGCGCCTGCTCACCGGGACCCCGCGCACGCGGAAGCAACTCGCCGACGCGCTGCGCAAGCGGGAGATCCCGGACGCGGCCGCCGAGGAGGTGCTGTCGCGGTTCGAGGAAGTCGGGCTGATCAACGACAGCGCGTTCGCGGAGGCCTGGGTGGAGTCCCGGCACCACGGCCGGGGACTCGCCAGGCGAGCCCTCGCCCAGGAACTGCGCACCAAGGGAGTCGACCCCACGCTGATCGACGCGGCCGTCTCGCAGCTCGACTCCGAGCAGGAGGAGACGACGGCCCGCGAACTCGTCGACCGCAAGCTGCGTGCGACGCGCGGCCTCGACCGCGACAAGCGACTGCGCCGCCTCGCCGGCATGCTCGCCCGCAAGGGCTACTCCGAGGGGCTGGCCCTACGGGTGGTCCGGCAAGCCTTGGAGGAGGAGGGGGAGGAGACGGAGTTCCTTGGCGACGAGGGGTTCTGAAACGGGGTTCTTCGGCGGGTCCGCCGGGCTGCTGTCCCTGCTGACCGAGCCGGTCCCTGGGGCGGCCAGGCGTGTGTGCCTGATCAGTGACTCGCGGCAGCCGGCGCTGGCGCTCGCTCCCGCCCTCCTCGCCCCCCACGCACCCACCTACTGCCAGTCCTCCGGCCGCTCCACGTGCTCCAGTCGCAGGATCTGGCCCGTGCGGCTGTAGCGGCGGATCTGGGGGAGGGGCGGGTAGTAGGCGTGCACGGAGATCGCGTGGACCTCGGTGGACTCGTTGAGGACCTCGTGGACGTGGTGCTGCCCGAAGGAACGGCCCTTGCCGCTCGGCAGCCGTCGCTCGCGGTCCACCTCGTCGGAGAGCTCGAGGGTCTTCCAGCCGTCGGCGGGCAGCCGGGCGGCGAGGGAGTTCTCCTTGAGCTCGCCGGCGGCGGTGAGGAAGGCGCCGACGGACTCGGCGTGGTCGTGCCACCCGGTGCCGGTGCCGGGCGGCCAGCCGATCAGCCAGGCCTCGCTGCCGCCGGGCCCTTCCAGGCGCACCCAGGTGCGGCCCTCGGGGTCGAGCGGGAGCGAGTCGATCAGCTCGGCGTCGGCGGCGGTGCGCCGTACGAAGTCGAGGAGTTCGGCCTGGGTGGGTGGCGCGACGGCGGCGGAGGCCGAGGGGAGGGCGGGGGAGACAGACACGGGTACCGTCCTGAGAAAGTTCGCGACAGCGTGCCGTCGCACAGGCGCGGCACGCGGGGGAGAGGAAGATTGCGAATTCAGCAGGACGGGCGACACACGCAGCCCGCATAGCGGACGAGGTCCATATGGACCCTCCGCCACAGGCGCACACAGGTGTCGGTCACGATCCGGAGTACACCATGAGGGCCCGAGGCGTTTCAACTCACCGTCACTATGTGGACGCACAGTGACAGTGAGCACGTCAACGCGAGCCGGCCCCCGCCCCCGCCCCGGTCTTCGCCGGAGGTCCTCCGAGCGCCGTCTCGGCCGCCGAGTACAGGTCGGCCGGGCGGACTCCGCTCAGCGCTGTGACGAGGTGGCCGTCGGGTCGTACCAGGAGGATCGTGTGCGGGGCCGCGCCCGGGTACTCCTCGGCGACCAGCAGCTCGGCGGAGTGCGGCAGCGCGGTCACCGCCGCGGCCAGGCGGGGCATGATTCCGGCGGTCACCCAGTGCTTGCGCTCCCACACCCCGGTGCCCGGCGCGATCAGGACGACGAGCAGCGCGCCACGGCCGAGGCGCTCGCGCAGCCGTACGAACGAGCCGTCCTCGGCGGTGACCCGCACATCCGCGACCGGCCACCCCGGGGGCGTGTCGACGGGCACCTCTCCTTCGAGGTGCCGGGGAGCGAGGGGCGAGTCGGCGTACGCCCCCGGCGCGCCGAGCGGGCCGCGCCCCAAGTGACCGTCCGTGAGCAACGCGTCGTGGCCGCGGGCCGAGCCGGGGACCACCGAGCGCAGGCCCCCGCCGCCGCGCAGCAGCGGCAGCGCCTGGTCGGCGGCGCGCAGCCGGCTGGCGACGACCGCGCGCCGCTCGGCCTGGTAGCTGTCGAGCAGGGCCTCGTGCGGGCCGTGGTGCCAGGCCAGGGCCAGTTTCCAGGCGAGGTTGTCGGCGTCCCTGAGGCTCTCGTCGAGCCCCTGTGTGCCCAGCGTCCCCAGGCAGTGCGCCGCGTCCCCGGCGAGGAAGACCCGGCCGGCGCGCCAGCGGCGGGCCAGCCGGTGGTGCACGGTGTGGACTCCGGTGTCGAGGAGTTCGTACGGCGGTGTCGAACCGCCCGTCCAGCCGGCCAGGGTCTCCCGGACACGGGCCACCAGGAGTTCCGGCGTGACCAGGTCCTTGCCCGGCGGCAGCAGCCAGTCCAGGCGCCACACGCCCTCGGGGAGCGGGCGGGCGCTGATCTCGCCGGCCGACGGTCCGGACGTCCGCCACGGCGGCATCCGGTGGAGCAACCCCCGGTCCTCCCAGGGGAGTTCCACGCGCAGGGCGGCGACCGCGTGGCGTTCCACGGCCGTACGGCCCGGGAAGCGGATGTCCTCGAGCTTGCGCACGGTGGAGCGCGTGCCGTCGCAGCCGACCAGGTAACTCCCGCGCCACCACGTGCCCTTGGGGCCGCGGGTGTGGGCGGTGACGCCCGAGGGCTCCTGCTCGATGGTGTCGAGACGGCTGTCCGGGATGAGCCTGACCAGCCGCTCCTCGGCGAGAGCAGCGCGCAGGGCGTCGGTCAGGACGTGTTGGGCGAGGTGCAGGGGGGCGTCCCCGGCCTCCTCGAAGTCGACTTCGCGCATCACCTGCTTGCGGCGCATCGACCGCCATCCGGACCAGTGCAGACCCAGCTCGGCGACCGGCACTCCGGTCAGCCGGGCCATGAGGGCGGCGGTGTCCTCGTGCAGGACGGCGGTGCGGGCCAGGCGGGGTTCGTCCTTGCCGGGGCCCTCGTCGAGGATCACGGAAGGGACCTCCTGACGCGCCAGCGCCAGGGCGAGCGTGAGCCCGACGGGCCCCGCTCCGACGATGATCACCGGGTCCACGGCGCGGCGCCCCCTGCCCGCAGCGGAATGCCGGGAGATGTATGTGAACAGGAGATTGGAGCAGGGTGCACGATCACAGAACGTATGCAACCTATTGCCGGTGCTTGCGTCAAGTGACGGAGGCAGTGGCGATCATGCCACTGCCTCCAGGTCGTTCACGCGTGTGGTTCAAGCCACTTGACTGACCATCAGATGCTACCTCCGGCGCCCGTCCCGTAGGTGCCGCCCACGGCTGCCGGGTTGACCTCCACCGTGTCCTCGCCGAGCACCACCCCCGTGCTCTTCTTGCTGCGCCGCAGCCGGCGCTCCAGCCAGCTGGCGAAGCTGGTGAGGAGGAAGTTGACGATGATGAAGATGATGCCGACGACGATGAAGCTGGGAATGACGTTGGCGTAGTTGGCCGCCAGCGTGCTGCGCGAGTTGAGCAGCTCGGTGAAGCCCAGCATCACGCCGCCCAGCGCGGTGTCCTTCACGATGACGACCAGCTGGCTGACGATGGCCGGCAGCATCGCGGTGACGGCCTGCGGGAGCAGGATGCTGGACATCGTCTGGCCCTTGCGCAGACCGACCGCGTAGGCCGCCTCCGTCTGCCCCTTGGGCAGCGACAGGATGCCGGCCCGGACGATCTCGGCGAGCACCGAGGCGTTGTAGAGCACCAGGCCGGTGACGACGGCGTACAGCGGCCGCTGTTCGCTGCTGATGTCCGTGGAGCGGACGTAGAACTCGTTGGCGAACAGCATCAGCAGCAGGACCGGGATCGAACGGAAGAACTCGACCACCGTGCCGGCCACGCCCCGCACCCAGGCGTGGTCGGACATGCGGGCGATGCCGAAGACCGCGCCCAGGGGCAGGGCGATCACCATGGAGATCGCCGCGGCCTTGAGGGTGTTGCCGAGACCGGGCAGGAGGTACGTCGTCCAGGCCTCGCTGGTGGTGAAGGGCTCCCAGAGACTCCATTCCAACTGGTTCTTGTCGTCCATCTTCTGCCACACCCACCACAGCAGGAGGGCGAGGAGGACGGTGAAGACGACCGACAGGAGGACGTTGCGCCGTTTGGCGCGGGGTCCCGGAGTGTCGTAGAGGACCGAACTCATCGCTTCACCGCCAGTCGCTTGGCGAGCCAGCCGAGGAGGAGGCCGGTCGGCAGGGTCAGTACCACGAAGCCCAGCGCGAAGACCGCGCCGATGGCGAGCGTCTGGGCTTCGTTCTCGATCATCGTCTTCATCAGGGCGGCGGCCTCGGCCACACCGATCGCGGCCGCCACGGTGGTGTTCTTGGTCAGCGCGATCAGTACGTTGGCCAGCGGGCCGATGACCGAGCGGAAGGCCTGCGGGAGCACGATGAGACGCAGGGTCTGGCTGAAGTTCAGGCCGATCGCGCGGGCCGCCTCGGCCTGGCCGAGCGGCACCGTGTTGATGCCGGAGCGGATCGCCTCGCAGACGAACGAAGCGGTGTAGACGATGAAGCCGAGCACCGCCAGCCGGAAGCCCTGGACATCGAAGTTGTCCGCCGCGCCCATCGTCACACCGAAGATGTCGGCGAGGCCGAGCGAGGTGAAGACGATGATGACCGTCAGGGGGATGTTCCGGACGATGTTGACGTAGGCGGTGCCGAAGCCGCGCATCAACGGGACCGGGCTGACCCGCATCGCGGCCAGCAGGGTGCCCCAGATCAGGGAGCCGAGGGCGGACAGAGCGGTGAGTTTCACCGTCATCCAGAACGCCCCGAGGACGTCATAACCTTCTAGAAAGTCGAACACAATCTCCCGCGCTTCCGGGTGTGTGGCGTGTGTGTGGCGTACGTGGCGGGGCGCGGCGCGCCGCCGCCCTGATCGCGGCGGGCGGCGGCGCGCCGGTGAGCCCTCTCGTTACTTGACGATGACGCCGACCTTCGGGGCGGGCTCGTTCTTGTAGCCGGCCGGGCCGAAGTTCTTGTCGACCGCCTTCTGCCAGGAGCCGTCGCTGACCATCTTCTCCAGGGCGGCGTTGACCTTGTTCAGGGTCGCGGTGTCGCCCTTCTTCACGCCGATGCCGTAGTTCTCGTTGCTCAGCTTGAGGCCGGCGAGCTTGAACTGGCCCTTGTACTTGTCCTGGGCCGCGAAGCCCGCCAGGATCGAGTCGTCCGTGGTCACCGCGTCGACGGCGCCGCTCTGGAGGGCTGCGATGCACTCCGAGTAGCCGGCGTTCTGCTTCAGCTGGGCCTTCGGGGCGAAGTCGTCCTTGACGTTCTGGGCCGAGGTCGAGCCGGTCACGGAACACAGCTTCTCGCCGTTGAGGTCCGTGGCCTCGCTGATCTTGGAGTCCTTCTTGACCAGCAGGTCCTGGTGGGCCAGCAGGTACGGGCCGGCGAAGTCGACCTTCTTCTTGCGCTCGTCGTTGATCGAGTAGGTGGCCGCGATGAGCTTCACGTCGCCACGGGAGAGGGCGTTCTCACGGTCGGCGCTCTTGGTCTCGACGAACTCGATCTGGTCGGGCTTGTAGCCCAGCTGCTTGGCCACGTACGTCGCCACGTCCACGTCGAAGCCGGAGAAGGAACCGTCGGGCTTCTTCAGGCCGAGGCCGGGCTGGTCGTACTTGATACCGATCTTGATCTTGCCGCCACCGCCGGAACCCGAGCCGGAGCCCTCGTCCTTGCTGTCGCCGCCGCAGGCGGTCGCGGACAGGGCGAGGGCGAGAACGGCGGCCGAGGCGGCGGTGACCTTGCGGAGCTTCATGGTGAACATCCTTTTGGGTGGTGAAGAGAGTCGAGCCGTCGGTGGTCGATCCGGGTGGCACGTCAGCTGTGCGCTACGTCAACGATGTGACACGTCAACGGTGTGACACGTCAGTGGTGCAGGATCTTCGACAGGAAGTCCTTGGCACGGTCGCTGCGCGGATTGCTGAAGAACTGGTCGGGCGCAGCCTCCTCGACGATCCGTCCGTCCGCCATGAACACCACGCGGTTTGCGGCCGATCGTGCGAAACCCATCTCGTGCGTGACGACGATCATTGTCATGCCGTCGCGGGCGAGCTGCTGCATGACCTCCAGCACCTCGTTGATCATCTCGGGGTCGAGCGCCGACGTGGGCTCGTCGAAGAGCATGACCTTGGGGTCCATCGCCAGGGCCCGGGCGATGGCGACACGCTGCTGCTGACCGCCGGACAACTGGGCGGGGTACTTGTCTGCCTGGGTGGCGACGCCGACCCGGTCGAGCAGGGCGCGCGCCTTCTCCTCGGCCTTCTTCTTGTCGGCCTTGCGGACCTTGATCTGGCCCAGCATCACGTTCTCGAGCACGGTCTTGTGCGCGAAGAGGTTGAAGGACTGGAAGACCATGCCGACGTCGGCGCGCAGCCGGGCCAGTTCCTTGCCCTCCTGGGGCAACGGCTTGCCGTCGATGGCGATCGAACCCGTGTCGATCGTCTCCAGGCGGTTGATGGTGCGGCACAGGGTGGACTTCCCGGACCCGGAGGGTCCGATGACCACGACGACCTCGCCGCGGGCGATCGTCAGGTCGATGTCCTGGAGTACGTGCAACGCGCCGAAGTGCTTGTTGACGCTCTTCAGGACGACCAGTTCGCCGGTCGCGGCCGCGTCTTCCTTGGCCACCGATACTTCGGTCATCGCTTACTGGCTCCGTCCTCCTCGGTTTCGGAGGACAGTAGTGACCCCATGCGACTAGCGTCATCAGTCTTGAGGGGAATCTGAGCATCACGATCCGATAGCAATCGGACACGTGTCGTAGCACTTGTGACCAGTGGCCATATCGGCCGGGTAACGGAACCCCGGCGCAACCGGAACCCTCTTGACGCCGTCCTCATCCATCAGCATGACTGCACGGTGCGCACGCGCGCGTGCGGAAGCATGTTTCTACCTGTTCACTGCCTATTCAGACAATATGTTCGATGCATAAAAAAGGGGGCCGGGGTGAGACTTCTCCTCGTCGAGGACGACAACCATGTGGCCGCCGCGCTCTCCGCGGTGCTCGCCCGGCACGGTTTCGACGTCACGCACGCCCGCAGCGGCGAGGAGGCACTCCAGGCCCTGGTCCCCGAGAGCGACGGCTTCGGGGTCGTGCTGCTCGACCTCGGTCTGCCCGACCAGGACGGCTACGAGGTGTGCGGCAAGATCCGCAAACGCACCAGCACCCCGGTGATCATGGTCACCGCCCGCTCCGACGTCCGCTCCCGCATCCACGGACTCAACCTCGGCGCCGACGACTATGTGGTCAAGCCGTACGACACGGGGGAGCTCCTCGCCCGCATCCACGCCGTCAGCCGGCGCACCGTCCACGAGGACGCGCCCGGCGGCGCGGACACGGCGCTGGTCCTCGGCGCCGTACGCATCGAACTGCCGACCCGTCAGGTCACCGTGGACGGTACGGTCGTCCAGCTCACCCGCAAGGAGTTCGACCTCCTCGCGCTGCTCGCCCAGCGGCCCGGTGTGGTCTTCCGGCGCGAGCAGATCATCAGCGAGGTCTGGCGCACCAGCTGGGAGGGGACGGGGCGGACGCTGGAGGTACATGTGGCGTCCCTGCGCGCGAAGCTGCGGATGCCGGCGCTGATCGAGACGGTGCGGGGCGTCGGCTACCGGTTGGTGGCGCCGGGGGTGTGAGGGGGCCCCGAGCCGGGGGTCCGGGTTCCGTGCGGCTGTGCGAGGCTCGGGGGAGCGATGTGGGTCAGGTGAGGGACGGTGGCTGTGGGCGCGGGTGAGTGTGGCGGTGCGGATGCCCGTGTGCGCGGTGGTGGCCGAGGGCCGCTCGGCACGCCGGCCCGTGACGGGCTTCGGCGGTGCCGGGACGTGCACCGGGGTCCCCGTGTGTGCCGGAGTTCGCGGCTCGGGTCCGGGGCGTAGGCGGGCTCGTGCGTACACGTCTTCTTCCGCTGCTCATCGTCCTCATGGCCGCCGTACTGCTGGCCCTGGGTGTGCCGCTCGCCATCGGTGTGGCCTCCGCGCAGCAGCAGAAGGTCATCGTCGACCGGATCGACGACACCGCGCACTTCGCCGCGCTCGCCCAGTTCGTCACCGACGCCTCCGACGAGCGCCTGGAGACCCTGGAGAGCGAACTCGCCAGCTACTACAACGTCTACGACATCCGCGTCGGTGTCTTCTACGACGGTGACGTACCCATGGCCACGGCGCCCCACGGGTGGTACCTCCCCCACACGGGCGAGGTGCGCGACGCGTTCGGCGAGGCCCTGCTCAGCCGCCGCAGTCAGGACCCCAAGCAGGTCTGGCCCTGGCAGCGGGGCCGGCTGGTCGTCGCCTCGCCGGTGATCCGGGACGGTGACGTCATCGCGGTCGTGGTCACCGACTCGCCCACCGGGCCGATGCGTTCACGGATCCTGCACGACTGGCTCGTCATCTTCGCGGGCGAACTCGCGGCCATGCTGCTGGCCGTCGGCGCCGCGCTACGGCTGACCGGCTGGGTGCTCAGGCCCGTACGGGTCCTCGACGACACCGCGCACTCGATCGCGAGCGGGGCCCTGAAGTCCCGGGTCGCGGTCGCCGGCGGGCCGCCCGAACTCCGGCGCCTGGCACGGTCGTTCAACGAGATGGCGGGCAACGTCGAGGATGTGCTGGAGCAGCAGCGGGCCTTTGTCGCCGACGCGTCCCACCAGTTGCGGAACCCGCTCGCCGCCCTGCTGCTGCGTATCGAGCTGCTCGCCTTCGAACTCCCCGAGGGGAACGCCGAGATCGCCTCCGTGCAGACGGAGGGCAAACGGCTGGCCCAGGTCCTCGACGACCTCCTCGACCTCGCGCTCGCCGAGCATACCGAGGCGGACCTGAGAGTCACCGACATCGGCGAACTCACCGCCGAACGGGTCGCCGCCTGGACGCCCACCGCCGAGGCCAAGGGAGTGCGGCTGGCGGGCAGTTGTCCACCCACCACCGCCTGGGCCGACCCCGTCACCCTCTCCAGCGCCCTCGACGCGGTCATCGACAACGCGCTCAAGTTCACCCCGGAGGGCGAGACCGTCGAGGTCACGGTCGCCGCGGACGGGGACACCTCGACGGTCGTCGTCGCCGACCGCGGACCCGGGCTCACCGATGAGGAACTCGCGCGGGTCGGCGACCGGTTCTGGCGCAGCGGGCGGCACCAGAACATCAAGGGGTCCGGCCTCGGGCTGTCCATCTCGCGGGCACTGCTGGCCGCAGGAGGCGGGGCGATCTCGTACGGCCACCAGGAGCCGCACGGGCTGGTGGTGACCGTCTCCGTGCCCCGCAGCCGTCCTATGGCTTGACCGAGCGGTAGTAGCGGCGGGCGCCGTCGTGGAGGGGGACCGGGTCGGTGTAGATCGCCGTGCGTACGTCCACCAGCTGGGCGGAGTGGACGTCGTGGCCGATGCCGTCCCTGCTCTTGATCACGGTCCGGGTGAGCCATTCGGTGAGCTCGGGGTCCATGTCCTTGCGGGTGATCAGCAGGTTGGAGACGGCCATCGTCGGGACGGTCCTGTTGTTCTGGACGGACGGGTACGCCGACGCCGGCATGTTGGTGGCGCGGTAGTAGCGGGTGGGCGTGCCCTCGGCGTGCAGCTTCGCCACGAGGGAGGGCTCGATCGGGACGAAGCGGAACGCGGAGCGTTCGGCCAACTGCTTGAGGCCGTCGGTGGGCAGGCCGCCGGACCAGAAGAACGCGTCCAGGCCGTGACCGAGGAGCTTGGGGCCGGTGTCGATGCCCTCGGCCCTCGGCTGGATGTCCTTGTCCGGGTCGATGCCGGCGGCGTTCAGGACGCGGTCCGCTATCAGCCGTACGCCGGAGTTGGGGACGCCGATGGAGACGCGCTTGCCCTTCAGGTCGGCCAGGGTGCGGATGTCCGAGTCGGAGGGGACGACGAGCTGTACGTAGTCGTCATAGAGGCGGGCGACGCCTCGGAGCTGGTCGGCGCCGGGGTCGCCGTTCTGCTGATAGGTCTCCACCGCGTCGGCCGCGGCGATGGCGAAGTCGGACTTTCCGAGCGCCACGAGTCTGACGTTCTCCTGGGAGCCCGCGCTGGTCTCCAGTTTCACCTTCAGGTCCGGCATGTCCTTGTGGATCGCGTTGTCGAGGAGCTCGCCGTACTTCTGGTAGACGCCTGCCTTTGTGCCCGTGCTGAAGGTGATCGTGCCGGTCGGGGGGGTCTCGCCCAGGGGCAGCAGCCACCACAGGAGCAGTCCGAGGGCCACGAGGGTGGCGGCCGCGGTCTGGAGCGCCTGGCGGCGGGTGGGGCGGGGGAACGGCTTGGGCATGGCGGTGATCCTGCCAGGGAGGGTGGGGGGTGGCCAGGGGGGGGTGCGGGGGCCTGCGGCGGGCTGTGCGGGTGCGGGTGCGGGTGCGGGTTGGTGGGGGCGGGCGTTGTGCGCAGTTCCCCGCGCCCCTGGATGCCTGCGGCGGCCTGCCTCGGTCCGGTGGG
>NZ_JBHVYZ010000109.1:0-15882 GCF_042880295.1 Streptomyces sp. NPDC058307
GGCAGAGCCACGACCACCGGAACCTGAGTATCAGGATCAATGTCAGTGGCGGGCCGTATGGTCTGTGGTCATGGAGACGAGCACGGAGGGCGAGGCCGAGGCCACCGTCGATGACCGGGGGGCGCCGGGAGCGGCGGTCGCTGCGGGGGCGACGGCAGCGGCGGCCACGGCGGAGGCCGGGGCGGTTGAAGAACCGGCCGCCGCCGAACCGACGGCAAGCGGCGAACCGGCTGCGGTGGAGCCTCGGACGGTCGACGAACCCGCCGCCGAACCCGCGACGGCCAAGGAACCGATCACGGCGCGGCCCGAGGCGGGCGGAGTACCGGCCACGGCGGCACCCCTGACGGCCGATCAGCCGATCGCCTCCCAACCCGACACGGTGGGGAACCCGGCCACCGCGCGGCCCGAGGCGGGCGGGGAATCAGCTGCCACTGAACCCGAGCCGGGTGGAGGATCGGCCACGGCCGGGTCCAGGACGGTCGACGAACCGGTCGCCGCCGGTCCTGCGACAAGCGAGGGCCCGGCCACGACGCGGCCCGAGGCGGATGGGGAACCGGCCCCGGTCGGGGCCGGGGCCGGACACGATGGCGGGGTGGCGCCGGTTGCGGCCGAGGCGGTGGCTGTGGTGGACCCGGTGGCGGAGGTCGTGTTCGACACCGGTGCGGTGGCCCGGGCCGTCGGAAAGGCGGCCGGCGCGCCCGCCTCCCTGTCCCCTTCCCGTGCCAATGACTTCATGCAGTGCCCGTTGTTGTACCGGTTCCGGGTGATCGACCGGTTGCCGGAGAAGCCGAGCGCGGCGGCGACCCGGGGAACGCTGGTGCACTCGGTGCTGGAGCGGCTCTTCGACGCCCCGGCCGGGGAGCGGACCGCGCCCGCGGCCAAGTCGCTGATCCCCGGTCAGTGGGACCGGCTCCGGGAGAGCCGGCCGGAGGTGGTGGAGCTGTTCGCCGACGATCCGGACGGTGAACGGCTCGCGACCTGGCTCGCCGAGGCGGAGCAACTGGTCGAGCGGTGGTTCACGCTGGAGGACCCGACGCGCCTGGAGCCCGCCGAGCGGGAGCTGTTCGTCGAGGCGGAGCTGGACTCGGGGCTGCGGCTGCGCGGGATCATCGACCGGGTCGACGTGGCGCCGACCGGCGAGGTGCGGATTGTCGACTACAAGACCGGCAAGGCGCCCCGGCCCGAGTACGCCGAGGGCGCCCTGTTCCAGATGAAGTTCTACGCCCTGGTGGTGTGGCGGCTGAAGAACGTGATCCCGCGCCGTCTCCAGCTCGTCTACCTCGGCAGCGGTGACGTCCTGACGTACGACCCCGTCCTCGCCGACCTGGAGCGCGTCGAGCGCAAGCTGCTGGCGCTGTGGGAGGCGATCCGGCAGGCCACGCAGACGGGCGACTGGCGGCCGCGGCCGACCAAGCTGTGCGGCTGGTGCGACCACCAGGAGCACTGCCCGGAGTTCGGCGGCACTCCCCCGCCCTACCCGCTACCGGTGAACTCCGCGACCGGCGAGCAGGGCAGAATGGGGCCGGACTAGCGAAGGAGACTTACGTGGCCATCCGCGTCCTACTCGTCGACGACCAGCCGCTGCTGCGTACCGGCTTCCGGATGATTCTGGAGGCCGAGCAGGACATCGCGGTCGTCGGCGAGGCCGGAGACGGCCTTCAGGCTCTCGACCAGGTGCGGGCGCTGCAGCCCGACGTGGTCCTGATGGACATCCGTATGCCGCGGATGGACGGTGTGGAGGCGACCCGGCAGATCACCGGTCCCGGGCGGGACGGCCCGGCCAAGGTGCTGGTGCTGACCACCTTCGACCTCGACGAGTACGTGGTGGAGGCGCTGCGGGCGGGGGCCAGCGGGTTCCTGCTCAAGGATGCTCCGGCCAACGAGCTCGTGCAGGCGATCCGGGTGGTGGCCGCGGGTGAGGCGCTGCTCGCGCCGAGCATCACGCGTCGGCTGCTCGACAAGTACGCCACGCATCTGCCGTCCGGTGACGAGCCGGTCCCGGACACGCTGCACACGCTCACCGACCGCGAGGTCGAGGTGCTGAAGCTGGTGGCGCGGGGGCTGTCCAACGCGGAGATCGCCGCGGATCTGTTCGTCAGCGAGACGACCGTGAAGACACATGTGGGTCATGTGCTGACCAAGCTGGGGCTGCGGGACCGGGTGCAGGCCGCGGTGTACGCGTACGAGAGCGGTCTGGTGCGTCCCGGCGCGCAGTAGACCGCCGTAGACCGGCGGGCTGAAGAGCGAAGAGGGCGTCCCCCACCTGACGGGGGGCGCCCTCTTCGTGTGTGCGGCCGCCGGATCGGCGCGCCGCCGGGGATCGGTGCGTCGCCGGATCAGCCCTTGCTGAGTTCCCAGAAGCGGAAGACCGTGGAGGCGTCGAGGCAGTACTCCAGGCCGTAGACGCCGTCGCGGACGACGGCGTACTGCTTGGCCTGCCAGACAGGCAGGACGGGGACGTCCTCGGCGACGAGGTTCTGGAGTGTGCCGAAGGGGTCGTCCGTCGCGGAGCGGTCCGGCTGGGCGGCGGTCTCGGGGATGAGCGAGCCAGTGATCTTGTTGTTGCTGTAGTGGTTGTCCAGCACGTTGCCCTTGCCGAAGAAGGGGGCCGTGAAGTTGTCGGCGTCGGGGTAGTCGGGCACCCAGCCCTTGACGTACACGCCGTACTTGCCGGCCGCGATGTCCTTCTCGTACTGGTCGAAGGCCACGGACTTCACGTCGGCGTCGAACAGCCCGCTGGCGTTGAGCTGCCGGGCGATCGTCTTGAGTTCCTGGTCGGTGGCGGGGCCGTAGCGCGACGGGGTCGACCACAGGGTCAGCTTCACTTTGCCGGTGAGGCCCTCGTCGGCGAGGGCTGCTGCGGCCTTCGCCTTGGAGGGCTGGGCGCCGTAGGTGTCGAAGAAGGCCGTGTTGTGGCCCGCGATACCGGCCGGGATGATCGAGTAGAGGGCGGTCGCGGTGCCCTGGTAGACGTCGTGGATGAGGGCTTCGCGGTCGAGGAGGTAGGCGATCGCCTTGCGGACGCCGAGCTTTCCGGTGACCGGGTCGTCCATGTTGAAGACGAGGTGCTGGACCTCGGCGCTGGTGCCCTCGACGACCTCGATGCCGGAGTCGGGCGAGGCGTTCTCGATGTCGGCGATGTCGCCCGCGCTCAGACCGCGGTAGGCGAGGTCGACCTTCTTGTCGGTCAGGGCGGTCTTCAGGGCGGCCTGGTCGCCGTGGAAGAACTTCAGCGTGACGCCGGAGTTCTGGGGCTCGGCGGTGCCCTTGTAGTTCTCGTTGACGGAGAACTCGGCCTTGTCGTCGTTGAACGAGTCGAGCTGGTAGGGGCCGGAGCCGACCGCCTTGCTGTCCTTGCGCAGGCCGTCGGCGTCGTACTGCGTGTGGTCGACGATGGAGCCGGCGCCGGAGGCGATCTTGCTCGGGAAGGTCGCGTCGGGGGTGTTCAGCCTGAAGACGACGGTCTTCTCGTCCGGCGTCTCGACCTTGTCGAGCATCGGGAACATGATCGCGGGACCGGCGTCGTCGTTGATCTTCAGCATGCGGTCGAAGGAGAACTTGACGTCCTCGGAGGTGAGCGGGTCACCGTTGCTGAACTTGAGGCCGGGCTTGAGGGTGCACTCGTAGACCTGGGTCCTGGTGTCCGTGAACTCGCAGCTCTTGGCCGCGTCCGGCTCCGGTTCGGTGCCGCCCTTGGGGAAGCTGAGCAGCGACTGGAAGACGTTGTTGAACAACAGCCAGGAGCCGGGGTCGTAGCCGGAGGCCGGGTCGGTGGCGAGGACGTCGTCGGACATCCCCATGACCACGGCGGAGCCGCCGGAACCGGAGTCCCCCGACTCCGTGCCGCAGCCGGTCAGCAGACCGGAGGCGAGTCCCGCCACGATCGGCAGGACCTGCCACTGGATGCGCTTGTTCACGTGCGAGTGCCTTGTCGTCGATTCTTGTGGAATCCCGGGCCCGTCCGCCTGGGCCCGGGCGAAGGAGGCGTCGGCCGGTCAGCCGCTGACGCCCTTGCCGAGTTCCCACAGCTGCAGCGTCGACGAGGAGTTGAGCGCGTAGGCGGTGCCGGTGACGTCGTCGCGCGCGGCGACGTACTGCTTGCCCTGCCACAGCGGCAGCACGGGGACGTCGTCGGCGACGATGTCCTGGATCTCGGTCAGGCTTCCGGACGCGGCGAGACGGTCGGCCTCGCGACGGGAGTCCGGGATCAGGGTGTTGCGGATCTGCTTGTTGGCGTAGGGCGAGCCGAGGAAGTTGTCCTTGTCGAGGAAGGGGGCGAGGTAGTTGTCGGCATCGGGGAAGTCCGGGAACCAGCCCATGCCGTAGACGTCGTACTCGCCCTTCTGCTCCGCCGGGCGGAACGTGGTCCAGGGTGCGCCCTTGATGCTGACGTCGAAGAGCCCGCTCGTGTTGAGCTGCTTCTGGAGGTCCTCGAACTCTTCCTTGGTGCCGGACCCGTAGTGGTCGGTCGTGTAGTGCAGGGTCAGCTTGACCGGGCTGGTGATGCCGGCCTCGGTCAGCAGGGACTTGGCCTTGGTGACGCTCGGGTCGCCGTACTTGTTGAAGAACGAGTTGGAGTGGCCGGTGATGCTGGCCGGGACCAGCGAGAAGAGCGGCTCGGCCTGGGTGCCGTAGACCTTGGAGACGAGTTCGCTGCGGTTGATGAGCTGGGCCATCGCCTGGCGCACGGCACGGGACTTCACGACCGGGGCCTTGGTGTTGAAGGCGAGGTAGCGGATCTCCAGGCCGGCCATTTCGACGAGGTCGACGTCTCCGCCGGACTCGTTCGACAGCTTCTGGATCTGCTGGGGCGACATGGTTCGGGTGATGAGGTCGATGTCGCCCTTTTCGAGGGCGGTGCCCATGGCGCCGGCGTCCGCGTAGGAGCGCAGTTCGACCTTGTCGTTGTTCACCGTCAACGCCCCCTTGTAGTGGGGGTTCTTGGTGAACACGGCGTCGACGAGCTCGTCGTTCTTGACGTCGGCCTTCATGGTGTAGGGGCCGGAGCCGTCGACGTCGAAGCCGTCGCGGAGCTTGTTCTTCGCGTAGTCGTCGGGGTTGACGATGCCGGCGACCGGAGTCGACAGCTTGAACGGGAAGGTGGCGTCGGCGGTCTTGAGGTGGAAGACGACCTCGCGGTCGCCCTTGGTCTCGACGGTGTCGATGGTGGACAGCAGGGCGAAGACGCCGGAGTCGGCCTTGAGGGCGCGGGCGCGGTCGATGGAGTACTTCACGTCGGCCGCGGTGATGGAGTCGCCGTTCGCGAACTTCAGGCCCTCGCGCAGGGTGCAGACGTAGCGTTCGTTGCCGCTGTCGCTGAAGCCGCAGGACTTGGCGGCCTCGGGGACGGGGTCGCCCTCGCCCTTGGGCTGGATCATCAGGGTCTGCACGGTCTGGCGCAGGACGTTCCAGGTGCCGACGTCGTAGGCGTAGGCGGGGTCGAGCGGGGCAGGAGCTTCCTTCGTGGCCGTGAACCGGTCCGTGGTGCCGACACCGATCGCGTCGTCCCCGCCGCTGCCGCTGTCGGAGGCGCCGCAGGCGGCGAGCACCGGCGCGAGCAGACCGATGACGGCCGGCAGCACCAAAGTCTTGCGGTTCATGCTCGAGTTTCTCCACAGCTGTTCAGTCCGTGTACCCGGCATGCAGGGGTTGGCGCGGCGGATCACGGGGTTAGGGCGATGTTCTCACCAGGAGATTAGTCCGCACCTGCAGGAGGGTTCCCGTCCACCGGAGTTGAGCTTCCATCACGCAGTGAAACCGGGTGTGGACGCACCGAAGGTCCGCCGGGGGAAGGATTGGTGCAGGGTTTCATCAATCGGGACACATGGGCGCGTCCGCGCCCCGCGAAGGGGGGCTTCCGGCACAGCCTCGGCCGCCTGTCGAGCGCCCGTCGAGTGGGGAACCTCACACCCGTAAGGGGGGCCGGCGGACTGGAATTCGGGCGTCCGGGGCGCTTCGAATTCCTGCGACAGGGCTCTGGGGAATTACCGCGCTATCCGTGCTGCACGCTGGGTGAACACCCGAGGCATTTCCGTCATCGAAGCACGATCAGGCCGCGCAGAAATGCCAGGTCGACGTCTTCGAGCGAGCCGACGACCGTGCGTCCGGGGGCCGGGAGGATGGGGGCCACGGAGGGCACGGCCACGACCTGGCAGCCGGCGGCCTCGGCGGCGGCGACACCGGTCGCGGTGTCCTCGACGACCGCGCATCTGGCGGGGTCCGCGCCGAGTCCGGCGGCGGCGAACAGATACGGGTCCGGGTGCGGCTTGGTGCGCGGTACCTCGTCGCCGGCGACCGTGAGGGCGAAGTGCCGGTGGCCGAGGGCGTCGAGGACCCGGTCGATGATGCGCCGGTGCGAGGCGGAGACCAGGGCGGTGGGGATCCGGTGTGCGGACAGTTCGGCCAGCAGGCGGGTGGCGCCGGGCATCAGGGGCAGGGCGTGGCCGATCCGTTCCTCGAAGCCCTGGTTGAGCAGGACGCTGAGCTCGGGGAGGGTGATGTCGGCGCCGGTGGCCTCGATCAGGAAGCCGGCGCTGCGGGTCATGGGGCCGCCGACCACGACATGGCGCCAGGAGTCGTCGAGGGTGTGTCCGAGGCGGGCGAAGATCTCGACCTCGACGTCCCACCAGAAGCCCTCGGTGTCCACCAGGGTGCCGTCCATGTCGAGGAGGACGGCCTGGAGGGCGGAGCCGTCCGCCGTACGGGTGATGGGCGCGGGGACCGTACTGGTCATCCACGTACCTCCTTGGGGGGACGAGCAGGCCGGTTCCCACGAGGGGAACCGGCCTGCGGTGGACCGACTAGTGTACGACTTATCCGATCAGTGTGCTCGGTGAGCCGGGACTCGGCGGCTCAGCGGGCGTTGAAGTACTTCGCCTCGGGGTGGTGGATGACGATCGCGTCGGTGGACTGCTCGGGGTGGAGCTGGAACTCCTCGCTCAGCTGGACGCCGATGCGCTCGGGGCGGAGCAGGTCGGCGATCTTGGCGCGGTCCTCCAGGTTGGGGCAGGCTCCGTAGCCCAGCGAGAAGCGGGCGCCCCGGTACTTCAGGGCGAACATGTCCTCGACGTCGCCCGGGTCCTCGCCCGCGAAGCCGAGTTCGGAGCGCACGCGCGCGTGCCAGTACTCGGCGAGGGCCTCGGCCAACTGGACGGACAGGCCGTGCAGTTCGAGGTAGTCGCGGTAGGCGTTGGCCTCGAAGAGCTTGGCGGTCTGCTCGCCGATGCGCGAGCCGACGGTGACGACCTGGAGGCCGACCACGTCGGTCTGACCCGACTCCTCGGGGCGGAAGAAGTCGGCGAGGCAGAGCCGGCGGCCGCGGCGCTGGCGGGGGAAGGTGAAGCGGGTGCGTTCGTTGCCCTCCTCGTCCAGGATGATCAGGTCGTCGTCCTTGGACACACAGGGAAAGTAGCCGTAGACGACGGCGGCTTCGAGGAGGTTCTCCGTCTGGAGCCGGTCCAGCAGGCCGCGCAGCCGGGGCCGGCCCTCCGTCTCGACGAGCTCCTCGTACGTCGGTCCCTCACCGGTGCGGGCCTGCTTGAGCCCCCACTGGCCCTTGAAGAGGGCGCCCTCGTCCAGCCAGGACGCGTACTCCTTGAGCTGGATGCCCTTGATGACCCGGCTGTCCCAGAACGGCGGGGTGGGCACCGGGTTGTCGGTGGCCACGTCGGAGCGGACGTGCCCCTCTTCGGGCCGCTGCTCCTCCTCCACCTGTACGGCACCGGCGCGCACCCGGCGCTGCTTGAGCTCGGGCAGCTTGGCGCCGGGCACGCCCCGCTTGACGCCGATGAGGGCGTCCATGAGGCGCAGTCCCTCGAACGCGTCGCGGGCGTAGCGGACTTCGCCCTCGTAGATCTCGTACAGGTCCTGTTCGACGTATGCCCGGGTCAGCGCGGCTCCGCCGAGGATGACCGGGAAGTCCGCGGCCATGCCCCGCTGGTTGAGCTCCTCCAGGTTCTCCTTCATGATCACCGTGGACTTGACCAGGAGGCCCGACATGCCGATGACGTCGGCGCGGTGCTCGGCGGCGGCCTCCAGGATCGCGGAGACCGGCTGCTTGATGCCGAGGTTGACCACGTTGTAGCCGTTGTTGGACAGGATGATGTCGACGAGGTTCTTGCCGATGTCGTGGACGTCGCCGCGGACGGTGGCGAGCACGATGGTGCCCTTGCCGGCCTCGTCTCCCTCGACCTTCTCCATGTGGGGTTCGAGGTAGGCGACGGCGGTCTTCATGACCTCGGCGGACTGCAGGACGAACGGCAGCTGCATCTGGCCGGAGCCGAAGAGCTCGCCGACGACCTTCATGCCGTCCAGGAGGGTGTCGTTGACGATGTCGAGGGCGGGGCGGGACTGGAGGGCCTCGTCGAGGTCGGCCTCCAGGCCGTTCTTCTCGCCGTCGATGATGCGGCGCTTGAGGCGCTCGTCCAGGGGCAGGGCTGCCAGTTCCTCGGCGCGGCCCGCCTTCAGGGACTTGGTGGTGGCGCCCTCGAACAGGGCCATCAGCTTCTGGAGGGGGTCGTAGCCCTCGGCGCGACGGTCGTAGATGAGGTCGAGGGCCGTCTGGACCTCTTCCTCGCTGAAGCGGGCGATGGGCAGGATCTTCGAGGCGTGGACGATCGCCGAGTCCAGGCCCGCCTTGACGCACTCGTCGAGGAAGACCGAGTTGAGCAGGACGCGGGCGGCCGGGTTGAGGCCGAAGGAGATGTTGGACAGGCCCAGCGTGGTCTGGACGTCCGGGTGGCGGCGCTTGAGTTCGCGGATCGCCTCGATGGTGGCGAGGCCGTCCTTGCGGGACTCCTCCTGACCGGTGCAGATGGTGAAGGTCAGGGTGTCGATGAGGATGTCCGACTCGTGGATGCCCCAGTTGCCGGTGAGGTCCTCGATGAGCCGTTCGGCGATGGCGACCTTGTGCTCGGGGGTGCGGGCCTGGCCCTCCTCGTCGATGGTCAGCGCGATGAGTGCGGCGCCGTGCTCCTGGGCGAGCTTGGTGACCTTCGCGAAGCGGGACTCGGGGCCGTCGCCGTCCTCGTAGTTGACGGAGTTGATGACCGCGCGGCCGCCGAGCTTCTCCAGGCCGGCCTCGATGACGGGGACCTCGGTGGAGTCCAGGACGATCGGCAGGGTGGAGGCGGTCGCGAAACGACCCGCCAGTTCCTTCATGTCGGCGACACCGTCGCGGCCCACGTAGTCCACGCAGAGGTCCAGCATGTGGGCGCCCTCGCGGATCTGCTCGCGGGCCATCTCCACACAGTCGTCCCAGCGGGCCTCCAGCATGGCCTCGCGGAACTTCTTCGAGCCGTTGGCGTTGGTGCGCTCGCCGATCGCCAGGTAGGAGGTGTCCTGGCGGAAGGGGACCGTCTGGTAGAGGGAGGCGGCGCCGGGCTCGGGCTGCGGGTTGCGCTCACCGGGCGTGAGGTCGCGGACCCGCTCGACCACCTGGCGCAGGTGCTCGGGGGTGGTGCCGCAGCAGCCGCCGATCAGGGAGAGGCCGTAGTCGCGGACGAAGGTCTCCTGGGCGTCGGCCAGGCCTTCGGGGTCGAGCGGGAAGTGCGCGCCGTCCTTGGTGAGGATCGGCAGACCGGCGTTCGGCATGCACAGCAGGGGGATGCGGGAGTGCCGGGCGAGGTAGCGCAGGTGCTCGCTCATCTCGGCCGGGCCGGTCGAGCAGTTCAGGCCGATCATGTCGATGCCGAGCGGCTCCAGCGCGGTGAGCGCCGCGCCGATCTCGGAGCCGAGCAGCATGGTGCCGGTGGTCTCGAAGGCCATCGAGACCACCAGCGGCACATCGGCGCCGGTGGCCTCCAGGGCGCGGCGGGCGCCCAGTACGGAGGCCTTCGTCTGGAGCAGGTCCTGCGTGGTCTCGACGATCAGGGCGTCGGCGCCGCCGGCGAGCAGTCCCTCGACGTTGGCCTGGTAGCCGTCGCGGATCGTGGCGTAGTCGATGTGGCCGAGGGTGGGCAGCTTGGTGCCGGGACCGACGGAACCCAGGACCCAGCGCGGACGGCCGTCGCGGGCCGCGTATTCGTCGGCCGCCTCTCGGGCGATCCGGGCACCCGCCTCGGACAGCTCGTGCACGCGGTCGGCGATGTCGTACTCCGACGCGGCCGTGTGGTTGGACCCGAAGGTGTTGGTCTCGACGCAGTCGACGCCCACCGCGAAGTACGCGTCGTGGACGGAGCGGACGATGTCCGGGCGGGTCACGTTGAGGATCTCGTTGCAGCCCTCGAGATTCTCGAAGTCCTCGAGAGTGGGGTCCTGGGCCTGCAGCATGGTGCCCATTGCTCCGTCGGCCACCACCACTCTGGTGGCGAGCGCCTCACGGAGCGCGGACACACGGGTCCGGCTGTCGGCGGAAGGGGTCAGTGGCGACGAGGCCATGAAGGGGCTCCCTCGGTTGCGACGGCTGTCGGCTTCAGGCGCCCGCGAGTCGTCCCACGCCGGGCGCACCACGCCAGGGTAGCCGGGTCCCCGCGGGGATGGTCGGCACGTCCACGGGACGGACGAGGATGGCGGGCAGGTCACCAGTGGGACTCGGGTGACGCAACAGATGCTGACCGACCATTAGCGGGAGGTCGGCATCGACCGGTAGTGTTCGACATTGCCGAACAGCGGCAGCGACGCCGTAACACGCGGCTGTCGAAGGGGACGGAGGCAGAACGGCGATGGCACGGAACATCCAGTCGCTGGAACGGGCGGCCGCGATGCTGCGGCTCCTCGGGGGCGGCGAGCGGAGACTCGGCCTGTCGGACATCGCCTCGTCCCTGGGCCTCGCCAAGGGCACCGCGCACGGCATCCTGCGCACCCTCCAGCAGGAGGGGTTCGTGGAGCAGGACGAGGCCTCGGGGCGGTACCAGCTGGGCGCCGAGCTGCTGCGCCTGGGCACCACCTACCTGGACGTGCACGAGCTGCGCGCGCGTGCGCTCGTATGGACGGACGACCTGGCCCGCTCCAGCGGCGAGAGCGTCCATCTGGGCGTGCTGCACCAGCAGGGCGTGCTGATCGTGCACCACGTCTTCCGGCCCGACGACAGCCGGCAGGTGCTGGAGATCGGTGCCATGCAGCCCCTGCACTGCACGGCGCTCGGCAAGGTGCTCTCGGCCTACGACCCGGTGGCGCACAGCGAGGCGCTGGAGAGCGACCGCAAGGCGTTCACCGAGCGGACCGTGTGCGACCTGGACGCCTTCGAGCAGATCCTCGACGTCACGCGCGCGCGTGGGTACGCGGCGGACGTCGAGGAGACCTGGGAGGGCGTCGCGTCCATCGCCGCGCCCATCCACGACCGGCGCCGGATGCCGGTCGGCGCGGTCGGCATCACGGGCGCCGTGGAGCGGCTGTGCCGGCCCGACGAGGAGGGCGCGCTGCGTCCCGAGCTGATCGCGGCGGTGCGGGACTGCGCCCGCGCGGTCTCGCGTGACCTGGGCGCCGGACGGTTCTGAGGACCGAGGACAGGGCCGGTGCGTCGGGTGACGTACCGGTCCTTGGTCGTACCTTGACGTAACCGTGCAAATCACCAAAACAAGATCGTTGACTCACAGCAGTCAATAACGATCGTGTTTTCGACAACAGAACTCTTGACGTGCGCGTAACCCCACAGCAAGACTCCCGTCCATCGGTCGGCATTGTCGAACACCTACCGGCAATACGCGTTAGAGTGTGACAGCGCCAAGGGCCGGCATCGCCCTCACCCCCGAGGGCAAGCTCGAACCTCCGGAGGGACCCGGGGTTCGGTCCCCTGGACGAAGGACAAAGGAGTCGCGGGTGTCCAGCTCCGACATCTTCATCGGCGAGACCATCGGTACCGCCATACTCATCCTGCTCGGCGGTGGCGTGTGCGCCGCCGTCACGCTGAAGGCCTCCAAGGCCCGCAACGCCGGCTGGCTCGCCATCACCTTCGGGTGGGGTTTCGCCGTACTGACGGCCGTCTACACCTCGGCGCCGCTCTCGGGCGCCCACCTCAACCCGGCCGTGACCCTGGCGCTCGCGCTCAAGAAGGACGGCATCTCCTGGAGTGACGTCCCGATCTACTGGGGCGGTCAGCTGCTCGGCGCCATGATCGGCGCGGCGCTGGTCTGGATCGCCTACTACGGCCAGTTCCACGCGCACCTGACCGACAAGGAGATCGTCGGCGCTCCGGGCGCGCAGGCCACCACCGCCAAGGCCGTCGAGGCGCAGGAAAAGGGCGCCGGCCCGGTCCTGGGCATCTTCTCCACCGGTCCCGAGGTCCGGGTCGCCTGGCAGAACGTCGCCACCGAGGTCATCGGCACGATCGTGCTGGTGCTGGCCGTCCTGACGCAGGGTCTCAACGGCGACGGCAAGGGCCTGGGCACCCTGGGCGCCCTGATCACCGCGTTCGTGGTCGTCTCCATCGGTCTGTCCCTCGGTGGCCCGACCGGCTACGCGATCAACCCGGCCCGTGACCTCGGTCCGCGTATCGTGCACGCCCTCCTGCCCCTGCCCAACAAGGGCGGCTCCGACTGGAGCTACGCCTGGGTTCCGATCGTGGGTCCGCTGATCGGCGGTGCGATCGCCGCAGGCATCTACAACGTCGCTTTCGCTTAAAGCACCGGTAGAACCTCACCTCACCTCACGGAACCCAGGAGCACACAGTGACCGACGCCCACACCGCCGGCCCGTTCATCGCCGCCATCGACCAGGGCACCACCTCCAGCCGCTGCATCGTCTTCGACAGGGACGGCCGTATCGTCTCGGTCGACCAGAAGGAGCACGAGCAGATCTTCCCGAAGCCGGGCTGGGTCGAGCACAACGCCACCGAGATCTGGACCAACGTCGAGGAAGTCGTCGCCGGAGCCATCCAGAAGGCCGGCATCACCCGCGACGACATCAAGGCCATCGGCATCACCAACCAGCGCGAGACCACTCTGCTCTGGGACAAGAACACCGGTGAGCCCGTCCACAACGCCATCGTCTGGCAGGACACCCGCACCGACGCCCTCTGCCGGGAACTCGGCCGCAACGTCGGCCAGGACCGCTTCCGCCGCGAGACCGGCCTGCCGCTGGCCTCCTACTTCGCCGGCCCGAAGGCCCGCTGGCTGCTCGACAACGTCGAGGGCCTGCGCGAGCGCGCCGAGCGCGGCGACATCCTCTTCGGCACCATGGACAGCTGGGTCATCTGGAACCTGACCGGTGGTGTCGACGGCGGCAAGCACTACACCGACGTCACCAACGCCTCCCGCACCATGCTGATGAACCTCCACACGCTGGAGTGGGACGCGAAGATCGCCGAGTCCATCGGCGTGCCGCTGTCGATGCTCCCCGAGATCCGCTCCTCCGCCGAGGTCTACGGCGAGGTCACCGGCGGCAAGCTGGGCGACCTGCTCGGCGGCATCCCGGTCGCCTCGGCGCTCGGTGACCAGCAGGCGGCCCTGTTCGGCCAGACCTGTTTCGCCGAGGGCGAGGCCAAGTCGACGTACGGCACCGGCACCTTCATGCTGATGAACACCGGCGACAAGATCATCAACTCGTACTCCGGGCTGCTGACGACGGTCGGCTACCGCATCGGCGACCAGGCGCCGGTCTACGCCCTGGAGGGCTCGATCGCCGTCACCGGTTCACTGGTGCAGTGGATGCGCGACCAGATGGGCCTGATCTCCACCGCCGCCGAGATCGAGACGCTCGCGCTCTCGGTCGAGGACAACGGCGGCGCGTACTTCGTGCCCGCCTTCTCCGGGCTCTTCGCCCCCTACTGGCGCCCGGACGCCCGCGGTGTGATCGCCGGCCTCACCCGGTACGTCACCAAGGCGCACATCGCGCGCGCCGTCCTGGAGGCCACCGCCTGGCAGACCCGTGAGATCAGCGACGCCATGACCAAGGACTCCGGCGTCGAGCTCGCGGCCCTCAAGGTCGACGGCGGCATGACCTCCAACAACCTGCTGATGCAGACGCTCTCGGACTTCCTGGACGCCCCCGTGGTGCGCCCGATGGTCGCCGAGACCACCTGCCTCGGCGCCGCCTACGCCGCCGGTCTCGCCGTCGGCTTCTGGACCAGCACCGACGACCTGCGCGCCAACTGGCGCCGGGCCGCCGAGTGGACCCCCAACATGGCCGCGGAGAAGCGCGACCGTGAGTACAAGAGCTGGCTCAAGGCCGTCGAGCGGACCATGGGCTGGCTCGAGGACGAGAACTGACGAGAGAGCTCCACGAAAGCTCATCTCGAAGTTCGATGAGGAGTAAGAACCCCACATGACCAGTCAGTCCACCCTGCAGTCCGTGCCTGCCCTGGGCACCCACCCGGCCTCCGGCTCCCTTCCGAGCCGCGCCGAGACCCGGGAGCAGCTCTCCAAGGCGTCGTACGACCTCCTCGTGATCGGCGGCGGCATCCTGGGCATCTCCACCGCCTGGCACGCCGCGCAGTCCGGCCTCAGGGTGGCACTGGTCGACGCCGGCGACTTCGCCGGCGCCACCTCCTCCGCCTCCTCCAAGCTCCTCCACGGCGGTCTGCGCTATCTGCAGACCGGCGCGGTGAGGCTGGTGGCGGAGAACCACTTCGAGCGCCGTGCGGTCTCCCGCCAGGTGGCACCTCACCTGGCGAACCCGCTCACCTTCTACCTCCCCGTGTACAAGGGCGGGCCGCACGGCGCCGCGAAGCTCGGGGCGGGCGTCTTCGCCTACTCCGCGCTCTCGGCGTTCGGCGACGGCGTCGGCCACCTCCTGTCCCCCGCCCGGGCGGCTCAGGACGTGCCCGAGCTGCGCACCGAGAACCTCAAGGCCGTGGCCGTGTACGGCGACGACCAGATGAACGACGCGCGCATGGCGCTGATGACGGTCCGCGCGGCCGTCGAGGCGGGCGCGGTCGTGCTCAACCACGCCGAGGTGACCGGGCTCCGGTTCACCAAGGGCCGGGTGACCGGCGCGGATCTGCGCGACCGGCAGTCCGGCGACGAGTTCGGCGTGAACGCCCGGCTGGTGCTGAACGCGACCGGGCCGTGGGTCGACCACCTGCGCAAGCTGGAGGACCCGAACGCGGCGCCGTCCATCCGCCTGTCCAAGGGCGCGCACCTGGTCCTGAAGCGGACGTCTCCGTGGAAGGCCGCGCTCGCGACCCCGATCGACAAGTACCGGATCACCTTCGCGCTGCCCTGGGAGGACATGCTTCTGCTCGGCACCACGGACGAGGAGTTCGAGGGTGACCCGGCGGACGTGTCGGTCACGGAGAAGGACACGGCCCAGATACTCGACGAGGCCGCGTTCTCCGTGCGCGACCAGCAGCTCTCCCGTGACCTGATCACCTATTCCTTCGCGGGTCTGCGGGTGCTGCCGGGCGGTCCCGGTGACACGGCGAAGGCCAAGCGGGAGACCGTGGTCACGGAGGGCCGTGGCGGCATGCTGTCCGTCGCGGGCGGCAAGTGGACGACCTTCCGGCACATCGGCCGTACGGTCATGCAGAAGCTGGAGGCGCTGCCGGGCGCTCCGCTCGGTGACGGCTACGAGCCCATCTCCTCCCTGCCGAAGAGGCTCCCGCTGCCCGGTGTCGCCAACCCGCGCGCGGTCGCGCACCGCCTGCTGGTGGACAACCCGGCGCCGGGTCCGCGCATGGCCGCCGACACGGCGAGGCACCTGGCGACCCACTACGGCTCCCTGGCCTTCGACATCGCGCGCCTCGCGAACGAGAACCCCGAGCTGGGCGAGCGCGTCCATCCGGACGCCCCGGAGATCTGGGCGCAGGTCGTGTACGCCCGGGACAACGAGTGGGCCGAGACGCCGGACGACGTGCTGCGCCGCCGTACGACGCTGACGATCCGGGGTCTGGCCACGGACGAGGTCCGCGCGAAGGTCCAGGACCTGCTCGACAAGAAGTAGCCCGGGGTCCGGTCCCTCCCCGACCTGGACCGGCATCCCGAGAACGGCCCCTCTCCTCCCCTGGAG
>NZ_JBHVYZ010000110.1:0-15655 GCF_042880295.1 Streptomyces sp. NPDC058307
CGAACGGGGCACCCGTGATCCGGACCTCGACGGAGACACCCGCGGCTTCGACGCGCCGGGCCAGTTGGTCCAGCCGCCCGAGACCGGGGGCCGCGGTGTGGTCGCCCGCTCCTTCCTCCTCCCGGGCACGCTCGGGCCTTTCCCTGAGCACGACCAGCATGCGGCGCATTTCCGCCATGGCCTCGTGGGCGCTGCCCGCGATGGTCTCCAGCGCTGTGCGGGCCGTCCTCGGATCGGAGGTGAAGACATATCCGGCCAGGCCCGTCTGCACGGAGATCACCGACACGTGGTGGGCGATCACGTCGTGCAGTTCACGGGCTATCTTCATGCGCTCGGCCATGACGGCCCGCTGCTCCTTCTCCTTCTGCCTCAGGCGCAGTTGCTCGGTGAGCACCGCGAGCCGCTCGCCGCGCTCCGCGAGCCGACGGGCCCGGTCGCCGGTCACCCAGGCGACAGCGACCATCACGATCACGAAGGCCACACTGAACGGGCCGCTCCCGGGCTCGGCGAGCCGCGTGCCCCACAGCAGCACGAGCAACGATGCGGCGGCGCACTGCGCAGCGACCCTGCGCGGGCACTGCGCCGCGACGGTGTAGAGCGCCAGGCCCAGTCCGCTGACAACGACCACGTGGTAGTAGGCCAGGGTGAAGTAACACAGCACACAGGCCGCCGTGCCGATGAGCACGGTCAGGGGAGCCCGTCGGCGCACGGCCAGCGGAAGATAGACCAGGGCGATCAGCACGTAGGCCCACACATCGGTGTGCCGCCAGTAGCCATGCGGGTCGGGCAGGTTGCGCAACGCGGTGCTCGAGATCCAGACCGACACCACCGCGTAGACGATGTCCGCCACCTGTGGGAAGACCTGGCGAACCGCCCGACTCCACGTGCGCTGCCCGAACATCGTCCGAGCCTAGGCCCCAAGCGACCGCTCCACCCTGCTTTCCACCACAGCTACACCCCGAGTTGTACACCGCCAACCACCCTGGTTGCAGGCGCAGTTCAACCCACGGTTGGGCGAGGGGGAACAGCCCTTCCGGCTAGCTTTCGTACACCCGGGCAACCCCGCCTCGGACAGGCCCTGCTTTGGATGGGATCAAATCCATGAACCGTGTACGCAGTCTCGCCACTGCCGCCATTATCACCGGCACCTTGCTGGGCGGTGGCATGTCGACGGCGACCTCGGCGGCCGCTTCCGCACAGTCGATCGACTACATCGCCGGCAAGGATACCTACGCAGGAAGCTGCAAGGGCTGGTTGAACCGTGACTCCAGCAACGGCTACGTACAAGCCCTCGGCCAGTCATGGAACAACAACCAGTGTGTTGTGTACCTGGAGCGCATGCGCCTCGGCTCTGACGGCTACGGCTGGACGCCGGTATCGAGCAGCTACTTCCTGCTGAACTCCACGGCTGCGACTGGCTTCCACTGGAACGGCACGGACGCCGCCTCGCACGTCTGCATCGACAACTCAACGACCGGACAAAAGCACGTCTGCGGGGACGCGGCTTGGTAAGCCAGTAGGCACTGTGGACTGAAACCGTTCTGGGTTCGGTGGAAAATCTACCGACCCAGGACGGTCCAACGCGTGGTCCCTGTCGCTCTCTGGGAGACCTGCCGGTTGGCACCACTCGCGGACGGCGCTTCCACCGCTGTCGTTCTCGGCGATGCAGGTGGGCAGTGGTCCCACGGTGTCTCAGATCCAGGTCGCGTCGACACCTCGCCGATGAGTTCGCGCAGGGACACGAGCAGCGGATCCAGACCGTTCAGGCAAAGCTGATGCCCCGCCACCCAAAAATGAACGTTCCCGCAGGTCACAGCCTGCACAGGTGAGGCGGGTGGGACTCGAACCCACGGCGACGGATTATGAGTCCCTTGGGAATCTTGGCGGCCCTTGCCGATCATTGCCGATTCACGCCGTTCTTGCAGGTCAGACGTGCTGATCCGTGTCAGACGTAGGCCACAGCAGCAGCTGCGGCCGACCGGGCCTGTGGTCGGCAGGCGGCCGGGAAGGGGACGGGTGCGGGGGTGTCCGTGCGGGCGTCGCCACCCCGGAGTTCCGGCAGTCGGTGGTCGAACGCCGGTACGGCGGCGGGGCTGCCCTCGATACGGCGGGCGGAGTCTGCGGAGTCTTTCCAGCCACGTGCTTGCCCCGGCGATGCGGCCGTCAACGGTCTGCGCGTTCCAGGGATGGGTGGGGCGCCACCGATGCCGCGGGTGTGGGGTTGCGCTGCCGCACGGAGTTCGGCGCGGACATGACGGATCTCCGCGTGGTGGTGCGGAAGCCGCACCACCACGCGGAGATCGTGTCCCGAACCGCTTCGTCAGCTGACGGAGAACTGGCTGAAGTTCGCGGTGCCGATGGTTCCGGCGTGGGCCGTGGAGAACATGCCCGCGTCCAAGGTGCTGTTCGCCCCGGTCAGGGTGGCGGTGCCGACAGTGGTCCAGGTGGCCCCGTCGGCGGAGTAGGAGCCGGTGACCGACGTGCCGCTCCTGACCAGGCGGAGCCAGACCGGGGCGATGGCGCTGGTTCCGGTCCTGAGGACGTTGGTGTCGAGGTAGCCGTCACTGTTGGAGTCGTACGACAGGGCGATTCCGTTGCCGGGGGTGGTGGCGAGGGCGAGGTACCCGGTGGACGAGCCGGCGGAGGCGATGTCGTTTCGCAGCATGAGGCCGGCTTTGGCCCAGCTGTTGGTGTTGTCCTGACGGGTGACGCGGACGGTGACGGTCGAGGACGTTCCAGCGGCCCCCGTCTGGTAGGCCGCGGCATACTCGTCGTCGTATGCCGTGCCGGAGCGCCACACGTCGATGCCCGCGCTGGTCAGGGAGGTCACTCCGCCGCTTTGGCTGACGGCGGCCGGAATCGAACTGTATGCCTTGTAGGGAGAGGTGACGATTCGCAGGTTGCTGAATGTCGCGCTGCCGGCGGTGGTGCTGTGGGCTGTGTGGATGACGCCGGCATCCTGGGTGGCCGCCATGGACGGCAGGGTCACCGTGGAGCCGACCTGGGTGAAGGTGGATCCGTCGGTGGAGTAGTAGGCGGACACCTGGGTGGCGGTGCGGGTGAGCCGCAACCAGACCGGCGCCTTGACGGTGGCAGCGGTGGACGTGAGCTGGTCGAGGTAGCCGTCGGCGTTGGAGTCCCGCTGGAAGCTGACGCCGTTGTTCGGGGTCACCACCACAGCCGCGTATCCGGCGGAGGAGCCGTTACCCGTGAGGTCGTTGCGCAGGACGACGCCGGCCTTGGCCCACCCGTTGCTGTTGTCCACGTTGTCGACCCGGGCGGTCACCGAGGTGCCGTCGACAGCTGCCCCCGCCTGGTAGACGGTGCCATA
Organism: Streptomyces sp. NPDC058307; assembly: GCF_042880295.1. Classification (NCBI taxonomy): domain Bacteria; kingdom Bacillati; phylum Actinomycetota; class Actinomycetes; order Kitasatosporales; family Streptomycetaceae; genus Streptomyces; species Streptomyces sp. NPDC058307. The sequence goes on from NZ_JBHVYZ010000110.1 coordinate 3,332, forward strand.
GGCGTCGTCATGCTGTCCGCCCGCGCCCCAGATGTCCGCGCCCGCGTCGGTGATGGCGAAGCGGCCGCCGCCCTGGCCGACGTTGGCCGCAGTGGAGGAGTAGGCACTGTAGGGGAAGCTGACGGGGTCGGTGGTCAGCGGACGGTACAGCGGCTGGATGCCGGCACTGTCCATGACCGTCCTGGCGCCCGACGGCCAGTTGCCGTTGCCGACGACGACGGTGCCGCTGACCACGTCACCGCGGCCGTTGGTGTTGGTGATGTTCGCGGAACTGTTGTTCGTCCAGTTGTCGGCGAGGGTCAGGGCGCCGGTGTTGTTGGTCGAGCTGCTGTTCTCGTGGCCCCAACTGCCGGTGTTGCGGAAGACGTTGTTGGTGTCCGTGAAGTTCCGGGAGCCCTCGTCGTGGTAGAAGCCGAACCAACCGCCGTTGCTGTGGCAGTAGTTGCGTTCGAAGGTGCTGCCCGGTGACGCCGACAGGGTGTACATGCAGCCGCCGTCGGTCATCTGCTGCATGAGGTCGTGGATGTAGTTGTCGGTGACGTGGTTGTTGGCGGCGGTGGTCGCGGTCGTGTAGGTGGGCTGGTAGTTGTACAGGCCCCGGTTGACGTAGTCCTGGCTGCCACCGATGTCGTTGGCGCCCCAGCCGTAGCCGATGGTGAGGCCGGAGTAGGGCAGGTTGTACACCTCGTTGTGCGAGACCGTCGCGCCGTTCACGTAGGTGACGAGGATGGCCGACATGTCGCGGTATTCCAGCGCCACGTCGTGGATGAGGTTGTTGCTCAGCGTGATGTTCCGGTTGGTCATCCGGTTGTCACTGGGGTGGTGCGCGTCCGCCTGAAGACCGCCGACGGCGATGCCGCCGCCCGCGTCCTGGGTGAAGACGTTGCCGGTCGCGGTGATGGTGTCGGCGCCGAGTCCCACGCCGGTGGTGTGGGCGTTGGCGTCGTTGCCGATCCCGAGGGCGCTCTGTCCGAGCTGGGTGAACCGGTTACCGGTGAACGTGATGTGGTCGGCGGCCGAGACCTGGACGGCGGAGGGCATCTGCTCCCAGTGCGGGCGTGTCGCCTCGAAGAGCGGGCAGCCGCTCTGGCAGGAGGTCAGCGCGTCCGACGGACGGTCCCAGGTACCGGCGAGGTAGGCGCCGGTCTGCTGGCTGGCGTAGCCGCCGGTGGTGGGGTCCAGCCAGCTGGTACCCGAGAACTGCAGGCCTGAGAAGGCGATGTGGGTGGCGGGTGAGGAGTAGGTCCCTCCGACGTTGACGAGCGACTGCAGCTTCGGCACCTCGACGTCGGCCGTGCTCATGTCCTGCCCGGAGAGCGGCTTGTAGTACAGGGTGCCGGCAGTGGTGTCGAGGTACCACTCACCGGCCGTGTCGAGGAACTCGTAGGCGTTCTCGATGTAGAGGGGGCCGGCCCGGAAGGGGCTGGTCAGGGTGTCGTAGCCGAACGTGTTGTTGTCCCACGAGGGCTGGGCCATGGTGATGGTGCCGCTGCTGATGCCGGTCACCGGGGCGTAGCGGTCGGTGAAGGACCCGATGCCGTGGATCTCCGTCCGGCCGGGCTGCGTGAGGCTGTTGAGGTAGCTCAGCGAGCTGTTGGTGAAGGTGTAGCCGCTGGTGGTCGCGGTCAGGTCCGAGCGGTTGACCGCGGTGCGGGCCCTGGTGGCCAGGACGCCGTCGACGGAGAGGTGGCGCGTGTCGAAGCCTGTGCCGACGTTGCTCTTCCAGATGTTCTTGGCCGGATCCTGCACGGTCCAGCCGGTGGCCTTCTGTGCTCCGGTGACGACGGGGTGGGCGCCCAGTGCGGCCTGCCAGTTCACCGTGTGCCCGCCGGTGCCGGAGTCCGCCGACGTGAACGTGAGCGGCGCGGAGAGTCGGTAGGTGCCGTCGGCGAGCTGGACGGTGATGTCGGCCGTCATGGCACTGTTGAGCGCCCGCACGTTGGTCTTGGCCTGGGTGATGGAGCACGGCTGGCTCGCGGAGCAGGTGGTGCCGGAGCCGCTCGGCGAGGCGTAGAGCGTCGTGCCGGCAGCGAAGGCGGGGCTCGCCTGGACGAGGACTGCGGCGGTCGAGGCGGTGAGCACCGCGGCTGTGGCCAGCCATGTTCTGAGCCGTTCGGGAACCGCGGGACGGATGCGGGCTGTTCGCACGTGACACCTTCCGGGTGGTTCAGAGGGACCTGCGGTGCCCGTGGCGGGCAGGAGAGAGCCCAGAGGCACAGGAGGGGAAGGGAAATAGGGCTGTAACATTAGACGTCATATGAATTTCGTCAAGAGATCGCACATGCCGACTCGGTCGGAGTTGGCCGTGGGCGGCCCGGGCATGCGAACGCCCCCGGCCTGTCGGCTCGGGGGCAGGTTCGGCGCGGACGCTCTCAGGAGGCGTGGGGAGGCAGGAGGCGTGAGGACTCAGGAGCCGTGGGGGCTCAGGAGGCAGGGGAGCTCAGGAGGCCGGGGAGCTCACGTTGGGCAGGCGGCGGCGGCTCCACGCGGTCTGGATGTGAGCCGCCATGGCCTGCGCGGCCCCGTCGGAGTCCCGGGCCAGCAGCCGCTCGGCGACTGCGCGGTGCTCCGCGTTGGCCCGCTCGCACGCGGTCGCGTCCGGTGTGCCGTTGTACAGGTACGTCGTGCGCGCCTGGGCATGGAGGATGCGGATGATGGAACGGCCGAGCCTGTTGCGGGACGCCTGCAGGATCCGGTCGTGGAAGGCCACATCGGTCTCGATGAAGCGTGCCGGGACGGCGGTCTCCTCGTCGAGCCGGGCGAGCAGCCGCTCGATGTCTCGTAGGTCGTCGTCGGTGGCCAGCTCCGCGGCCTGAGCCGTCATCTGAGCCTCCAGCGTCGACCGGATGTCGACCAATTGGTCGAGGACGACGAGCTGGTCGTCGTGCTGGACGGTCGCAGCGAGCACGACAGGGTCGAGGAGGTTCCATTCTTCCGGCGGGGTGACGGTGGTGCCGTAGCCCTGCCGGGCGAGGACGAGCCCCTTGGCCTCCAGGGACTTGACCGCCTCGCGGATGGTGATGCGGCTGACGCCGAACGTCTCGCAGAGCTCCGGTTCCACGGGCAGGGTCGAACCCGGAGGAATGGCGCCCGACACGATCGTGTCGGTCAGGCTCTCCATGACGGCCTGCGCCAGTCGGGCCGGACGCTTGGGCCAGGGCTTGAGAACGGGCGGCTCTCCTGCTCTGCCGGCGCTGTCCTGGGCCATGTGTGTCCCCCTTGCTGGTGCGGATGACGGAGATTCTACTGCGCGGGACTTCTTGACAGCATTCGTATGACGACTTACGTTACACGAAAATTTCGCAGCATTACTTCCCGCTCCAAGGGGTGCAAGCCGTGCGCGTTACCGAAGTCGAGTGCCATCCGGTCCGGGTGCCGGGAGTCAGTCCGCCCTTCGTCTGGCGGGACGGACTCCTGGGCAGCCCGTCCGAGGGCGAGGCCGCGGTGCTGCGCATCCGCACGGACGAAGGGGCGGAGGGGGTGGCGATGTCCCCTCGCCGGGGCAGCGGGGTCATCCTCAGGGACCTGCTGGACCGCGTACTGCGCAAGGAGCTGGTGGGACAGGACCCCTTGCAGCGGGAATGGCTCTGGCACCGCATGTGGGAGCTGGACCGCACGGAGGAGCTACCGCTCTACCTGCTGGGGCTGGTCGACACCGCGCTGTGGGACCTGGCCGGACGCCTCGCCGACCGGCCCACCTGGCAGATGCTCGGCGGCTACCGCACCTCGATACCCGCCTACGCCTCCACCGTCACCTACTCCTCCATCGAGGAGTACCTGGACATCGCCGACCAGGCCCTGGAGCTGGGCTACCCCGCCATCAAGCTCCACGCCTGGGGTGACGCCCGCCGCGACGCCCGCCTGTCGGTGGCCCTGCGTGAACACGTGGGGGACGACATCCCGCTGATGTTCGACGGGTCGGCGGGCTTCGACCTCCCCGACGCGATCCGTCTCGGGCACGCCCTCTCGGACGCCGACTACCTCTGGTACGAGGAGCCGATGAGGGAGTTCAGTGTCACCGCGTACAAGCGCCTGGCCGACGCGGTGGCCGTCCCCCTCCTCGTGGCCGAGACCTCCGACGGGGCGCACATGAACTCGGCCGACTTCATCCAGGCCGGCGCCGCCACCTTCGGAGTCCGCGCCTCCACCCAACTGCGCGGCGGCTTCACCGGCGCGATGCGCACCGCCCACCTCGCCGACGCCTACCGGCTGCGCGCCGAGGTGCACGGGCCGGAGATCCCCAACCGGCACCTGTGCATGGCCATCTCGAACACCACGTATTACGAGTCGCTGGTCATGGGCAACCCCATCAGTCGCGAAAGCGGCATCGACGCCCACGGCCTCGTTCATGCCCCCACCGGTCCGGGCGTCGCCCTTCCGGCGGGCTTGGACTACCCTCCCGCACTTCAGGGATTTGTCGACAAGGAGACCGTCACTCCGCCCCGGGCCTGACGACCGGAGCCGCAGGCCCGACCGCCTGACTCGAACACCCCGAACGCGGCGCCTCTCCCTGTTGTGCGCCATTTCCCAAGATCCGAGGTCAGACATGAACAACGACGTTCCGGTTTCCTCCCGCCGCCAGCTCAGACACACGGCAGTCGCCGTCCTGGGCGCCTTCTCCCTGCTCGCGCTCGCCGCCTGCGGCAGCGCGGACCCCACGCCCACGGCGACTTCCTCCCCCGCCGCCTTCAAGCCTGTCGCGCAGCAGGAAGGCAGCGAGATCACGGTCTGGGCGGACGCCGCCCGTGTGCCCGGCGTGCAGGCGTACCAGAAGGCGCACCCCGACGTGAAGCTGAAGATCGTCACGTACAGCGGCGACGCCAACGGGGCCAACGACCTGCAGACCAAGGTGCAGCTGTTCGACCGGACCGGCAGCGGGTGGCCCGACGTCGCCTTCAGCGCCAACGTCAACGACGGCACCTGGGCCTCCCAGGGCAAGACGCCCTACGCCGCGCCCGTCAACCAGGACGTGATCTCCCCGTCCACGCTGCAGGGCTTCGCGGACGGCGCGCTGAATCCCTGCACCTTCAACGGCAACACCTACTGCCTCCGGAACGACCTGGCCCAGAACGTGCTCTGGTACAACAAGTCCCTCATGGACAAGTTCGGGTACGAGGTCCCGACCACCTGGGAGGAGTACCAGGCACTCGGCGAGAAGGTCGCCAAGGAGCACCCCGGCTACCTGGTCGGCACCGCCGGGGACGCCTGGAGCCCCGAGGTGTACTTCTGGGCGAGCCAGTGCCCTGCCGGCACGGCGACCGGTGCCAAGAAGGTCAAGGTCGACCTGCGGGATTCCAAGTGCACCCGGATGGCCAAGCTGCTCGACGGCCTGATCGCCAAGGGATCGGTCGCCAAGGACACCGTCTTCAGCGCCGGCTTCATCAAGAACCAGGCGAGCAAGGTCCTCATGCTCCCCGGCCCGTCCTGGTACGGACAGGTGCTCTTCAACTCCACCTTCAAGATCCCCAAGGGGCAGATCGCCGCCGCCTCACCGCTGAAGTTCGAGGGCGACGACAAGAACTACACCGGCAACGTCGGCGGCGGACTGTGGTTCGTCTCCTCCCACAGCAAGAACCTCAAGGCGGCCTCCGACCTGGTCAGCTGGATGACGACCTCCGACGACTACCAGGCCACCGCGGCCACCTACCCCGCGTACAAGAAGGCAGCCGTCGCCTGGCTCGCCGGCCAGAAGAAGACCGGCTACTTCGCCGAGGACGTCGGCCCCGTCTTCCAGGAGGCGGCGGAACTCATCTGGCCCGGCTGGTCCGCCACCCAGTACAGCCAGGAGGCGATCTACTCCTCCACCGTGATCCCCGCCCTGAACTCGGGCAAGACCCTCACGGACACCCTGGGCACCTGGCAGACGGCCATCACCGACAAGGCCAAGTCCCTCGGATACACCGTCAACTAGCGAAGCGGACCGATGACCACCCACCTCGCAACGGAGCGGAGCGGCCGCCGCGGCGGCCGTTCGGCCCGCAACCCGGTCGGACGCGCCGGTTACGTCTTCGTCTCCGGCTATGTCCTCCTCCTGCTCGCCTTCGGCGTCCTGCCCACCTGCTACGCGGTGTGGCTGGCGCTGTCCAACTCCCGCAACCAACTCGTCGGAATCGGCAACTTCACCCGGACGTTCAGTGACTACCGCTTCGGACCGGCCTTCCTCCACATCGGCCTCTACCTGGTGGTGTGGCTGGCCGGCCTGATGATCCTGGTGGTGCTGCTCTCCCTGATGCTGCACGGCCGCATGCGCAGGGCCTCCACCAGCCTGCGGTTCCTGTTCTACCTGCCGGGTGCCCTCGCCGGGGTGGCGAGCGTACTGCTCTTCCTGATCCTCCTCGACCCGGCTGCCAGTCCCGTCGGCTGGCTGCTGAAGGGCTTCGGCTGGAACACCCTCGCCCAGGTCAACGCCCCCGGGCACCTGCCGGTGCTCTTCACCGTCATCGCCTTCTGGACCGGGGCCGGCGGGTGGATCGTGGTGATGTACGGCGCGCTCAACAGCATCCCGGACGAGATCCTGGAGGCCGCCCGCATCGACGGCGCCAGTACGCTCCAGATCGCCCTGCGCATCCAGATCCCGATGATCACCAAGTGGATCGCGTACATGCTGATCCTGGCCTTCGCGGCCGGCACCCAGCTCTTCGTCGAGCCGCAACTGGTCTCCCTCGCCAGCTGGGGCATGATCCCCGACAGCTGGTCACCGAACCAGCTGTCCTACCAGTACGCCTTCCAGGCAGGCGACTTCAACGGCGCGGCGGCGCTCTCCGTCGACCTTCTCGTCCTGGGCCTCGCCTGCGCGGCGCTCGTCGTGTTCCGTACCGGCCTGTTCGACAGGGACGAACGATGACCACAGCTCCCACGACCGCGGCTCGCCGAACCCCGCCACCCCGTACCGCCGGCGCCCCCACCAGCCCGAGGAAGCCCATGCGCCACAAGCGCCGCCCAAGCTCACTGGCCGCCCGGCTGGCCTGGCTCATCGTCATGGGCCTGGCCGTGCTGTTCTTCTGTGTGCCGGTGGTGTGGCTCCTGCTGGCCACGACCAAGACCGACGGCCAGATCGTGCGGGACAACCCGTTCTCCTTCGGCTCCCTCACCGCGATCGCCGACGCCTGGCACCACCTCTACGCCTTCCAGGAAGGCGCCATCCTCACCTGGCTGAAGAACTCGGCGCTCTACACCTTCGGCGCACTGGCCATCACCCTCGTGACATCGATCCCCGCCGGGTACGCGCTGGCCCTCACCCAGTTCATCGGGCGCCGGATGCTGCTGACCATCACCATGCTGGTGATGCTCATGCCGACGGCCGCGATGGTGCTTCCCCTGTACCTGGGGATGAACGCCGTGCACCTGGACGGCACGATCTGGTCGGTGATCCTGCCGTTCTCCTTCTTCCCGTTCGGGGTCTACCTCACCTACATCTACTTCTCCTCCAATGTCCCCTCCGACCTGCTGTCCGCAGCGCGCATCGACGGCTGCTCGGAGTGGCAGGTCTTCCGCCTCGTCGCGATGCCGCTGGCCAAGCCCGTGATCGCCCTGGTCGGCTTCTTCAACTTCGTCGGCAACTGGAACAACTTCTTCCTGCCGTTCGTGATGCTGCCCGACAGCTCCCAATACCCGGCGCAGGTGGGGCTGAACAACCTGCTCGCCGCCTCGCCGCTGTTCAACACCTCCAGCGGCGCGGGAAACCAGATCATGCGACCCGAACTGGCGCTGGCCACCCTGGTGACCATCGTGCCGGTCCTGATCGTCTTCCTCTTCTCCCAACGCGCTCTGGTGTCCGGCATGCTCGCCGGCGCGACCAAGGAGTGAGGCGGCAGCTGCCCCCTCGGCGCCGCGCCGTAGTGGCTAAGCCGCCGTATTGGCGACGCCGCCCACCCTCACCGGAAGGACCCCGATGAAACGGGTTGCCCAGACGATCCGCCTGCGGCCCGAGCACCGTGACCTGTATCTGCGCCTGCACTCCGCGGTCTGGCCGGGCGTCGAGGCCGCGCTGCGGGCCGCGAACATCCGCAACTACAGCATCTTTCTGCGCGAGGACACCCTGTTCGGCTACTTCGAATACCACGGCGACGACTTCGAGGCCGACATGGCCGCTATCGGCGCCGACACGGCCACCCGCGCCTGGTGGGAGCTCACCGGCCCCTGCCAGGAGCCCTGGGCCGATACCGGCACCGGGGGCAGATGGTCGGACCTGACCGAGATCTGGCATCTGAGTGAGTCCGGCACACCGTGACGGTCATCCCTAGTCCCCCATCCCTCGCCCGAGCCACCTGACCACCACCCATGGCAAGGAAACGCCCAGTGAAACTTCTACGAGTCGGCGCGCCCGGCGAGGAGCGTCCCGCAGTCCGCACCGAGGAAGACCGGCTGCTCGACCTGTCCTCCGTGACCTCCGACATCGACGGCGCCTTCCTCGCCTCTGACGGTGTCGACCGGGCCCGAGCGGCGGTCGCGACGGGCAGTCTGCCCGAACTGGATCCGGATGGTGTGCGGATCGGAGCGCCCGTCGCCCGCCCCGGCAAGATCGTCTGCGTCGGTCTGAACTACCGCGGCCATGCCGCCGAGACGGGCGCGGCGATCCCCGCGCGGCCGGTGGTGTTCATGAAGGACCCGGGCACGGTGGTCGGGCCGTACGACGAGGTGCTGATCCCCCGCGGCTCCGTGAAGACCGACTGGGAGGTCGAGCTGGCGGTCGTCATCGGACGGCGGGCCCGCTACCTCGACGGTCCGGAAGCCGCGCGGGCCGTGATCACGGGGTACGCGATCAGCCATGACGTGTCGGAGCGGGAGTTCCAGCTGGAGCACTCCTCGCAGTGGGACCTGGGCAAGTCCTGCGAGACGTTCAACCCGCTCGGACCGTGGCTGGTGACCGCCGACGAGGTCGGCGATCCGCAGGACCTCGGGCTGCACCTGAGCATCAACGGCGTGAAGCGGCAGGACGGCCACACCAGCGACATGATCTTCCCGGTCGACCACATCGTGTCGTACCTGAGCCAGTACATGGTCCTGGAGCCGGGCGACGTGATCAACACCGGTACTCCCGCGGGCGTGGCCCTCGGCCTCCCCGGCACCCCCTACCTCCGCCCCGGCGACACCGTCGAGCTCTCCGTCGACGGCCTCGGCAGCCAGCGCCAGACCTTCGGCCAAGCGTGAAAGGCACCCCTGTGACCAGCATGAGCGGCCTGTCAGGGCTCAGGGCCGTCGTCACCGGCGGCGCGTCCGGCATCGGGCTGGCCACGTCCCGGATGCTGGCCGAGCACGGCGCCACGGTGGCCGTCCTCGACCTCGACCCCTCCGGTATCCCCGAGCCGCTGATCGCCATCAAGGCCGACCTCGGCGACGACGCCTCGGTGCGTATCGCCGTGGAGAGCGCCGCCGGGCAGCTCGGTGGCCTGGACATCCTGGTCAACAACGCGGGCATCGGCGCCGTCGGTACCGTCGAGGACAACCCGGACGAGGAGTGGCACCGCGTCCTCGATGTCAACGTCCTGGGCACGGCGCGCACCACCCGGGCCGCCCTGCCGTATCTACGGCGCTCGTCGCACGCGGCGGTCGTCAACACATGCTCCATCGCGGCCACCGCGGGCCTCCCCCAGCGCGCCCTGTACTCCGCCAGCAAGGGTGCGGTGCTTTCGCTGACCTTGGCGATGGCCGCGGACCATGTCCGTGAGGGCATCCGCGTCAACTGCGTCAACCCCGGCACCGCCGACACACCCTGGGTGACCCGGCTCCTGGACGCCGCGGCCGCCCCGGAGGCGGAACGCGCCGCCCTCGACGCACGCCAGCCCCTGGGCCGCCTGGTCACCGCAGACGAGGTGGCGGCGGCCGTGGTCTACCTGGCGAGCCCCGCTGCGGCCTCCGTCACCGGCATCGCCCTCGCCGTCGACGGTGGCATGCACGGTCTCCGGCTGCGCCTGGCGGTCGGCGCATGAGAGCGACGACGCTGGGCGGCACTGGTGTCATGGTCACCGAGCTGTCGTTCGGGGCCGCCGGCATCGGAAACCTCTTCCGCCCGGTCACCGACGAGGCCGCGTTCGCCGCGGTGGAGGCGGCCTGGGACGCGGGCGTACGCACCTTCGACACCGCCCCGCACTACGGACTCGGTTTGTCCGAGCGACGCATGGGTGCCGCGCTGCGCGGACGCGACCGCGACACGTACACCGTCTCCACCAAGGTCGGGCGGCTGCTCGAACCCCTCCCGGGGGGTGGCCGCGGCGACGATCTCGCCCAGGGCTTCGCCGTGCCCGACACCCACCGCCGCGTCTGGGACTTCAGCTCCGACGGAGTACTGCGCTCCCTGGAAGCGAGCCTGGACCGCCTCGGCCTGGACCGTGTGGACATCGCCCTGCTGCACGACCCGGACCACCACGCCGAGCAGGCCCTCACCGAGGCCTACCCGGTGCTGGAACGGCTGCGCGGTGAAGGCGTCGTCAAGGCGATCGGCATCGGAGTGAACCAGTGCGCGCTCCCCGCCCGCTTTCTGCGGGAGACCGACATCGACGTGGTGCTGCTCGCCGGCCGCTACACCCTGCTGGAGCAGGAGGGGCTCGCAGAGGTACTGCCGGAGGCCGCCGCCCGCGGCAGGAGTGTCATCGTCGGCGGGGTGTTCAACTCGGGCCTGCTCACCGACCCCAAGCCCGGGGCCATGTACGACTACGCGCCCGCCCCACTTCACGTACTCGACCGGGCTCTGCGCATGAAGGCGGTCACCGAACGCGACGGCGTACCGCTGCGCGCAGCCGCTCTGCGCTTCCCGTTCGGACATCCGGCGGTCGCGAGCGTACTGTCCGGTGCGCGTTCGGCCGAGGAGGTCCGGGACACGGTGGATCAGCTGCGGCGAACGGTACCGGCCGCGGTCTGGGACGGACTGCGCGCCGAGGGGCTGCTGCCCCCGCACGTCCCCGTCCCTGCCGCCGCGCCGGTCGACGAAGCCGATCGGCCGATGGAGAAGTCGAGGAGTCGTGGAGGTGACCGTCATGGACATGCAGGCGAACAGCGCTGAGGGTGTCATCGACGCACACCACCACGTGTGGGACCTCTCCGTCCGAGACCAGGACTGGATCACCGGACCGGAACTCGCCCCGCTGCACCGCGACTTCGCGCTCGCCGACCTGGAGCCCGAGGCCCGAGCGGCCGGCGTCACCGCAACGGTCCTGGTCCAGACGATCGAGGTGCCGGAGGAAACGCCCGAGTTCCTGGCCTTGGCCCAGGACAGCGACCTGGTGGCCGGCGTCGTGGGCTGGACCGACCTGACCTCCCCGGATGCCACCCGCGCGCTCGCGGCGCTGCGGGAGGGGCCGGGTGGCGAGTACCTGGTGGGCATCCGACACCAGGTGCAGGGCGAGTCCGACCCTCGCTGGCTGATACGGCCGGACGTACTGCGTGGGCTGGCCGCGGTGGCCGAGGCAGGGCTCGTGTACGACCTGGTCGTCCGGCCCCACCAGCTCGCGGCCGCGCATGAGGCCGCCCGACTGCTTCCCGGCCTCACCTTCGTACTCGATCACGCGGGCAAGCCCCCCGTCGCCTCAGGCGAGCTCCGGCCATGGGCGGACGCGGTGCGCCTGCTGGCCTCGCTGCCCAACACCGTCTGCAAGCTCTCCGGCATGGTGACCGAGGCCGACTGGGGCGAGTGGAGCGTCGAGGACCTACGGCCGTACGCGAACACCGTGCTGGACGCCTTCGGACCGCGGCGGCTGATGTTCGGTTCCGACTGGCCCGTCTGCCGACTGGCCGCCACGTATGCCGAAGTCGTCGCCGCCGCCAAGGAGTTGACGGCCGCACTCCATCCCACCGAACGCCACGAGGTCTTCACCGGCACCGCCCTGCGGACCTACGGCCTGACCGTCACCGGCTCCCCGGCCGCCCAGGAAGCACCATGCGCATAGCTCTGTTCATCACCTGTTTCAACGACATGATGTTCCCCCGCACCGGCCGGGCGGTGACGGAACTGCTGGAACGGCTCGGCCACACCGTCGAGTTCCCGCAGGGCCAGACCTGCCCGGCGGCCTGGACACGTCTGCGCCGCCCCGGCCCCTGTACGGCCCCTGGGCCTTGGCATCGGCCCTCGGGGAGTCGCCCGGCCGGCGAGTGACGACCTCGATCACCCACTCCGCCGCAGGTCAGAGGGGCTGGATCTCTCCGGAACGCTGCCGTACCTCAAACTCATGAGCAGCGTATTCAGTCCGTTAACCTCGATCTTTCTTGAGGGTCCGCCGACGGATTCGGTGGACCCTTTTGCTTTCCGGAGCTGATGCCGGGCAGGCCGGTGGCCCGGCTGTCGCGTCGGGTGGGCGCCGGGTTCCACTGCCCGGGGCGGGTGATGCTGTC
>NZ_JBHVYZ010000111.1:0-15429 GCF_042880295.1 Streptomyces sp. NPDC058307
CACACGAAGGGCGCCCCCACCGTCGTACCGGAAAGGCTAGTTCGCGTCCTCGCCGTTGATTCCCAGGCCCGGGAGGAGGCCCGGGAGGAGGGGTGGGAGGGTGACGTCCGGGTCGGCCGAGGGGGCCGGGGACGTCGGGGTGGCGGTGCCGGTGTCCTTCGGGGGGTCGAGGAGGCCGCCGGTGTTGCCGCCGAGCAGGCCGTCGTCCTCACCGCCGGACGGCGTGGACTTGCTGGGGCTGCTGCCGCCGCCGGTGTGCTCCGGGGAGCCACCCTTACCCGGGGCCGTCGAGTGGCCGGAGCCGGTCGAGGTGTCCGAGGACGCCGAGCCGGAGCCGTCCTGCCGCCGGCCTCCCTCGCCGCCGCTCCGGGCCGGGGGTTCGGGGAGCAGGGACTGCAGCGGCGCGACCTCGTCGTCTATGGCGTCGAAGACCTCCGACACCTGCTCGCTGACATCGCCGAGCTGGACGGGCAACCGGTCGCGGAGCGCGCCCCAGGCCTCGCGGTGCGAGCGCGAGAAGCCGGCGAGGGCCTGGATGGGGCCCAGGGAGTTCGGGTCGCGCTCGTACGCCGCGTGCAGCAGGCGGTGGCCCTCGGAGGCGTCGTGCTGCATGCCCGAGAGGGCGCGGCGGATCTCGCCCACGGACTCGTGGTCGAGGTGACCGCCCCGGCCACGCTCCATCAGGCGGCGGGCCTCGTTCAGCCGGGTGGAGGCCTGGTCGAGGTAGGTGACACCGCGCTCGTCGTCCCCGTCGGACAGGTAACTGAGCTTGAAGTCCTCGATGCCGCGCTTGAGGCCGTACAGCGAGTCCCCGGGCAGCGCGTCCGAGCTCGCCGCGGCCACGCCGCCGAGGGCTCCGGCGGCGACTCCGACGCTCAGGCCGCCCGCGGCCAGGCTCTTGGTGAGCCGGGAACGGGGTCGTAGTTTCCCGAGCCCACTCGCCCGGTGGGTGCCCTTGGCCCGATGGGAGCGCTGCTCGGGGACCGCGGGTTCCGCCCCGTCGCCCGCCAGCAGCATGGCCTCCATCGCGGCCACCAGCTGGGCTCGCTGGACGACCTTGACCTCCGGGTCCAGCTCAGGCCTGGGCAGCTCGCCGAGACACTCCGCGAGGGCCAAAAGACGGCCCGGATCGGGGTGTTCCGCGGCGGCCGAAGCTGGTCCTTCGGACTGCTCGGCCGCCGGTTCCCGGTCGGACTGCTCCTCCAGGGCCTGGGCGAAGGCGTTCGCCCGCCGGTGCGCCGATACGTTCGCGATCACTGGCGGCACCTCCTCTCGTCATGACGGTCGACTCCCCAGGGGGTCCTGAGGGTTGCACGCCCTGACCACAAGCACACGATCGGGTGATCGAAGTCGGCCAGGGAGTGACCACAGGGAGCCTGCATCCCGCACAACGAGCGGCGTGGCACTTGGGTTACGGACTGCGGATGATCGGATCGGGGAGTCAACGGACTTTCACCGAGAGCGAGTTGACGGTTACCGGGCGTGTGCCCTCAGCGGGCGTCGTCCGGGAGGAGCCGGGCCAGGGTGCGGACGGCCCGGTACTGGAGGGTCTTGATGGCGCCCTCGTTCTTGCCCATCACCCGGGCGGTCTCGGCGACCGAGAGCCCCTGGAGGAAACGGAGGGTCACGCACTCCTGCTGCTGTGGGTTGAGCCGGCGGACGGCGTCCAGCAGCGCGGCGTTGGAGAGGGACTCCAGGACGGAGTCCTCGGGTGAGCGCTCGACCTCGTTGGCGTCGAGCATCTCGCCGGTGGTGATCTCCAGCCGGAAACGGCTCGACTTGAAGTGGTCGGCGACGAGGTTGCGCGCGATGGTGACGAGCCAGGCGCCGAAATCGCGGCCCTGCCAGGTGAACGTGCCGATCCTTCGGAGCGCGCGCAGGAACGTCTCGCTCGTCAGGTCCTCGGCGGTGGCCTTACCTCCTACCCGGTAATAGATGTACCGGTACACCGTGTCGCTGTACTGGTCGTACAGGCGGCCGAAAGCGTCGGCCTCGCCGGCCTGGGCGCGTTCGACCAGGTCCATCATGCGGGCGCTGTCGCTGTCCGCGGCCGGACGGCGGGCCGGCGCGGCACCGGTCGAACGCCCTCGTCTGCCGACGGCCGCGGAACCGTCGGCCAGTGCGTAGCACGGGCCGATCGGTGCCGCGGTCACGGCGAAGGCGGGGACGGCGTACGCGGTGGGGACGAAGCCGCGCAACAGGTCTTGGACCGTTGTGCGCAGCGTAGCCAGGCCCGAGGCGTCAACCCCGACGTGTGGGTACACGGGACTCCCAGAGGCAGAGCTTCCATCACGTGCAGTGCGGGACCGTTCACCCGTCGTAGCGACGGAGGGGTACCGGATTGCGTCTGAGGAGAATAACGCTTAGTGCAGGCGCTGCTACACCCAGTTGCTCTATTCATCGATTACGTCGCTTCCGTAACCGATTGGGAGCCGTTCAAGTACCGCAGAGTGACCGTTTGTTGATCGAAAACGGTCGTGTTCTGTCAGGGAACGGGGCGTGTTGTGGCCGTGTGCAGCCAATGCCCCTGCACACGGGGTTACGCGTACAAAACCCGGGGATTGGTGTGTTTGCCTGGTTACCGGCGGCGTTTGTGCAGGGCGATCGCCGCCGCCGTGCCGCCCGCCACCGCGCCCACGCCCGCGGCCGCCGGGATGCCGACCTTCGCGGCCTTGCGGCCCGTGCGGTAGTCGCGCAGGCGCCAGTCCAGTCGGCGGGCGTGCTTGCGGAGCTTGGCGTCCGGGTTGATCGCGTAGGGGTGACCCACCAGCGAGAGCATCGGGATGTCGTTGTGGCTGTCGCTGTACGCGGCGCAGCGCGACAGGTCGAGGCCCTCCGCCGCGGCCAGGGCCCGGACCGCCTCCGCCTTCGCGGGGCCGTGCAGGGGCTCGCCGACCAGCTTGCCCGTGTAGACGCCGTCCACCGACTCCGCCACGGTGCCGAGGGCGCCGGTGAGGCCGAGGCGGCGGGCGATCACCTGGGCGATCTCCACCGGGGCCGCGGTGACCAGCCACACCTTCTGGCCGGCGTCCAGGTGGGCCTGCGCCAGCGCGCGCGTGCCCGGCCAGATGCGCTCGGCCATGTACTCGTCGTAGATCTCCTCGCCGATCGACTGGAGTTCGGCGACGCGGTGGCCCTTCACGATGGAGAGCGCCGAGTCGCGGGCCTCCTGCATGTGTTCGGGGTCCTCGACGCCGGCGAGGCGGAACCACGCCTGCTGCCAGGCGAACTTCGCGAGTTCGCGGGTCTCGAAGAACTTCCGCTTGTACAGGCCGCGGCCGAAGTGGAAGAGGGCGGCGCCCTGCATCACCGTGTTGTCCAGGTCGAAGAAGGCGGCGGCCTTGTCGTCACCCAGAACCGGGAACACTGAAGCCGGTTGCGTACCAGAGGTCTCCTCGACCTCCTGGGAGGACTTGCGCGCGGCCTCCGCCGAGGCCTCGCCTGCCAACACGCTTCGCGCCGTGGCGGAGCGCCTACGGGGAGTGAGCCATCCGAGAGCGGCCATGGCGTGAGCATAGCCAGAATGTTCGGTGGTTCCGGAGTCGAGAGGTTTGGAGGGTGTGAACACTCCACGACTGTGCCGTTAAGCAGGCGGTCACGGCCGGCGCCGACGCGCGGGAGAATGGCCCGCATGAGTCCCATCTTCCGCCGAAAGCAGGCCAGGGCCCCCGAGGACCGGCTCGTCACCCTGATCCGCAAGCCCGGTTGTCATCTGTGCGACGACGCACAGCTGGTGATCGAGAAGGTATGTGGAGATCTCGGGGTTCCCTGGGAGTACAAGGACATCGAGCAGGACCCTCGACTCCATGAGCAGTACTGGGAGCAGATCCCCGTGGTACTCGTCGACGGTGAACAGCACACGTTCTGGCGAGTGAACGAGGAACGTCTCCGCAAGGCACTGACGGACTAGTCCACCTGGCCCGGCCGGTCGCTTAGGATCGATGGCGAAGTTGCCTCGGGGGCGGGATTGAAGAGGGAAGTGTGCGGTTTTGCCTCCGAGACAGACGCGCGTGACCCCGGTCACGTTGGCCGGGCAAATCGGACACCATCTTTGTGCACGCGTTCACAAAGACATAGCCTGCATTCGACGGGGCGGTCCGGGGACGTGTGACCGCCTACAGCCCCGCTCTACCCGCAGGAGCACCGTGGCAACTGGCCGAACTCACCGACCGGCGACCCGTAGCCGAGGGATTCCCGAGGCCACCGTCGCCCGCCTTCCGCTGTACCTACGAGCCCTGACGGCACTGTCCGAGCGCTCGGTACCCACGGTGTCCTCCGAGGAGCTGGCGGCCGCCGCGGGGGTCAACTCCGCGAAGCTGCGCAAGGACTTCTCCTACCTGGGTTCCTACGGAACGCGCGGTGTCGGCTACGACGTCGAGTATCTCGTCTACCAGATCTCCCGCGAACTCGGCCTGACCCAGGACTGGCCGGTCGTGATCGTCGGTATCGGCAACCTCGGCGCCGCTCTCGCCAACTACGGCGGGTTCGCGTCCCGTGGGTTCCGGGTCGCCGCGCTGATCGACGCCGATCCGGCGATGGCAGGCAAGCCCGTCGCGGGCATCCCCGTGCAGCACTCCGACGACCTGGAGAAGATCGTCGAGGACAACGGCGTCTCCATCGGTGTCATCGCGACCCCCGCGGGTGCCGCCCAGCCGGTCTGTGACCGGCTCGTGGCCGCCGGGGTCACCTCCATTCTGAACTTCGCGCCGACGGTGCTGTCCGTGCCGGACGGCGTCGACGTGCGCAAGGTCGACCTCTCCATCGAGCTGCAGATCCTCGCCTTCCACGAGCAGCGCAAGGCTGGTGAGGAAGCCGCCGCCGCTTCCGACGGCGCCGGTCCGGTCGTCGCCGGCCGCAGCGGCTCCGCCGACACAGGGCCTGACGGGGACGTACCCGCCGTGATGCCGGCATGAGTCTCCTCGTCGTCGGGCTGAGCCACCGCAGCGCGCCGGTCAGCGTCCTTGAGCGGGCGGCGCTGCATGTCGATGCGCAGGTCAAGCTGCTTCAGGACACGGTCGCGGCGGAGCCGGCCACCGAGGCCGCGGTGCTCGCGACCTGCAACCGGATCGAGCTGTACGCCGACGTGGACAAGTTCCACGCGGGCGTGGCCGACCTGTCCACGCTGCTCGCCCAGCACAGCGGGGTGGGACTCGAGGAGCTCACTCCGTATCTCTACGTGCATTACGAGGACCGGGCCGTCCATCACCTCTTCTCCGTGGCCTGCGGACTCGACTCCATGGTCGTCGGGGAGGGGCAGATCCTCGGACAGATCAAGGACTCGCTGGCGCGGGCGCAGGAGCTGCACACGGCCGGGCGGCTGCTGAACGACCTCTTCCAGCAGGCGCTGCGGGTCGGCAAGCGGGCGCACTCCGAGACGGGAATCGACCGGGCCGGGCAGTCGCTGGTCACCTTCGGGCTGGAGCAGCTGGCTCTCGGCGCGGAGGTGTCGGACTGGGCGCGAGGGAAGAAGGCGCTGGTCATCGGGGCCGGGTCGATGTCCTCGCTGGCCGCGGCGACGCTGGCGCGGGTCGGGATCGCGGAGATCGCCGTCGCGAACCGGACAGCTGATCGGGCCGAGCGGCTCGCGGAGATCCTCAACGAGGGTGGGGACGTGTCCGCCCATGCGGTACCGATGGGTTCGGTGCCGGACGAGCTGACACGTGCCGATGTCGTGGTGTCCTGTACGGGGGCGACCGGGCTCGTCCTCAGTGCCGAGACCGTCGCCGCCGCGCGGGGCTGGGTCGCACAGCCCGGCGCCGACGAGGTACCGGCCTCCAGCGGCTCGGGAGCCGCCCCGGCACCACGACTGTCCGCCAGCTCCGCGACCGACGAGAACTGTCCGCTCGACCTGGCCCCCATGCAGGCCACCGCCGGTTTCTCCGTGCTCGGGGAGGCCGCCGTAGCCGGAATGGCCGCCTCCGAGCTGGAACAGCACGCCGCCTGGGTGGACAACGCCCCTCGGCCGCAGAGCTCCGGGCCGGCCGTGACCGTGCTCGATCCCGCCGAGGAGGCCGACGCCATCGCCGCGCTCGCGGCCACCGCCGCCGTCATCGGGCGGGTGCCCGAGCGGCGCAGGCCCGAGCCCGTCGCCGAGATGCCGCGGCCCACCCCCTCGCTCTTCCTGCTCGACCTCGCCATGCCCCGGGACATCGACGCCGCCGTGCACCGGCTGGGCGGGGTGCGGCTCGTCGACATCGAGTCGCTCGCCGAGGCCTCGGCGGACGCGCCCATGGCGGCCGACGTCGACCAGGTCCGTCGTATCGTCGCGGACGAGGTCGCCGCCTTCGGGGCGGCCCTCCGCGCCGCGCACATCACACCCACCGTCGTCGCGCTGCGGACCATGGCCGCCGACGTCGTCGCGAACGAGATCGCGCGGCTCGACGGGCGGCTGCCGGGCCTGGACGACAAGCAGCGCGGCGAGATCACGCAGACCGTGCGGCGCGTCGTCGACAAGCTGCTGCACGCGCCGACCGTACGGGTCAAGCAACTCGCGGCCGAACCCGGCGGTGCCGGGTACGCGGACGCGCTGCGGACCCTGTTCGACCTCGACCCCGAGACGGTGGCCGCCGTCTCCCGGGCCGAGGACAGCACCACCGATGAGAAAGACCGAGGCTCGTCATGAGTACCAAGGCGCTACGGCTCGGGACCAGGCGGAGCAAACTCGCCATGGCCCAGTCGCGGCAGGTGGCGGACGCCGTGAGCCAGGTGACCGGGCGGCCCGTCGAGCTCGTGGAGATCACCACGTACGGCGATGCGTCCAAGGAGGCGCTCGCGCAGATCGGCGGCACGGGTGTGTTCGTGACCGCGCTGCGCGAGGCCCTGCTCAAGGGCGAGGTCGACTTCGCGGTGCACTCGCTGAAGGACCTGCCGACCGGCCAGCCGGACGAGCTGGCGCTGGCCGCGATACCCGAGCGCGAGGACCCGCGGGACGTCATCGTCGCCCGGGACGCCCTGAAGTTCACCGACCTGCCCCGCGGTGCCCGCATCGGTACCGGTTCGCCCCGGCGCACCGCACAGCTGAACGCGTACGCCGACGCGCACGGACTTGATATCGAGACGGTTGCGATCCGGGGGAACATCGACACCCGGGTGCGGTTCGTGCGCGATGGTGAGCTGGATGCGGTGGTGCTGGCCGCGGCAGGCCTCACCCGCATCGGCCGTATCGACGAAGTGACCGATTTCCTCTCGGTCGACACAGTTTTGCCCGCTCCCGGCCAGGGAGCACTCGCGATCGAGTGCACCGCGGACAACGCGGACCTGATCGCAGAGCTCGGCGAGCTCGACGACCCGTTCACGCGGGTCGCCGTGACCGCCGAACGGTCACTGCTCGCCGCCCTGGAGGCCGGCTGCTCCGCCCCTGTGGGCGCGCTGGCCGACCTTCTGGCCGACGGGCAGATTGTCAAGGAAATGCGCCTGCGGGGCGTCGTCGGCACCACCGACGGCTCGCGCACGGTGCAGTTGTCCACCACCGGTCCCGTGCCCGAGACGTACGACCAAGCAATGGCGCTCGGCCGTGAACTAGCGGCCGAGATGCTTGCCCAGGGCGCGGCCGGTCTGATGGGGGAGCGAGCACAGTGAGCCCCACCACCCTTCCCGTCGGTCCCGATCACGGGCACGTCACCTTCCTCGGTGCCGGACCCGGAGATCCGGGACTGCTGACTCTGCGCGCCGTCGAGGCGCTCACGAACGCGGACGTTCTCGTCGCCGGGCACGAGGTGCTCGACGTCGTGCGCGTCCACGCTCGGTCGGGCGTCGCCGTCGTGAACACGGACACCGAGTCGCCTTCGACTCCGGTTCCGGGCACGGGCGCGCCCCAACTCACAGTCGTTGACGGCACGTCAACAACCGCTCCTGCCCCCGCTGTACGGGATGCCGCACATCTTGTCATGGAGGCCGCGCGGGGCGGCAGGCGGGTCGTGCGTGCGGTGTCCGGGGACCCCGGGCTCGACGCGTACGCCGCCGAGGAGATGCTGGCCTGCGCCCGCGCGGGCGTGCCCTTCGAGGTCGTGCCCGGTGTGGCCGCGGCCGTCGGCGTGCCCGCGTACGCCGGTGTTCCGCTGCGGGACGCGCAGGGCGCGGACGTGCGGTTCGTGGACGCGCGGACGGCCTCCGACCGGTGCTGGACGGAGGTGGGGGTGTCGGACGGGACCGTGGTCGTGTCGACGACCCTGGACTCCGTGGGCGCCGCCGCCGGTGAGCTGGTCGCGGCCGGGCGCAAGCCCGATACGCCGATGACGGTCACCGTCGCCGGTACGACCACGCGCCAGCGGACCTGGACGGCCACCCTGGGCACCATCGCCCAGACGCTCAAGCAGGCCAAGGTGCTGCCCTCGCCCGAGGGCGGGCGGCCGGTGATAGCCGTGGTCGGTGAGCGTTCGGCCGCCGCGCAGCGCGACCAGCTGTCGTGGTTCGAGAACAAGCCGCTGTTCGGCTGGAAGGTTCTCGTGCCGCGTACGAAGGAGCAGTCGGCCTCGCTCTCCGACCAGCTGCGGTCCTACGGGGCCGTGCCGCACGAGGTGCCGACGATCGCCGTCGAGCCGCCGCGCACGCCCCAGCAGATGGAGCGGGCCGTCAAGGGGCTCGTGACCGGGCGCTACGAGTGGATCGCCTTCACCTCGGTCAACGCCGTCAAGGCCGTCCGGGAGAAGTTCGAGGAGTACGGGCTCGACGCGCGTGCCTTCGCGGGGATCAAGGTCGCCGCGGTGGGGGAGCAGACCGCGAAGGCGCTGGTCGCCTTCGGCGTGAAGCCCGATCTGGTGCCGAGCGGTGAGCAGTCGGCTGCCGGCTTGCTGGAGGACTGGCCGCCGTACGACCCGGTCTTCGACCCGATCGACCGGGTGTTCCTGCCGCGCGCCGACATCGCCACGGAGACCCTGGTCGCCGGGCTCATCGAGCTCGGGTGGGAGGTCGACGACGTCACCGCCTACCGGACCGTGCGCGCCTCGCCGCCGCCCGCGGAGACGCGGGAGGCGATCAAGGGGGGCGGGTTCGACGCCGTGCTCTTCACGTCGTCGTCGACCGTGCGGAACCTGGTGGGTATCGCCGGGAAGCCGCACAACGTGACCGTGATCGCGTGTATCGGTCCCGCGACGGCGAAGACGGCCGAGGAGCACGGGCTGCGGGTGGACGTGATGGCTCCCGAGCCGTCGGTGCACAAGCTGGCCGAGGCGCTGGCCGACTTCGGGCTGAAGCGGCGTGCTGCCGCGCTGGAGGCGGGGGACCCCGTGACGCGGCCGAGCGAGCGGCGGCCGGGGGCCAGGCGTCGGCGGTCGACCACCTGAGCGGGCGGTTTGGTTTCGGGTGCGGGTTCGGTGGGGGCGGGCGTTTTTTGCGCAGTTCCCCGCGCCCCTGAGTGCCTGCGGCGGCCCGTTGCGGTCCGGTGGGGGTGCACGAGTCCCACCCAGGGGCGCGGGGAACTGCGCGACCTGCCCCCACCGGTCCGCAGCCGCCCGACAACCTGACCCGGCATCCTGCTAGGCGCCCGGTTCGAGCCCAGCGCAGCGGCACCGCGGGGAACTGCGCGGCCGGGCCCCACCGGCCCGCAGCCGTCAACAAGCCGCGCCGCCCAAGACCGACGCAGCGTCGGTAAAGGGACCCGTGCGCCGGGCGTAGCGTAGGGATATGACGATGTACGGATCCTTTCCCGGCGCGCGGCCCCGGCGGCTGCGGACCACTCCCGTCATGCGCCGCATGGTCGCCGAGACCCGGTTGCACCCCGCCGACTTCATCCTTCCGGCGTTCGTGCTGGAGGGGGCGAGTGAGCCCGTGCCGATCTCGGCGATGCCCGGGGTGGTGCAGCACACCCGGGACAGCTTGAAGAAGGCGGCCGCGGAGGCCGTGGCGGCAGGGGTTTCCGGGATCATGCTCTTCGGGGTGCCGGAGGAGTCGAAGAAGGACGCGATCGGGACGCCGGGGACCGATCCCGACGGGATTCTGCAGGTCGCCATCCGGGACGTGCGGGCCGAGGTCGGGGACGACCTGCTCGTGATGTCCGACGTGTGTCTCGACGAGACGATCGACCACGGGCACTGCGGGGTGCTGGACGCGCAGGGCCGGGTCGACAATGACGCCACCCTGGAGCGGTACGCCGAGATGGCCCAGGTGCAGGCCGACGCGGGCGCCCATGTCGTGGGGCCCAGCGGGATGATGGACGGCCAGGTCGGGGTCATCCGGGACGCGCTCGACCAGATCGGGCGCGAGGACGTGGCCATCCTGGCGTACACGGCGAAGTATTCGTCTGCTTTCTACGGGCCGTTCCGGGAGGCCGTCGCGTCGTCGCTGCAGGGTGACCGCAAGACGTATCAGCAGGATCCCGCGAACGTGCGGGAGTCGCTGCGGGAGCTCGCCCTCGATCTGGAGGAGGGCGCCGACATGGTGATGGTCAAGCCGGCCGGGCCGTATCTCGACGTGGTCGCGCGGGTCGCGGACGCCGTGGACGTGCCGGTCGCCGCCTATCAGATCTCCGGTGAGTACTCGATGATCGAGGCCGCCGCCGAGAAGGGCTGGATCGACCGGGACCGGGCGATCCTGGAGACGCTGACCGGAATCAAGCGTGCCGGGGCGCAGAACATCCTCACCTACTGGGCCACCGAGGTGGCGCGGAAGCTCGGCTGACGAAGCCGCCGGACGGCGTGTCGCGGCAACGGTTCGAGCTCGGTCCGGATACGGACGGAGCTCGTTCCGGCCAACGTCCGGATAACGTCGCCCACTCCGCTCGGTGATCTTTTGGTGTTTGTCCGTAATGCGCATCCGGATGTGGTGATTTGTCGGGCTGGGGCGAGTCTTCGGCTTGATGGACTGCTTACATCCGTCGAATTGACGGGTTCCCGACATCCTCCATATCTTCTGCGCCTGGCCTGATCCATTCGGAACAGTTCCGAACGTCGATCCCTGGGGGACACCACCATGAACTACTTCCTCGATGTGCTGAAGAAGTACGCCGTGTTCAGCGGCCGCGCGCGCCGCAAGGAATACTGGATGTACATTCTGTTCGTCGCGATCATCTACATCGTGCTGGCCGTCATCGGTGTCGTGACCAAGCAGACGTGGATCCCGATCGTCTTCTACGTCGCCATCCTGCTCCCCAGCCTCGGCGTTCTCGTGCGTCGCCTGCACGACACCGGCCGCAGTGGCTGGTGGGTCCTGTTCTCTCTGGTTCCGCTCGTCGGTGGCATCACCGTCCTCGTCTTCGCCTGCCTCGACAGCGAGCCGGGCGAGAACAAGTACGGCCCCAACCCGAAGGGCCTCGCCCCGGCGCACGTGTGATGCCGTAGCTCTGCTTCGAAAGGCCGCCCGGTCAGTGCCGGGCGGCCTTCTGGTTTTCCGCGGGGCTTGCCGCGGCCGCCTTGTTCGTGGCCGGGCCCTCGTCGCGTACGCCCTGGCCGTCCTTGCAGCCCGTCAGCGCGACGAGGGTGAGGAGGGTGAGGGCGATCGCGGTGAGTCTGCGGGGGGTGTGGGGGTGGGTGGGCATGGGATCAGGCTGCGGGGTGGCAGGGGCGTTCGCCAGACCTCGCGGGGGATTCGGGACGGGCTTGTGTCGGGGGCCGCGTTGACCTGCGCGGATGTGGTTTCCCGAGTCCCTTCCGCGGGATGCGGGACGGGGCATGTCGGGCATCGGGCACCATCAAGTCGCCCGGGGAGTTAGGTTTTTGAGCATCGTGGTGGTTGTCCGTTGAAGGACCGACACATTCACAGGGGAGACGCCCATGTCCGGTGACGCGCTGAGCCAGGACCCGGCCGAGCTGGCCAAGAGGATCGACACCACCAAGGCGCATCCGGCCCGCGTCTACGACGTCTTCCTCGGCGGCAAGGACAACTACCCCGCCGACCGCGAGGCCGCCGCCGCCGCGCTCGCCGCCAACCCCCGCGGCTACCTCGATGTACGCCACAACCGCGACTTCATGCGCCGGGCCGTCGACCGGCTGACCGCGCGGGACGGGATCCGGCAGTTCCTCGACATCGGCACCGGACTGCCCACCGGGGAGAACGTCCACCAGATCGCCCAGCGGATCCGGCCCGACGCGCGGGTCGTCTACGTCGACAACGACCCGGTGGTGCTGGCGCATGCCCGCGCGCTGCTCACGAGCGGGCCCGAGGGGCGTACGGACTACATCGACGCCGACTTCAGGAGTCCCGCGCAGATCCTCGAACAGGCCGCCAAGACCCTGGACTTCGACCAGCCGATCGCGCTCTGCCTGGTCGCGATCCTGCACTTCGTCGAGGACGACGAGGCCTATCCGATCGTGCGGGAGCTGGTGGAGGCCCTGCCCGCGGGGAGCCGGGTCGTGCTCAGCCATCTGACCGACGAGATGCATCCCGAGCCCACCCGCGCGGTCCAGCGGACCTACACCGAGCGCGGGTTCACCTTCGTGTTCCGGTCCAAGGGGGAAGTGGAGCGGTTCTTCAGCGAGGTGCCGGGCCTCTCGCTGGACGAGCCCGGTGTGGTGCCCGCGCATCGGTGGCACCCTGGGCCCGCACCCGCGCCGCCGGCCATTGATGGGGAGGACTTCGAGTCCCTCGACGACATCGAGAAGATCCGCTACCGCGACATCAACGACGTCACGGACGACGACATCAACGTCTACGGGGCTACCGGCACCAAGGCGTGAGCCTGTGCGGATGCGGATGCGGATGCGGATGCGGATGCGGATGCGGATGCGAGTGCCGGGTGCGGGACGTCCGTATCGCGGAAAGGTGCTTGTAGGCGGCATTCATTTGCTTAGGCTGCGCTGGACCCACTCGCCGCAGTCCGCAGTCGAAGGAGCCGTGCCATGACGGTGCCCGCGTTCGCTTCCGTGCCGCCGCTCGCCGCCCGGGCCCGGTCGGTCGGTGGGTCGCCGGTACGGGACATCCTCGCCGTCACCGCCCGCCCCGAGGTCATCAACTTCGCGGGCGGGCTGCCGGCGCCCGAACTGTTCGACGCCGAGGGGATCGCGGAGGCGTACCGGGCGGTGCTCGGCGAGGTGCCCGAGCGGGCGCTCCAGTACTCGACCACCGAGGGCGAGCCCGTGCTGCGGGCCGCCCTGGCGGAGCGGATGTCGGTGCGGGGGCTGGCCACCGACGCCGACGACGTCCTTGTCACCACCGGGTCGCAGCAGGCCCTGTCGCTGCTCGCCACCGCGCTGATCGAACCCGGGGACACGGTGCTCGTCGAGAGTCACTGCTATCTGGCCGCCCTTCAGGCCTTCGGGTTCGCGGGCGCCCGGGTGGTGGCCGTGCCGGGGGACGACGAGGGGCCCGACCCCGTGGCGCTGGCGGAGCTCGTCGTGCGGGAGCGGCCCAAGCTGCTCTACGCCGTGCCCACCTTCCAGAACCCGACCGGGCGGACCATGTCCGCGGGCCGCCGGGCCGCCGTCGCCTCCGTGGCCGCGCGGTGCGGGCTGTGGATCGTCGAGGACGACCCGTACGGCGAACTCCGCTTCGAGGGCGAGCGGGTGCCGTGGATCGCCGCCCACGAGGAGGTCAGCGACCGGGTCGTGCTGCTCGGGTCCTTCTCCAAGGTCATGGCCCCAGGACTGCGGCTGGGCTGGCTGCGGGCGCCCGGCGAGCTGCGGCGGGCCTGCGCGGTCGCCAAGCAGGCCGCCGACCTGCACACCCCGACCGTCAACCAGCTCGCCGCGGCCCGGTACCTCGCGGACCGGGACCTCGACGCCCATGTGCGGCGCGTCGCCCGGGTCTACGGGGAGCGCCGGGACGCCATGCTCGCGGGGCTGGCCGACGCCCTGCCTGAGGGGTCGGTCTGGACGCGTCCCGAGGGCGGCATGTTCCTCTGGGCGCGGCTTCCGTCGTCGTACGACACGACCGCGCTGCTGCCGCAGGTCGTGGCGCGGGATGTGGCCTACGTCCCCGGGGCGCCCTTCTACGCCGGTGAGCCCGACCGGTCGACCCTGCGGCTGTGCTTCGTGACGCAGACGCCGGCGGAGATCGGGGAGGGGCTGCGGAGGCTGGGGGAGGGACTGCGGGGCGACCGGGCCGGGGACCTGCTGCTGTCCTAGCCGGAGGGTGTGACGGACGGGGAGGTCCAGAAGGTCACGGTCGGACCGTAGGAGCCGTCCTCCTCGTCGCTCACCTCGACGGTGATCTCGCGATCCGGGTGGCGCGAGGAGAGGACTCCCTGCCAGCACTCTCCCAGAGCCAGGGCGAGTTGGGGCAGTTCCTCCCCGAGCCTGTCGCCGTCCGTCAGGGCGGTGTTGTTGAAGGTGCCCCACAACTCGACGTGATTGACGACGGCTTCGATGCGGTTCCGATCGTCACCCAGCTCGGTGAACCAGTCGTCGACCGTGCTCCGGCGGAAGCGCTCCTTGAGGAACACACAACCGCGGTACTCGACCGTCTCGGGGCAGAACAGCCAGGCCGCGGCCAGCACGAACCGAAGGCCGCCCTCGAAGTCGAGGTAGTCGTCCGGGTCGAGATCCTCGTTCTTCCATTCGGTCCGCCACTTTTTGAAGAAGGCCGGCAGCTCACGCTCGGACCACGACGGTTTGATGCTGCTCACGGGATCTCCCAGGGGCTCGGGTGCTTCCCGGCGCCGGTCAGTCCCACCAGAAGGACCAGACGCGTCGGCCCAGCACCGCGTGCTCGGCGTACTCCCGCAAGGTCTCGTGGTGCCCCTGGGTGATGTTGTCCGGGCAGAACGCGAAGTGCTCGGCGGCGACGGCCTCCGCCTCGTCCTTCGTCGTGGGCGGGGCGGCGACGGACACGGTCAACTGGTCGAAGCCGAGCGCGATGACGCGTATCCCGAAGCGGTCCTCCCAGGAGCGCAGGATCGCGCAGAGGCGGGCCACGTCGTGCTCGTAGTTCAGCGGGCCCGCCCAGCCGATGGCCGCCGGGATGTCCGCGCTGCGGCGCGCCGGGACCAGGGCCAGGCGGGGCTCCTTGAACCACGAGCCCTCGTCGAGCAGCGCGTCGGCGGTCTCGGCGGCCCGGGTGTCGGGATCGGCGGGGAGCGACTCGGCAGCCGGGGCGAGACCGGGCCACACCTCGTCGTACGGGGCGATCGTCTCGTCGAGGTCGTCGGGCTCCTCGATCGCGTACGCCCAGTACTCCGCCAGCAGTTCCTCGGGGTCGTGGTCCCCGGGGTACGACATCTCCCCGGGCATCAACTCCCACTCGTCCGGCCCGCCCTGGCTGTCGCCGACCTCTATCAGCACCGGCAGCAGGCCCGTTCGCGCGGCCCGGGCGCCCAGCGCGGTCCAGGCCCCGGAGGACGCCGTGTACTCGGCATGCCACAGCAACGGCTCGTGCCACGGACCGTCGTCGGTCGCGTCGATCAGTCTCCCGAGGGGGAGTCCGAGGCCGAGCGAACGACCGCTCGGGTCGGCCGCGAGGGTGGGCAGCGGGTTGGGAAGAGTCGCCATGTCAGTGACTGTAGGGGTCGCCACTGACATTGATCCTGATACTCAGGTTCCGGTGGTCGTGGCTCTGCCACTG
>NZ_JBHVYZ010000112.1:0-7384 GCF_042880295.1 Streptomyces sp. NPDC058307
GTGCTGAGGCCGGCGCCCTGCCCTTCGAGGAGGGGGCCGGCCTCAGCACGGTGACCGCGGGGGCCGCTCTCCTCACGCCCGTCGTCGCACCAGCCGCAGCAAGTCCGCGTTGTGTCCTCGTCGGGCCCAGGCGATCAGAACCAGCGGGATGATCAGGATGAGCGGAGTCGCCGCGTTCTCCCCGTCGAAGTAGGTGAGCTGGACGACGAACGCGCCGACCATCAGCCCGCTGAGCGCCACGGCCGCCACCGACTGCAGTACCGGGATCAACAGGGCGATCCCGCCGGCCAGTTCGAGCACGCCGATGGTGTACATCCCCGCGCTGCCCCAGCCCATCTTGTCGAAGCTATCCACGGCCGCGGAGTACGCGATCAGCTTGGGGAGCGCGCTGGCGACCACGTAGAAGAGGGCGAGCACGACCTGCAGGGTGCGCAAGGCGATCCGGGCCCGGCGGCCGCGGGCGGTCGGGGACTCGGCGATGACCGGGGAGGCAGCGGTGGAAGCGGCGGTGTGGGTGACGGGGACGGTGGTCTCGGACATCGGGGTCTCCTGTGGGAAGCGGTCCGTGTTGCTGTCACAGAGGTAGACCCGCGCCCGCACCGGAACTCATCGCCGCCGCGCGACCGAGTTTTCCCGGCGACACCGCGCCTCAGCCCGTCAGCGACACCGGCACCGGCACCGCCCGCACCCATATCCGGTCCTCCGTCAGATACCGGTCCACTCTCAACCCCGCCTCCGCCAGCGCCTCCTCGAACTGCTCCCGCGTCAGGGGACGGGCCCGGAACGTGTGGGTCCAGGTGGCGTCCGGGAAGTCGTACTCCAGATGTACCGAGTTGACGCCCTCCGCCACCGGTTCCGACGACACGAGCCGCACGGTGAACCCGCTGGGATCGACTCGCTCGCGCGGCACACGGGTGTGGTAGTCCTCGCCCTCCCGCTGGATCAGCACACAGCCGCCCGCCGTCACATGCCGGGCGCAGGCGCGCAGCATCCGGCGCCGCACGTCCAGGTCGGCGTTGTGCACGAGGAACGACGCGAGCAGCACCACGTCGAACGTCTCGCCCAGGTCCAGGTCCTCGATCGGCCCGCATATCGTGCGCGCCCCCCGCACGTGCTCGAGCATCTCGGCGGACTCGTCGACCGCGGTCACCGTGAACCCCCGCTCCAGCAGCGGGCCTGTCATGCGCCCCACGCCACTGCCCAGCTCCAGGATGTGCGCCCCCGCCGGCACCGCCCCGGCGATGATCTCCGGTTCCGCTCCCGCGGGCAGTCGCGTGTAGAGCTCGACCGCGCATCCGTCGGGGGTGATCGGCCCCGGTCCCGTCCCTTGGTGTCCCGCTCGCCTCTTCAGCTCCATGCCCGTCCAACGGCCCGTATCCGCACGGCCGTTCCCGCCTCGCACAGGTTCACCCGTCCGAGCTACAAGGGAAACCAGCCATGCCCGATGTACCAGTGCCCCCCGGCCCGCAGGTGATCGCCGACCGCCCGCTCCAGCGCCGTCCGCCGCGGCAGACTCTCCACCGGCAGTTCCGGGTCCCCGAACACGAACTGCACGGGCTCCTTGTCCTCCGGCTCAAAGTCCTCGGGGGCGAGGCGGAAGCGCTCCTGGAACCGGACGATGTTGGAGTCCGCGGGCAGATACTCCTTCAGCTGCGGGTCGAGCAGCCAGGAATCGCACAGCGCGGCGCGATACGGCTCCTCCGGGAAGTGCCGGGCGAAGAACTCGGCGGCCAGGGCCAGCGAGCGCTCACAGGCCTGCGGTGACAGCGGGCCGAGGAAGTCGGGGATGTGCAGGCTCAGACAGGGCGTGCCGGGAGCGAGGTCGAGTCCGGCCGCCGCGAGCGGCCGGCTGTGCCACGGCCCGTACCGCGTCCGCTCGAACTGGAGTCGGCCCAGCTGGTACAGCTCGCCCCGTGAGTGCCGGGTCAGCCAGCGCGGTGACTGCACGCCCGCCCTGCCGTACCGCCTGCGGTGCACGGCCATGTTCCGGCCGAGGTCGGCGAGGGTGTGCCAGGACACCTCGGCCGGGATGCCGCGTGAGCGGTGGTACGCGCGTGTGTGGGGCAGCGCCGCCACGAACACGTAGACGGGGAAGCAGCGTTGGAGAGCGCCGGCCGGCCAGTCGAGCTCGGGCAGGACGACCGGGTCGTCGGCCCTGCCCATGTCCCGGACCAGTTCGTCGACGGAGTGCTCGAGGAATCGCCGTAGCTCCGGGTCGTCCATGACCCGTCGGCCCATCCGTACGAGTTCGTTGACGTCCTCGTGCGGTACGGCGAGTTCCACCAGCACCTCGGCGAGTTCGTCGGCGTCCGGAAGCACGCGGTGACCCCCTCTTCGGCCCTTTGGTCAACGTCCGTTCCGAAGAGTACGTTGCAAGGGAGGAGTGGTGATCCGGATGCGTACGGGCAGTGAGCCGAGGACAGCGCGCAGTGCACTGCGGGCGCGGTTCTGGCTGAGCGTGTGGGGGCTGGTCTGGGCGGTCTTCGGCACGGTCGCGTTCGCGCTGGCGGGCCGCCCGGGGTGGGCCATCGCCTGCGGAGTGCTCTGGCTGGTGATCACCGTCGACACGACGATGATCCTCCGGCACATCCGTCAGGGCCCGCACTACCAGCCGGGCCCCGACATCCCGCCGTACCGGCCGCCGGAGAGCCGGCCCAGGTAGCGGGCCGACACGCTCAGGCGTCGAACCCCGCCGCCTTCAGGAACTCCGGTTTCGGGTCCAGGGCGGCCGCCAGCCGGAAGTGCCGCCTGGCCTGGTCGGGCCGTCCCTGCCGCTCATAGGTGCGGGCGAGCGCGAAGTGGGCGAAGGCGTTGTCCGGCTCGCGCTCCAGGACGATGGTGAACTCCAGCTCGGCGGGTCGCAGTTGCGCGGCGGCGAAGAAGGCCCGCGCGCGCAGCAGCCGGGCCGCGGTGTTCTCAGGGTGGGCGGCGATGACGGAGTCGAGCAGCTTCACCGCGCCCCTCGGGTCCCGCGCGGAGAGCAGCTGCTCGGCTGCGCGGTAGTCGATGACATGCGTCTCCGGAGTACGTCCGGTCGTTCCGCTGGTCTCGGGCACGGCTCAGTCCTTCCCTCACTGGAAGGGTTCAACGCCCGGACCGGGGGACGCTATTCCTGAGAGGTCCGGGAGGCGCGCGCCCGGCGCAGGAGATCGTCCCAGACCTCCTGCACGCGTCGACGCAGCTCATCCAGGGGTACGTCGTTGTCGATCACGACGTCCGCGATCTCCAGGCGCTTCTCGCGCGTCGCCTGGGCGGCCATACGCGCGCGTGCGTCCTGTTCGGTCATGCCGCGCAGCCGGACGAGCCGGTGGAGCTGGGTCTCGGGGCTCGCGTCGACGACGACGACGAGGTCGTAGAGCGGCGCGAGGGCGTTCTCCGCGAGGAGCGGAACGTCGTGGACGACGACGGAGTCCTCGGCGGCGGCTGATTCGAGCTCGCGGGAGCGGGCGCCCACCAGCGGATGCACGATCGAGTTCAGTACGGCGAGCCGGTCCGGGTCGGCGAAGACGATGGAGCCCAGCCTGGGGCGGTCGAGGCTGCCGTCCTCGGCGAGTACGTCCTCGCCGAAGGCCTGTACGACCGCGGCGAGGCCGGGCGTGCCCGGCGCGACGACCTCGCGCGCTATGCGGTCCGCGTCGATCAGGACGGCGCCGTGCTCCACGAGGAGCTTCGACACCTCACTCTTGCCGGCGCCGATACCGCCGGTCAGGCCCACCTTCAGCATGACCGGAAGCCTAGACGTTCCCCGCGCGTCAGTTGTCGCCTTCGCGTTCGGCCAGGAAGCGCTCGAACTCGAGCCCGATCTCGTCCGCCGACGGAATGTCCACGGGCTCGGCGAGCATGTTGCCCCTGGTCTCCGCGCCGGCCGCCGCGTCGTACTGGTGCTCAAGGCCCTGGACGAGGGCCACCAGGTCCTCGTCGCCCTCCTGGATCTGCCGGTCGATCTCGGTCTGGGTGCGGTGGGCGTCGGTCCGCAGCGCGTGGGCGATGCCGGGCAGGACCATGCCGGTGGCGGCCGTGATGGCCTCCAGGACGGTCAGGGCGGCGTCCGGGTAGGGCGAGCGCGCGATGTAGTGCGGGACGTGCGCCGCGACGCCCAGGACGTCGTGGCCGGCCTCCATGAGCCGGTACTCGACCAGGGCCTCGGCGCTGCCGGGGACCTGAGCCTCCTCGAAGGGGCTGCGGTGGCCGGGGACGAGGTCGTGGCGGTTGCCGTGCGGGGTGAGGCCCACGGGGCGGGTGTGCGGGACGCCCATGGGGATGCCGTGGAAGTTCACGGACAGCCGGACGCCGAGCCGTTCCACGATCTGCTGGACGGCCGCGGCGAACCGCTCCCACTCCACGTCCGGCTCGGGGCCCGACAGCAGCAGGAAGGGCGCTCCGGTGGCGTCCTGGACGAGCCGCACGTCGATCGTGGGCTCCTCGTAGTCCGTCCAGCGGTCGCGCTTGAAGGTGAGCAGTGGACGGCGGGCGCGGTAGTCCACGAGCCGGTCGTGGTCGAAACGGGCCACGACCTGGTTCGGCAGCGTGTCGAGCAGCCGGTCGACGATCTGGTCGCCGGTCTCGCCCGCGTCGATGTATCCGTCGAAGTGGTAGAGCATGACCAGACCGGCCGACTCCTGGGCGAGCGCCATGTCGACAACGGCGAGGCCCTTGGGCTCCCATGCGTACAAACCCTGCGGATCAAGCACAGTGACCGCTCCTCCTCGTGTTCGTACAGCACAACACGCCCTGGAACAGCGGCATTCCCACCCGGGTCCTTGATCAGGCCATCTCTTACGCCCTTTTCATGGCCGGCCGTCGGACAAACGCTGAGGGACCGCACCCCGAAAGGTGCGGCCCCTCAGTCAAGAGCTAGTGCTCAGTGGGCGTTCAGCTCTGCCCACCGGCCAGCTTCTCGCGAAGCGCGGCGAGCGCCTCGTCGGACGCCAGCGCGCCGGAGGTGTCCGCACCCTCGGAGGAGTACGAACCGCCACCGCCACCGCTACCGCCGGCGGCCGGAACCGCACCCGCGGCGTCCCCGCCCTCGGCGGCAGCAGCCGCGTCGGCCTCGCGGGACTTGATGACCTGCTGCTGGTGCTGCTCGAAGCGGGTCTGCGCCTCGGCGTACTGGTGCTCCCACGCCTCGCGCTGGGTCTCGTAGCCCTCGAGCCAGTCGTTGGTCTCGGGGTCGAAGCCCTCGGGGTAGATGTAGTTGCCCTGGTCGTCGTACGACGCGGCCATGCCGTACAGGGTCGGGTCGAACTCGACCGAGGCCGGGTCCGAACCGAAGGCCTCGTTGGCCTGCTTCAGCGAGAGGCTGATGCGACGGCGCTCGAGGTCGATGTCGATGACCTTGACGAAGATCTCGTCGTTGACCTGGACGACCTGCTCCGGGATCTCCACGTGGCGCTCGGCCAGCTCGGAGATGTGGACCAGACCCTCGATGCCCTCGTCCACGCGGACGAACGCACCGAACGGAACCAGCTTCGTGACCTTGCCGGGCACGACCTGGCCGATCTGGTGGGTGCGGGCGAACTGCTGCCACGGGTCTTCCTGGGTCGCCTTCAGCGACAGGGAGACACGCTCGCGGTCCATGTCGACGTCGAGGACCTCGACGGTGACTTCCTGGCCGACCTCGACTACCTCGGAGGGGTGGTCGATGTGCTTCCAGGAGAGCTCGGAGACGTGGACCAGACCGTCGACGCCACCCAGGTCCACGAAGGCACCGAAGTTGACGATCGAGGAGACCACACCGGAGCGGACCTGACCCTTCTGGAGGGTCGTGAGGAACGTCTGGCGAACCTCGGACTGGGTCTGCTCGAGCCAGGCACGGCGGGACAGGACCACGTTGTTGCGGTTCTTGTCCAGCTCGATGATCTTGGCCTCGAGCTCCTTGCCCACGTAAGGCTGGAGGTCGCGCACGCGGCGCATCTCGACGAGGGAGGCCGGCAGGAAGCCACGGAGGCCGATGTCGAGGATGAGACCACCCTTGACGACCTCGATGACGGTACCGGTGACGATGCCGTCTTCTTCCTTGATCTTCTCGATGGTGCCCCAGGCACGCTCGTACTGGGCGCGCTTCTTCGAGAGGATCAGGCGGCCTTCCTTGTCCTCCTTCTGGAGAACAAGGGCCTCGATCTCATCGCCCACGGCGACGACCTCGTTGGGGTCGACGTCGTGCTTGATGGAGAGCTCGCGGCTCGGGATAACGCCTTCGGTCTTGTAACCGATGTCGAGCAGGACCTCGTCCCGGTCGACCTTCACGATGACGCCGTCGACGATGTCGCCGTCGTTGAAGTACTTGATCGTCTCGTCGATCGCGGCGAGGAAGGCTTCCTCGTTACCGATGTCGTTGACCGCTACCTGCGGAGTGGTAGAGGTGGTCTCGGTGCTGCTCGTCATGTGGGAAAGGGCTCCGGTACGGACAGTGAGTCGTAGGTACTGCTTACGCCGGGAGCCTGTTTCGCTCTGAAGAAGCCGGACAGCCAAGGAAGCGCCACACAAAACCACTGGTGGCGCCTCGACAACCGAGGGGACATACAACAGATGCGAGCGCAGCCTGCTACGTCTGAGGAGCGCAGGCCCGCAGCGCAACTTGTAGCATACGGGGGCAGCCGGACAGGGTCAATGCGCGAAGGCGCACACCCGGGGCGGATCGCCGCATACCCGGCACAAAACGCGTCTCACAAGGCCACGCGCGCGTGGCGGCGTCCCATTTATGACGGCCGTCGCGACGGGTCGGACGGAAGAGACCGCAGACTAGTACGAGGGAGCCGACCATCCAAGAGCCCGCATCACACCAGCCGGAGCCCGGCCCGGACGCCGAGTCGCAGGCCACCCGCCGCGACGCGGACGTCACCGAGAGCGTCCGGGCCAACCGGGGCTGGTGGGACCGCAACGCCGACGACTACCAGGTCGAGCACGGCACGTTCCTCGGCGACGACCGCTTCGTATGGGGCCCCGAGGGCCTGGACGAGGTGGAGGCCGAGCTGCTGGGCCCGCCTGAGGACCTCAAGGGCAGGGACGTCCTGGAGATCGGCGCCGGTGCCGCCCAGTGCGCGCGCTGGCTGGCCGAGCAGGGCGCCCGCCCCGTCGCCCTCGACATCTCCCACCGCCAGCTCCAGCACGCCCTGCGCATCGGTACGTCCTTCCCCCTGGTGTGCGCCGACGCCGGCGCGCTGCCCTTCGCGGACGGCTCCTTCGACCTGGCGTGCTCGGCGTACGGCGCGCTGCCGTTCGTCGCCGACCCGGTACTGGTTTTGAAGGAGGTGCGCCGCGTCCTGCGCCCGGGCGGCCGCTTCGTCTTCTCGGTCACGCACCCCATCCGCTGGGCCTTCCCGGACGAGCCCGGCCCCGAGGGCCTGTCCGTCTCCGCCTCCTACTTCGACCGCACGCCCTACGT
>NZ_JBHVYZ010000112.1:7480-15261 GCF_042880295.1 Streptomyces sp. NPDC058307
GAGCCCGGCCCCGAGGGCCTGTCCGTCTCCGCCTCCTACTTCGACCGCACGCCCTACGTCGAACAGGACGAGGAGGACCGCGCGGTCTACGTCGAGCACCACCGCACGATCGGCGACCGGGTCCGTGACGTGGTCGCCGGCGGCTTCCGCCTGGTCGACCTGGTGGAGCCGGAGTGGCCGGTCTGGAACACCTCGGAGTGGGGCGGCTGGTCCCCGTTGCGCGGGAATCTGATCCCCGGGACCGCGATCTTCGTGTGCGAGCGCGACTGAGGCACTCCGGCAGTCGTACGACACTGGGGGCGTGATCCGTTACGACGCCCTGGACGCCCTTCCTGTCCGCAGTGCCCTGCCCGCGCTGGGCGACGCCCTGGAGGGCCATGGCACGGCCGTTCTCGTCGCCCCGCCCGGCACCGGCAAGACGACCCTCGTCCCGCTGGTCCTCGCGGGTCTGCTGGACTCCGGCGCACCCGCGCGGAAGGTCGTCGTCGCCGAGCCCCGCAGGATCGCCGCCCGCGCGGCCGCCCGGCGGATGGCGTGGCTGCTGGGCGAGAAGGTCGGCGCGAGCGTCGGCTACACCGTGCGCGGCGAACGGGTGGTCGGACCGCACGCGCGCGTGGAGGTCGTCACGACGGGTGTGCTGCTCCAGCGGCTCCAGCGCGACCAGGAACTGACGGGTGTCGACGTGGTGGTGCTCGACGAGTGCCACGAGCGGCACCTGGACGCGGACACGACGGCGGCCTTCCTGTGGGACGTACGGCAGGCCCTGCGGCCGGAGCTGCGCCTGGTGGCCGCGTCCGCGACGACCGACGCGCAGGGATGGGCGCGGTTGCTGGGCGACGCGCCCGTGGTCGAGGCCGAGGGTGTCGCGCATCCGGTGGAGGTCGTGTGGGCGCCGCCGGCACGTCCCGTACGCCCGCCGCACGGCATGCGGGTCGATCCCGCGCTGCTCACGCACGTGGCCTCGGTGGTACGGCGGGCGCTCTCGGAGCGGGCGGGGGACGTGCTGTGCTTCCTGCCGGGCGTGGGCGAGATCGCGCGCGTGGCCGGGCAGCTGGGCGCTCTCGGTGACGTGGAGGTGCTCCAGGTGCACGGGCGGGCCCCGGCGGCCGTACAGGACGCGGTGCTGGCGGGCGGGGAGCGGCGCCGGGTGGTGCTCGCGACCGCCGTGGCCGAGTCGTCCCTGACCGTGCCCGGGGTGCGGGTGGTCGTCGACTCGGGGCTCGCGCGGGAGCCGCGTGTCGACCACGCGCGCGGGTTGAGCGCGCTCGCGACCGTGCGGGCCTCGCAGGCTGCCGGGCGGCAGCGGGCGGGGCGGGCCGGACGGGAGGCGCCGGGTGCGGTGTACCGGTGCTGGGCGGAGGCCGAGGACGCCCGGCTGCCGCGTTTCCCGTCGCCGGAGATCAAGGTCGCCGACCTCACGGCGTTCGCGTTGCAGGTGGCCTGCTGGGGCGATCCGGACGCGTCCGGGCTCGCCCTGCTGGATCCGCCGCCGGGCGGGGCGATGGCGGCCGCGCGGGACGTGCTGACGGCTGTGGGAGCGGTGGACGCGGACGGCCGGGCGACGGACCGGGGGGCGCGGCTGGCCCGCCTGGGCCTGCATCCCCGGCTGGGACGGGCGCTGCTGGACACCTCCGGCGCGGGCGCCGAGGCGGTCGCGCTGCTGTCGGAGGAGCCGCCCAGGGAGTACGGCGACGACCTGACGGCCGCCGTACGGACCGCTCGGCGGGGCGGCGACGCCTATGCGGGACGGTGGCGGACGGAGGTACGGAGGCTGCGGTCCGCCTCGGCGGAGTTCTCCGAGCCGACTGCCGGAAACGACGGTCTCGTCGCCGCGCTCGCCTTCCCCGAACGGGTCGCCAGAGCCGACTCGGGCTCCTATCTGATGGCCTCCGGCACCCGCGCCGAACTCTCCGACGGCTCCCCGCTCCGGGGCTCGCCCTGGATCGCCGTGGCCGTGGCCGACCGGCCCCTGGGAAAGGGACACGCGCGCGTGCGGCTCGCTGCCGCGATCGACGAGGACACGGCCCGGTCGGCGGCCGCGTCCCTGTACTCCGAGCGCCAGGAGGTGCACTGGGCGGACGGGGACGTCGTGGCACGCCGGGTGGAGCGGCTCGGGGCGATCGAGCTCGCGGTACGGCCGCTGCGGAACGCGGACCCCGTCCTCGTCCGCGCGGCCCTGCTCGAAGGGCTGCGCCAGGAACGACTACGGCTGCTGCGGTGGACGCCCGACGCGGACGTCCTGCGGCAGCGGCTGGCGTTCCTGCGCCATCACCTCGGCGACCCGTGGCCCGACGTCGGCGATGACGCGCTCCACGCGCGCGTGGACGAATGGCTGGAGCCCGAGCTGGGCCGCGCCCGCCGCCGGGCCGACCTGGCGCGCATCGACGCCGGACAGGCACTGCAGAGGCTCCTGCCCTGGGCCTCCGGCGAGGCCACGCGGCTCGACGAACTGGCGCCCGAACGGGTCGCCGTACCGAGCGGGTCCAGGATCCGGATCGACTACGGCACCCCCGAACAGCCCGTCCTGGCGGTGAAGTTGCAGGAGATGTTCGGGCTGCAGGAGTCGCCCCGGATCGCCGGGGTGCCGCTCCTGGTCCATCTCCTGTCCCCCGCCGGGCGCCCCGCCGCGGTCACCGCCGACCTGGCCACCTTCTGGAAGGACGGCTACAAGGGTGTCCGGGCGGAGCTGCGCGGCCGGTATCCGAAGCATCCGTGGCCGGAGGACCCGGCGGGCGCCGAGCCGACCCGGTTCACCAACGCGCGGCTCAGGCGGTGACCGGTTCGGGCTCGTCGACCCTCGTGGGGGCCGGGCGGCGGCCGCGGGCTTCGAGCAGCAGCGCGAGCGCCAGCAGCAGGACGCCCAGGGTCAGGAAGCCCCACGGCAGGTACGAGGTCATGAGGAGGACGAGGGTGCGGTTCGACTTGACCAGGTCGACCGTGTGCCTGATGTAGTCCTCGCGCATCTTCACGTCGCCGGCGAAGACCGTCACCTTGTCGCGGCCGCCGAGCAGGGTGCCGCCGCGCAGTTCCTCCTTGTGGAGTTCCTCGCCGTAGACGGGTGCGCCGGTGAGGGGTTCCACCCAGAACTTGCGGACCGTGGTGTACCAGCGGGTGGTACCGGTTTTGGCGAGGGAGGCGGGGGTGATGCCCTGGACCGGCATGGTCTTCGGGAAGGGCACCTTGGTCCAGGGGATGGTCTGCTCGAAGTAGTAGACGTCGACGCCGCGGAAGTTCTGGGTGCCCTGGTAGTGGATGGGGGCCGAGGTGCGGGTCTGGGCGTCGAAGTACTGGTAGTCCCGTTTCTCGGTGAGGAAGGGCCACTTGAACTCGATGCCGACCCGTTTGACGGGATCGCCGTCGACCGACTCGCCGGTGGCGTGGACGGGGTCCTGGGTGTGGGCGTCGAAGATGTAGCGCTCGGGGATCTTGGAGACCATCTTGCCGTCGGGCCCGACGACGTAGGACAGGCCGTCCCAGACGACGACGTCCTTCCCGGCCGTCTTCTCGATCTTCTCCGAGGCCTCCACGTTGCCCTTGAGGGTCTGCACGATGGTGACCTTGGAGACCTTCTTCGCCTTCATTTGGTCGTTGTAGTCGATCAGGGTCGCGTCCTTGGCCTCCAGGACCATGTCCTGGTACTGGTTCGCGGGGATCTTGGCGAGGCGCGGGAAGGCGTACCAGCGCAGCAGCGGGGACAGCGCCGCGAAGAACACGGCGAGGGCGAGCAGGACCAGGCTGGTCTTGCGGCGCATCTCGGCCTCCCGGGCGGACGGTTACGGGTGCGCGGGCACCGTGGTCAGCAGCGGCTTGGGCGATGTCCGGCCGGCGGGCGTGCCCAGCGCGGTGATCGTGAGGACCAGCGCGAACGCGAGAGCGAGGCCGGTCACGGCGGCGATCAGGGCGCGCATGTCTGCCTCCCGGCGGGCGGGAACTGATACATCGTCAGTTCCGGCACGGTAGCAACGCCCGGGCGAGATGAGAACAGCTCGCACACGCACGGAGGGCGCCTTGTCCGCCGTAGCGGAGAAGACGCCCTCCGGGGTGTGGGTCTCGCGCCCTACGAACTCGCGCCGGCGCTCGGCGAGGGGCTCGTGGAGGTCTCCGTGGCCGCCGCCACGGTCAGCGTCACGTCGAGCGTCGCGCCGCCCGCGGTGGTGATGCGGAGCACGAAGGTGCCGGTGGTGTCGTCGGCGTAGAGCTGCGGCAGCTTCAGCAGGCCGTCCGCGTCCGTGGTGAGGCCCGTCAGGGTGCGGATGGTCTTGCCGTCGGCGTCCTTGAAGTAGGGGCCCTTGTCGTTCTCGGTCGCGTCGTCGGCCGCCTTGATCAGGGTGGCGGTGGCGGCCACCTTGTCGGCGACGGCGTCCTTGTAGGTGGCCTTGACCTGGACCGCGTCGGCGAACTGGCCGCCGGGGACACACGTCAGCGCGGTGTCGGCGGTGCGCACGAGGGTGTCGGCGACGCGCTGGGTGACGGTGGCCGTGTAGTCCGGCCCTGTGACGGTACGGCCGATGAGGGTGGCGCGGACCGTGAAGGTGCCGGTGGTCTCGCCCGCCTGGAGCGCGGGCGCGGTGGCCACGCCGGAGCTGCCCGTCAGAGCAGTGGCGACCTTCTCGCCGCCGGTGAAGGTCGCGTCGGTGTCGCCGACGATCGTGAAGCGGATCCGGACCTTGGCGACGCCCTTGCCCGCGGCGTTCTCCGCCTTGGTGCTGATCTTCTCGGTGAACGCGTCGCCCGCGACGGCGGTGAGCTTCGCGGTGCCCGAGTCCTCCAGGTGGTCCACGGACTGGGTGGGGGTGACCGGAGTCGTCGGGGGCGGAGTGGTCGGGGTCCCCGACGGGGGCGGGGTCGTGGACGGCGGGGTGGCCGGGGGCGGGGTCGGCTTCGGTGAGCCGGGCGTGCTCGGCGTGGGCGTGGGCGTGGTCGGCGTCGAGGGCGACGACGGATAGGTCGAGCCGCCGCTGGCGTTGCTGCCGTCGCTGCGGCTGTCCGGGACGGTGCCGGTGCCGTCGGGGATCTCGTGGGTGCCCTTGCGGAAGTACTCCAGCCACGACAGGACCGTGTTGAGGTAGTCCCGCGAGGGGTTGTAGCTGAGGATCGCGCGGTCCAGGTCGCCCTGGGTCGACAGGTCCCAGCCGTTGCGGCACAGGTAGTGACCGGCGGCGAGGGAGGCGTCGTAGATGTTGTTCGGGTCCTTCACCCCGTCGCCGTTGCCGTCGCGGCCGGCCCACGCCCACGTGGACGGGATGAACTGCATGGGCCCGACGGCCGAGTCGTAGGCGCTGTCGCCGTCGTAGACGCCGTGGTCGGTGTCCCGGATGAGCTCGAAACCGTTGCCGTCGAGCTGCGGGCCGAGGATCCTCGAGGTCGTGGTGCCGTCGGCGTCGACACGGCCGCCGCGGGCCTGGCCCGACTCGACCTGGCCGATGGCGGCGAGGAGCTGCCAGGGCAGATTGCAGCCGGGCTTGGACTCCTGGAGTTCGAGCGCGGCCTTCTTGTAGGCGTCGAGGACGGTCGCGGGGATGCCCGCCTCGGACTCCACCGGAGAGAGGGTGGAGGCGGTGCCGTCGGTCGGCGCGGGGCTCGGGGTGTTCAGCGGCGGCAGGTCCGTGTAGTACGGCGACTTGCCGGTCGCGCTGCCGTCACCGGTGGTCGCGTCGGGCGAGGGCTGGGCGTCGGCGGCGGTCGATCTGCCGTTGTCGTCGACCGTGGCCGCCGGTGCCTGGGAGGCGGACAGTGCCGCGACCGCGGCCGCGGCCACTGCGGTGGTCACCGCTCCCTTGCGCAGCCTCCTGCCGAATTGCGCCGCCATAAAGTGAACCCCTCCTGTGGACGCCCGAACGCCCTTGTCCGTCTGTCGCTCTCGTCCAGTTGAGACAGTCGAGCCACCCTGGAGGTTGCCCCTGTGACGCACGGCAATTCCTGATGCGCACGTTCGACCGAGCTCCCCGGCGCGGTGACCCGTGTGACCCTACGACAACTTCCTTTTCGCGGACACCGGTTCGTGCCCGGTATTCACCGGTTGGCCATGTTCGATCGGTGCGGGCCGGCGTCGCCCATACTGGACGGGACCGATCACCCGGGCCGCCAACGGCCCAACAGCCGCCGCGAGGAGCCCCGTTGCCGTTCACCCTGAGCCATGCGGCGGCGGTACTGCCCGCGATGCGCACCGACGGAACGGGCCGGGGCCGACTGGTTCCAGCCGTGCTCGTGGCCGGATCCTTCTCGCCCGACATGACCTATTACGCGGCAAGTGTCGTGCCGGGGGCCATGGAATTCGGCACCGTCACGCACTCCTTTCCGGGCGTCTTCACCGTCGACGTGCTCATCGCCTGGACGCTGGTGGGCCTGTGGCTGCTGCTGCGGGAACCCCTGGTGGCCCTGCTGCCCCGAAGGCGACAGGGCGGCGTGGCGACGCTGCTGCGCTGCGGCACGCCACGCGCACGCGTGCGTACGGCACTGGCCGCGCGCTGGTACGCCTCCGCCGTCCTCGGAGCGCTGACCCACGTCGTGTGGGACGCGTTCACGCATCACGACCGATGGGGGGTGCGACTGTTCCCCGTCCTGGGCCGGGAGCTGGCCGGATCCCCTGGGTACTGGTACGTGCAGTACGGCAGTTCGGCGCTGGCCGCGGTGGTGATCGCCGTGTTCTGGGGGTACGCGCTGCGCCGGGCGCCCTGGGTGGCCGAACCACCCGGTGTGCCCGTTCTGTCGGTGCGGGACAGGTGGTGGGCCATGGCCCTGCTCGGCGGATGCGTGACGGTGGGCGCGCTGCGGCGGGCCTCGCGGTGGTGGGCGTACTGGGGCTCCACCGCGAAGCCCTGGGAACTGATCCCGGCCCTCTGCTTCGGCGCGGGTGCCGGTCTGGTGCTCGGGGTGCTGCTGTATGCCACGGCGGTCAGGCTGTGGCGCCCGGCCCCGGTGTCCGGCGCCCGGGAAGAGGCCGGTCTCCCGCTCGCTCGCTGACGGCGTCCGCGGCCGCGATGAACACCGTCATGGTGGGCATCGGACGGGACCGGGGCAACAGGGTGAGGGCGAGCGCGAGATAACTCAGCACCAGCTCGGCCCACCTCGCGGCGTCCCGCTCACGGCGGTCGATGTGGTGCCGCAGTTCTGTGGCGGCATGGCGCAGGGTGCTGAGGCGGACGGGAATGCGAGGGCCTGCCGTCCTGCGCCGCGTCCGGCGCAGGAGTGTCGCCGGATCGAAGGGAATGCGGGCGGTGCTTGCGGCGGCCGCGTGGGCCGGAACCGGGGGCTGCCGTACGGACAGGGCCTTTTCGGCGTGCGCCTGTGCCTGCGTCCGTCCGGGACCCGCCCGGCGGTGAAGCATGCGTATACCCATGACGGCATCCTGGCCGGGGGGCGGGGCGGGGGCGCGGTCGCGGGGGCCAGCCGAGTGACGAACGCTGCGCTGGGCTTGGGCGGGGCGCCTAAGGGGGTGCCGGGTCAGGTTGTCGTGCGGGGGCGGGTGCGTTGTGGCTGGTCGCGCAGTTCCCCGCGCCCCTGAGGGGTTGCAGTCACCTGCGCCAGGACGGACCGTTCGCCGGGCCGGTTGCCGTGCGAGTGCAGGCCGGTGGGGGCCGGTCGTGCAGTTCCCCGCGCCCCTGAGGGGTTGCAGTCGCCCGTACCCACGACGGAACCGTTCGCCACATCACGCGGCACGACGGACCGCTCGCCACCCCACGCGCCACGCCGGACCGTTCGCCGGACCGCGCGCCACGATCCGGCGGTTGGCCGCGTACGGCGGGCAGGGGACGGGGTGGGGGGTGTCCGCCCCCAGCGGC
>NZ_JBHVYZ010000113.1:0-15138 GCF_042880295.1 Streptomyces sp. NPDC058307
CCGTCACGGTGGGAGCTTGGCCGTCACCGCCGTCAGGAGCGTGGATCCCGGGGAGGGAACTACCTTGCTGCGTAAGGCTGTTGTCCGCACGCTCCTCCCCCG
The DNA here is from genome assembly GCF_042880295.1 of Streptomyces sp. NPDC058307. Lineage (NCBI taxonomy): Bacteria > Bacillati > Actinomycetota > Actinomycetes > Kitasatosporales > Streptomycetaceae > Streptomyces > Streptomyces sp. NPDC058307. The sequence continues at coordinate 103 of NZ_JBHVYZ010000113.1, forward strand.
GCCGGGTCGCGTCGTCGTCGGGCATCCGGAAGACGTCGGCCAGCAACTCCCGCACGTCACGCGCCCGGGCGCCGGCGGTCGGACTCGGTGTCCGGTTGCGGTTCTTCCGATCCGGGGAAGCGGTCGGCGCGGTCCTGCGCGACCGGCGCGCGAGGGCGGTCTCCGCTTCCGCGGTCTCGGCCTCCGCCCGCCTCCTGCGGGCCTCACGCAACGCTTCGCGTGCCACGTCCCCAGGGCGTGCGCCGGAACGCCCCGCGGACGCGGCGTCGCGGGCGTCCGCAGCCGGCGGAGCCGCCTCGGCGAGGCGATCCGTGTCTCCATCCCCTTCAGCATCCCCTTCAGCCGCGGAGCCACCGGCATCCGCCGGCACAGAATCGCCGGCCTCCCCCACGCCTTCGCCGGCCTCCCCCACGCCTTGGCCGCCCCCCTCCGCCACGAAGCCCCCCGCATCCCCCGCCGCGGAGTTTCCCTCCTGCGCCTTCCCTGTGCTCGCCCCGTCGGCCCTCTCCCCGTCCGCCTCCCCCGTCGTCTCCCTGGCCGCACGCTCTCGCGCCGCCCGCAGGGCTCGGCGGGCCTCGTCCGCGGGGCCCGGGGTCATGAGGACCTCCTGAGGGAGACCAGGTCGGTCAGTTCGCGGTCGGTGAGTTCTGTGAGGGCGGACTCCCCGGAGCCGAGGATCGCGTCGGCGAGGGCGCGCTTGGATTCCAGCATCTCGGCGATACGGTCCTCCACGGTGCCCTCGGTGATCAGGCGGTGGACCTGGACGGGCTGGGTCTGGCCGATGCGGTAGGCACGGTCGGTGGCCTGTTCCTCGACGGCCGGGTTCCACCAGCGGTCGAAGTGGACGACATGGCCCGCGCGGGTAAGGTTGAGGCCGGTGCCCGCCGCCTTGAGCGACAGCACCAGGACCGGGATCGCACCGCTCTGGAAACGGTCCACCATGCGTTCCCGCTCCGCCACCGGCGTGCCTCCGTGCAGCAGGTCCACCGGGACCGCGCGGGCGGCGAGGTGGGCGGCGATGAGGCGGGCCATGCCCACGTACTGGGTGAAGACGAGGGCCGAGCCGTCCTCCGCAAGGAGGGTGTCCAACAGCTCGTCCAGCAGGGCCAGTTTGCCGGAGCGGGCGACCAGGCGCTCGCCGGCCGTCGGCGGGACCTCCTCCTTCAGGTACAGCGCGGGATGGTCGCAGATCTGCTTCAGCGCGCCCAGCAACTTCAGCACCAGGCCCCTGCGCGCGATGCCCTGTGCCGTCTCGATCGCCAGCAGCGACTCTCGCACCACCGCCTCGTACAGCGAGGCCTGTTCACGGGTGAGCGGGACCGGATGGTCCGTCTCCGTCTTGGGCGGCAGTTCGGGGACGATGCCCGGGTCGGACTTCTTGCGGCGCAGGAGAAAGGGCCGGACGAGCCTCGCCAGTCTGGTCACCGCCTCCTGGTCCTCGCCGTTCTCCACCGCGCGTGCGTGCCGGGCGCGGAAGGACTTCAGGGGGCCGAGGAGTCCGGGGGTGGTCCAGTCGAGCAGGGCCCAGAGCTCCGAGAGGTTGTTCTCGACGGGTGTGCCGGTCAGGGCCACGCGCGCGGGCGAGGGGATCGTGCGCAGGGCCTTCGCGGTGGCCGAGTACGGGTTCTTCACGTGCTGGGCCTCGTCCGCGACGACCATGCCCCAGCGCTGTTCGGCCAGTCGCGTCGCCGCCGCGCGCATGGTGCCGTAGGTGGTGAGGACGAAGCCGCCGTCGAGGCCGTCCAGGCTGCGGTCGGTGCCGTGGAAGCGGCGGACGGGGACACCGGGCGCGAACCGGGTGATCTCCCGCTGCCAGTTGCCCAGGAGCGAGGCGGGGCACACGACGAGGGTCGGCTCGCGGCGCGCCCGGCGCAGATGCAGGGCGATGAGGGTGATCGTCTTGCCGAGTCCCATGTCGTCGGCGAGGCAGCCGCCGAGGCCGAGGGAGGTCATGAGGTCCAGCCAGGCCAGGCCGCGGAGTTGGTAGTCGCGGAGGGTGGCATGCAGACCCGCGGGCGGTTCGGCGGGGTGCACTCCGGTCGTCAGGCGGTCGCGCAGGGCGGCGAGCGCGCCCACCGGGACCGCCTCCACCGTCTCGCCGTCGACCTCCGCGCTGCCGGTCAGGGCCACGGAGAGCGCGTCGACCGGGTCGAGCAGGCCCAGTTCGCGTTTGCGGGCCTTGCGGACGAGGGCGGGGTCGACCAGCACCCACTGGTCCCTGAGGCGTACGACGGGGCGGTGGGCCTCGGCCAGCGCGTCCATCTCGGCCTCGCTGAGCGGGTCGCCGCCGAGCGCCAACTGCCAGCGGAACTGGAGGAGTTCGTCGCTCTCGAAGAAGCCGGTGCCGTCGGTCGCCGAGCCCGGGGCGGGTCGTACGACCGCGGCCGCGGTGAGGTCCTGCGCCAGGTCCCGCGGCCAGTGCACCGCCACTCCGGCCGCCGCGAGCCGGGTCGCGGCCACGCCGAGCAGGTCGCCCAACTCCTCGTCGGACAGGGCCAGTACGTCGGGTACGTCCTGCTCGGAGAGCCGGTCCAGGGGCGGCCAGACCCGTGCGGCGCGCCGCACGGCGAGGGCCGCGTCCACGCGTGCGCGTGGTCCGAAGACGGTGCCGGCGTCCCCCGCCCACAGGGCCGCCGCGTCGGTCACCAGGGTCGAGTCGGCGAGGCTGTGCACCTGGACGATCGCAGCGCCCGCGCTGCGCGCACCCTCGGCGTCGGCGTCGAACAGGTTGTCCGCCGACAGGTCCAGGCGGAGTGAGATCCGCACGCCCGCGTCCATGCCGGCGGCGACTTCGGCGGCCCAGTCCTGGGCGTGCGGCAGCCGCTGTGGCGCGCGGGCCGCGAAGGGCTTGCCGGAGGCGTAGGGAGCCGCGGGGGTGCGGGGCAGGGTGTCGGCGACCGCGTCCAGGAAGGAGCGCATCAGGGCTTCGGGTTCCGGCAGCCGGAGCGGGCCGGGGCCGGGCAGCGGGACGGCGTGGCCCTCGTGGGGCAGGGCGGCCGCGACCGCGCGGAGGTGGGCGATGTCGTCCGGGTCCAGGGGGCCGGCCCGCCAGGCGTCGTGGCCGGTGGCGGTGAGTCCGGGCAGCAGACGGCCGCGGGCGGCCAGCCGCAGCGCGTGCAGGGCGGCCGCGCCCCAGCAGGCGGTGGCGGGGTGGGCGGCGGGGTCGCGCCGGGCCCGGACAAGCAGCGGCAGGGCCTCGTCGACCGGGAGCGAGAGGGCGGGAGCGGTCCGGCGCCGGACGGCGGCTCCGTGCGGTCGTACGACGGTGAGCTGGGTGCGCTCCAGGGACGCGGTGTCGGCGTCGGGGCTCTCGGCCGGCAGGGGCGCGCCCTCGGGGTCCCAGAACGCGATCCGGCCCTCTCGGGGAAGGGGCGCGGGCAGGAAGACGGCGGCGAGCCGGACGGGGACGGCCGCGTCCTTCCGCTCGCCCCCGCGCTCGGCCACCATGGCCCTGTCGCTCATACGTCCCACCTCCCGCCCGCATGTCGGCTCACTCGTCTTCGACTGTACGGGCGGGGTCTGACAATCGGCTCCGGCGACCGTGTCAGGGGACCGTGCGCGAGACGACGTACACCTTCGGGGCGTTCGGCACGGTCAGGTTGACCATGACGTCCTGGGTGGGCGCCGGGTCCTTCTGCGAGTGGGTCAGCCCCCACCAGGAGCGCGGGCCGTCGAACTTCCAGCCGCTGACCTTCTGGTCGCGCTCGCTGATGGTGATGTCGCCCTTCTTCAGCTGGGCGCGGCTGACGTCCATGGCGGTGAGGAAGGCGTCCAGGCCGGCGTCGGTCGTCCGGAACTGGACGTAGAGGCGGCTGGTCTTCCAGTTGTTGGTCTCGTAGGAGGCGACCAGGTCGGCGGGGTGCGGGACCGGCACCTGGTAGAGGCGGCGCTGGACCTTGGACGGCCAGTCGGGCGTGAGGCCCGTCGCGGAGTACTTCGCCTCCTTGTCCTTGCCGCTGTCCCGGCTCTGGTTGGCGGAGATCACCAGGTAGCCGGCCGGGACGCCGATGAGCAGGCCGATGATGAGCAGCGTGATCGCCCTGCGGCGGATCATGTGGCGGCGGTCCTCGGGGGGACGCTCCGGTTCGTCGGGAGGCGCCGAGGCCTGGTGCGGCAGGGATGCCGTCATGCGGTGTCCCGGGACGTACGGCGGGCCTCCACGTACCGTTCGTAGCGCTCGTGCCGCTCCACCCGGCGCCGGTTGGCGCGCCGGAAGCGGCGGGCGACCAGGCGGGCGAGGTCCGCGGCGCCGACCATGCCGGCCTCGGGGCCCAGCTGGGCGCGCGCGATGCGGGCCTCGGGGCGGTAGCCGCGGCCGGTGAGCTGGCGCTTGAAGGCGTCCCGCGCGGGGCCGATCAGCAGGTCGTCGGCCGCGCTGACACCGCCGCCGATGACGAAGCAGGACGGGTCGAGGGCGGCCGCGAGGTTGGCGATGCCGACGCCGAGCCACTGGCCGATGTCCTGGAGCAGCTCGATGCACATCGCGTCGCCCTCGCGGGCCAGCTCGGTGATCATCGGGCCGGTGATGTCGCCGATGTTGCCCTTGACGTGCTCGATGATCCCGTACGCCACCGGGGAGTCGGCCGCGGCCAGCTCCCTGGCCTCCCTGACCAGCGCGTTGCCGGAGCTGTACTGCTCCCAGCAGCCGCGGTTGCCGCACGGGCAGCGGTGTCCGCCGGGGACGACCTGCATGTGGCCGAACTCGCCGGCGACGCCGTACTTGCCGCGCTTGACCTGGCCGTCCTCCAGGATCGCGCCGCCGATGCCGGTGCCGAGCGTGATCATGACGAGGTGGTCCTCGCCACGGCCCGCGCCGAAGCGCCACTCGGCCCAGGCGGCGGTGTTGGCGTCGTTGTCCACCAGGACGGGGACCGCGAGGCGGCCGGCGATGCGGTCGCGGAGCGGTTCGTTGCGCCAGGACAGGTGGGGGGCGAACAGGACGCGGTTGCGGTCGGCGTCGACCCAGCCGGCCGCGCCGATGCCCACCGCGTGCACGTCGTGACGGTCGGACAGGTCCAGGACCAGTTCGACGATGGTGTCCTCGACGACCTTGGGGCTCTTGGACTTGTCCGGCGTCTCGGTGCGGACCTTCTCCAGGATGTTGCCGTCGGCGTCGACGACACCCGCCATGACCTTGGTGCCGCCGATGTCGATGCCCACCGTCGGCACGCGCGGTGCGGTCAGGTGTGAGCGGCGTTCCCTCGTGCCGACGGTCCGCAGGGCGGGGGCGCGGCGGGAGCCTATGGGGGCGGTGAAGTTGCCGTAGGTGCTCATCGGCCCCGATTCTGCCTCACCCGTTGTAGGGGTGCTGTGCGGGGGAGCGAAGGGGAGTGCGCGCGTCGTGCCGGGTGCGGGTGATATGTGGCTGGTCGCGCCGTTCCCCCGCGCTCCTCAGGGGCGCACCAGTAGCTGGAATTCGAATGAGTAGCGAGTCGGGCGATAGGTGTGCGTGCCGTACTCGACCGCTCGGCCCGTGTCGTCGAAGGTGACGCGCTGCATGGTGAGGAGGGGGGCGCCCGCCTCCTCGGCCAGGCGTTCCGCCTCCGCCGCCGTGGCCGCCCTCGCACCGATGGACTGGCGGGCGCTGTGCAGGGTGATGCCCGCCGCGCGCATCATGCGGTACAGGCCGGTGGCCTCCAGCTGGGCGGTGTCCAGGTCGAGGAGGGCCGGGGGGAGGTAGTTGCAGAGGTACGCCATCGGCTCGCCGTGGGCCAGGCGCAGGCGTTCCACCTGGTGCACGTCGCTGCCCTCGGTGACGCCGAGCGCGGCGGCGATCTCGGCGGTGGCGGAGACGACGGTGTTGACGAGGACCCTGGTCGCGGGGCGCTGGCCGGCCGCCTCCAGGTCGTCGTAGAGGCTGCTGAGCTCCAGCGGGCGCTTGACCTGGCTGTGCACGACCTGCGTGCCGACTCCGCGGCGGCGCACGAGCAGGCCCTTGTCGACGAGCGACTGGATGGCCTGGCGGACGGTGGGCCGGGACAGGCCGAGCCGGGCGGCGAGCTCGATCTCGTTGCCCAGCAGGCTGCCAGGGGTGAGCGTGCCGTGCTCGATCGCGGCCTCCAACTGCTGGGACAGCTGGAAGTACAAGGGCACCGGGCTGCTGCGGTCCACACTGAGCTCGAGCGTCACGGTCGGGTCCACTCCTGGTTTCGGCACGGGCCCGAGCGTAGCTCCGTGCGCTGTTGACGGGAAGTCGTGTAGTCAGATTGTCCGGACATACGGATTGACAGAGCGGGGTGCGCGGCCACACTTTGTTCACATGCGCATCGGGGTCATAGGGACGGGCCGCATCGGCACCATTCATGCGAACACGCTCAGCCGCCATCGGGAGGTCGGTTCCTTAATCCTCACGGACGCGGACGGCGCACGGGCCCAGGAGCTCGCGCACCGTCTGGGGGAGACGGCTGCCCCCGGCGTCGACGAGATCTTCAAATGGGGCGTGGACGCGGTGGTCATCACCACGGCGACCTCCGCCCACGCGGAACTGATCGGCCGGGCGGCGCGCTCGGGGCTGCCGGTGTTCTGCGAGAAGCCCATCACGCTCGACCTGCCCGGCACGCTGCAGGCCATCGCCGAGGTGGAGACCGCCGGGACGATTCTCCAGATGGGCTTCCAGCGCCGCTTCGACGCGGGCTACACCGGTGCGCGGGAGGCGGTGCGCTCGGGGCGGCTCGGGCGGCTGCACACCGTACGGGCGCTCACCTCCGACCAGGCGCCGCCACCGCCGGAGTGGCTGCCGCTGTCCGGCGGGCTGTACCGGGACACCCTGATCCACGACTTCGACATCCTGCGCTGGGTGACCGGGCACGAGATCGTCGACGTGTACGCGGCGGGGTCCGACGCCGGTCCGCCGATGTTCCGGGCCGCGGGGGACGTCGACACCGCCGCGGCCGTGCTCACCCTCGACGACGGGACGCTCGCCACGGCCACGGCCACGCGGATGAACGGCGCCGGGTACGACGTGCGCATGGAGCTCGCCGGTGAGCTGGACCAGGTCGTGGTGGGCCTGGACGACCGCACGCCGATCGCGTCCACCGAGCCGACGGGGCCACCGGCGGCGGACAAGCCGTGGACGGGGTTCCTGGAACGGTTCGGACCGGCCTACGAGGCGGAACTGCACGCGTTCATCGAGGTGGTGCGGGGCGAGAGAGCGAACCCCTGCGACGGGCGCGAGGCGTTGCAGGCGCTAAGGGTCGCCGAGGCGTGCGAGGTGTCCCGACGCGAGCGCCGGGCCGTACGGCTGGCGGAACTCCCCGGCGGCACGAGCGCTGCAGTTTTCTGAGCCCGTTGCGCCGTCGGACCGCGTCCTGGTCAGTTCCGGGGACCGCATCCGGGCCGGGGACCGCATCCGGCCGTGCCCCGTGACCCCCACCCGACCTCACCCCCGCAACGCCCTGCTGACCTCACCCCGGCCGAACCGGGCCGCCTACCACCGCACCGGCAGACTCCTCACTCCCCTGATCAGCATCCCCGGCAGCCACTCCCCCGTGGGTCCGTCAAGAGCGAGGGCGGGGGTGCGGTCCAGGAGGGTCCGGATCGCCGTGCGGGCCTCCAGGCGGGCCAGCGGGGCGCCCAGGCAGTAGTGGATGCCGTGGCCGAACGCGAGATGGCCGCGGGGGTCGCGGCGGATGTCGAAGCGGTCCGGGGTCGGGTAGCGGGAGTCGTCGCGGTCGGCCGCGCTCAGACAGATCATCACCGGGTCGCCCTTGGCGATGGCCCGTCCCGCTATCTCCAGGGGCTCGGCGGCGTACCGGAACGTCGCGTTCTCCACCGGGCCCTCATAGCGCAGCGTCTCCTCGACCGCGCCGTCGATGAGGGTCATGTCGGCGCGCAGTGCGGCGAGTTGGTCCGGGTGGGTGAGCAGGGCGTGCACGCCGTTGGTGATGAGGTTGACCGTGGTCTCGTGGCCGGCGATCAGCAGCAGGAAGGCCATGCCGCGCAGTTCCGACGGGGAGAGCCGGTCGCCGTCCTCGGCGGTGGTGCGGATGAGGTCGCCGAGCAGGTCGTCGCTCGGTCCGGCGCACCGCTTGTCCTCGATGAGCTCCGTCAGGTACTCGCCGAGGCGCTGGACGGCGTCGTACGAGCTCTCCGGGCTGGTGGGTGCCACGACCTCCGTGGACAGCTTCCGGAACTCGGTGCGGTCCATCTCGGGTACGCCGAGGAGCTCGCAGATCACGGTGATCGGCAGGGGGTAGGCGAGGTACTGCACCAGGTCGGCGCGGCCGTGCGGCAGCATCGCGTCGAGGAGGTCGTCGGTGATCTGCTGGATCCTGGGCCGCAGTTGCTCGATGCGGCGCATGGTGAAGGCGCGGGAGACCAGGCCGCGCAGCCGGGTGTGCTCGGGCGGGTCGCTGCTGAGCAGATGGCGGCCGATCAGCGCCTCGTCGTCGAACACCATGCCGATCCTGCGGCCGTCCTTGGACAGTCTCGGATCGGCGAGTGCCGCACGCGCCTCCTCGTGCCCGACGACGAGCCAGGTCGAGTAGTCGGCGTCGGAGCCCGGCGGTCGTACCCGGTGGACGGGGGCGAGTGCGCGCAACTCGGCGTACACGGGGTGCGGATCGACACGGAACGCGTCGCCGTACTCCCCCAGATCGATCACTGCGTCGGTCATGAGTTCCCCCTTCACCCCGTCAACGCCCGACGCCCGCCCCTAGTGCCCGTCCCGCCCGGATTCCCCGGACTGCTCCAGCAGTCCCGCGTCGTACGCCAACAATGCGATCTGCACCCTGTTGTTGAGGTCGAGTTTGGCCAGGACGCGGGAGACGTGGGTCTTGACGGTGGCGACGCTCATGTAGAGGGCGGCGGCGATCTCGGCGTTGGACAGGCCCTGGCCGACGGCGACGGCCACCTCGCGTTCGCGGTCGTTGAGGGCGGCGACGCGCTCACGCGCGCGTGTCCGCCGGGTGTCTGCGGCGGTGCCGGCCGCGTGGTCCATCAGCTGGCGGGTGACGGTGGGCGACAGGACGGGATCGCCGGCCGCGACGCGGCGGACCGCGGCGAGGATCTCGGCGGGCGGGGTGTCCTTGAGGACGAACCCGGCGGCGCCCGCGCGGAGGGCGCGCAGGACCTGCTCGTCTGCGTGGAAGGTGGTCAGGACGACGACCTGCGGGGCGTCGGGCCGGGCGCGCAGCCGCTGCGTGGCCGTGAGGCCGTCCACCGCCGGCATCCTGATGTCCATGAGGACGACGTCGGGGCGGGTCCGGTCGACGACGGCCTCGACCTCGGTGCCGTCCGCCGCCTCTCCGACGATCTCGATGTCCTCGGCCCCGCCCATCATCAGGGACAGGCCGGCCCGCACGAGGGGGTCGTCGTCGACCAGGAGCAGTCTGATCACAGTCATGGGCCTACGAAATCACGCGGAGGCGGGGCGCAATCACCCTTGCGGGCGGGCGAGTTGCACCACTGACGACACCAGTGGTGACACTGGGACGACACCGTCGAAGACACCACGGACGACACCTGGGACCGTCACCCCCACGGCAGCCACGCCCGCACCGCGAACGCCCCGTCCTTCTCCACCCCGTGCTCCAGCCGCCCCCCGGCGAGCGTCGCGCGCTCGGTGAGGCCGATCAGGCCCTGGCCCGAGCCGGGGACCTGCGGCACCTCACCGTCGGGCGGAGGGTTCCGGGCAGTCACGACGAGGCCCTCGCCCGGGCCGCCGGTGACGGTGACCGTGACGTCCGTGCCGGGGGCGTGCTTGCGGGCGTTGGTGAGGCTCTCCTGGGCGATGCGGTAGGCGGTGCGGCCCACGGAGGCGGGCACGGCGGCGGGGTCGGTGACCCGGCTGTCGAGGATGACCTTCATGCCGGCCTCACGGGACTCGGCGACCAGTGTGTCGAGCGCGGCGAGGGTCGGCTGGGGGCGGCCCGTGTCGTCATGGTCCGCGGCCCGCAGCACGCCGATGATCTCCCGCAGGTCCTGGAGCGCCTCGTGCGCGCTCTCCCTGATGACCCCGGCCGCCCGCGCGACCTCCTCCTGGGGCGCGTCCGGCCGGAACTCCAGGGCTCCCGCGTGGACGCTGAGCAGGGTCAGCCGGTGCGCGAGGACGTCGTGCATCTCGCGCGCGATGGCCTCCCGGGCGAGCCGCTGGGCCTGCTCGGCCCGCAACCGCGCCTCGGTCTCGGCGCGCCGGGCGCGGTCGCGCAGGCTGAACATGAGCTGCCGTTTGGCCCGCACCAGCAGGCCCCAGCCGACGATCGCGGCGATCAGCACCACGGTGAGGACGACGGAGACGAGGTAGGGCAGGTCCGCGTCGGGCCGCAGCCGGTAGGTGAGCGGGATCATGGCGATGTTGATGCCGCCCACCCAGGCGACGTACCGGAAGGGGCGGTGTACGGCGAGGGTGAAGACGGCGATCATGCAGGCGCCGCCGGCGGTGTCCGAGAGGAGGCCGAGCGGGATGGTGCCGAGGGCGAGGCCCAGCGGCCGGCGGCGGCGCAGCCATACGGCGGCGCAGGCGACCGCGCCGAGCAGCTGGTCGAGGGTGGCCGCGGTGTGTGACACCTGCGGGTTGTCGCCCACCGCGTCCGCGGCGGTCAGGCCGATGAGGACGGCCAGGAGGAAGCAGGAGAAGTCGACGATCCAGTCGCGCGCGGTGCGCCGGGGCCGCCGTCCAGGCCGCGCGTCGGCGGAGTCGAACTCATGGATCACCGCGGACGGCATCAGCCAGCGCCGGCCGGGGAAGGCCGGGGATCCGGGTACCGTCTCGTCACCGCTCACGGTCGACAAATCTACGCAGTGAGGGGCCCAGGACGCCTCCCCCGACGGGGATCGGCGACCAAAGTCGCGGCACCGCAGACTTTCGGCGCGGACGGCGTCGTAGGTCCGATGCTTCGGGAGTACGACGGCAGGCGCGCGCCCTGGACTCCATCCGCCGGGTCTGGGCCAGCGCCTGGGCTGCGGTCGCCGCAGCACGAGTGCTGGACTCGGGCTCGGGCCCAGACCACCGGACTGATCGCACCGTGGGGCCGGCGCGCTCTCCGCTCTCACATGCGCCGGCTTTCCGCTTTCAGTGGTTCGGGGTCACAGCCATTCCTGGTTGACCGGTCGCACTTTGTCCAGTGCCTCGCGGATCTTCCGGCCGATCGTGACGAGGCGTGATTCGGGTAGGCGGGCGGTGGGCCCGGCAACGGCGATCGCGGCACGTGGGGTGACCGCGACGGCGACGCACGAGATGCCTGCCTGCTGGCTGTCCAGGTCGAGGGCGAAGCCGCGGCGTTCCGCGTCGGCGATCTCCTGTGCGTGGCGTTCCCACCGGTCCGGGTCGTCGGCGCGGACCAGGTGGGCGAGGTCGGCGTCGGCTGCGAGCAGGGCGTGGCCGAGCGCCTCGCCGATCAGTGGCTTTCGCTCGCCGGGCCGGACGGCGAGGTGCAGGGGCTGGTCCGACTGCACGGCGTCCACGCACAGGTAGTCGGTGCCGGTGGCGAAGGCGAGGAACGTGGACTCGCCCGATGCCTGGCTCACGTTCTTGAGCACGGGCCGGATGCGGGCGCGCAGTGCGTGTTCTGCCTCGGCGTCCAGGCGCAGCAGGCGGTTGAGCTTGCCGGTCAGCCGGTAGGCGGCACCTTTCTTGTCCTGGGTGATGTAGCCGAGTCCTTCGAGGGAGGCGAGCAGATTGTGGGCGGTGCTGCGGTTCAGGCCGGCGCCGTCGGCGAGTTCGCTCAAGCGGGCGCCTTCGGGGTGCGTCGCGATGCGTTCCAGCAGGTCGAAGGCCCTCTGCACGGACTGGAGCACGCGGCCGGATGACGTCTCAGATTCCATAATGTTGAACTATAGCAGATTTAGGAGCCCGATTGTTTGACATTGTGGATAGCTCGGGTCAGGGTGGTGATCGAGGCCGCGTTCGTAGTGAGCGCCGCATCAGCGGCCGTACCGGCCGGCCCCCACGCATCGCTCCCCCCACGGCAACACGGTCGCGCTGCTGGTCTGGTACTTCGGCAAGCAGGGCTTCTCGCACAGCCGTCCCAGAACATGCCGCGCTTCACGCTGCCCCGCGCGTCAGTGTCGTAGGGCGTGACCAACCGCTCCGCGCCCGGCGGGCGGTCCTTGAGATCCCGGCGATGGACTTGTCCGTTGTCGACGAAGTACTGCTGGATCCACATCTGCCGAAGGGTCTGGACCCGGCCGAGTGACCATAGGGATGCAGGGGCGTCGGGCGCATACACGGCTTCAAGTAGTCTCAGCCCCGTGCGCGCACGGCCGCCAGCCTTGAGCAAGCTGTGCTCCGCAGCGGCCTGAAGGACCCGGTGCAGAAGCTCGATTCCGGCGTTCCCAGCGATCAGCCGGTCTCTGAACTCGGTGAGCACCGAGTGATCGAACCCTGGATCGGACAGCTCCAAACCCAGCAGGTACTTCCAGTCCAGCCGCCCGCGCACCGCGTCCGCGGCCTGCCGGTCAGAGAGACCCTCGGCGAACTGCATGACCGAGACGAGGGCCAGCCTGCCGGGCGACCACGCTAGCTTCCCCCTGCTCGGGTACAGCCCGGCGAAGTCCTCGTCCAGGAACAGCTCACCCAGTTCGTCACGGATCCGCATGGCCAGGCTGCCCTTCGGAAACGCAGCCCGTGCCACCCGGGCCGTCTCCTCCGGAACTCCGTCGGTCTTTCTTGCGTGCAACGACACCGACGCCCTCCCCAAACACAACGTCGGCTCTCACGACCACAACGGGTCATAAGAACCGACGTCACGTTCAGCCCGAGATTCGCCAACGGTGTCCTCCTACCCCCGGGGGAAGTCGTCCCCCGGGGGACCGCCTCAGCCGCCCAGCTCCTGGTGCCTCGCCGACAGCGCCGCCGCGCCGTTCTCCGTCAGCGAGCCGAACAGCCGCAGGCGCGAGATCCCCCCGTCCGGGAAGATGTCCACGCGCGCGTGGGTGCCCACCGCCGGGGCCGGCAGCACGAAGCGGTGGTTCGTGTCGGGCTGGAGGCGCGTGCGGGGGAGGATTTCGTGCCAGTCGCCGTCCTCGCCGTCGCGGACCGACACCGACGCCCAGCCCGCGCTGTTCCCCTTCAGATACGCCGTGTCGATCTCGACCGCGCGGATCTGGGACTGGGCCACCAGCCGGTAGCGGATCCAGTCGTTCCCCTGGTCACGGCGGCGGCGGGTCTCCCAGCCGTCGTCCATCTTGCGGGAGCGTCCCGGCTGGATGGTGTTGGACGCAGGCGAGTAGAAGAGGTTGGACGCGTCCTCCGCCTGGCCGCCGTTCTCCAGGGCGACCACGTCGAAGGTGCCGAGGACCTCCAGCCATGCGGGGTCCGGGACGACCTCGCCGTACACGCGCAGGCGGGCGATGCCGCCGTCGGGGTGCTGGTTGACCCGCAGGTGGGTGAAGCGCTGTTCCAGTGACACCGGGAAGCCGTTCGCGGCGTGACCGCCGACCGGCGTCCGCGGGACCAGGGTCGTCCACTTCACGTCGTCGCCCAGCAGTTCCGCCGGGGACGGGGAGCCGGCCACGGACGTGCCCTCGACCGAGACCGCCTGCGGGTAGTTCCCCCGGAAGTGGGCCGTGTCGACCACGATCCCCCGGATCACACCGGGCGCGCCGAGCCGCACCAGCGCCCAGTCGTGGTCCTCGGCCGTCGGCCAGGGGTGCTCGGCCGAGGCGCCCCGGCGGCGCCGCGTCTCCCAGCCGTCCATGATCTTGCCCTTGTGCCCGAAGTGCTCGGGGTCGAACTCGGCCCGCCCGGGCATCAGCAGGTTCTCGCGCTGGGCGAAGAACTCGTCGTTGGCGGCGATGACTCCGGCGCCGAGTGTCCGTGCGGCGAGGTCGGCGTACTGGGTGAAGGGGAAGTCGGCGGTGCGGTAGTCCGCGTACGGGTCACCGCCTCCGTACGGGTTCGCGTCGCCGGTGAAGCTGGGAATCGCCGTCACGTCCATGTGCCTTTCTGGAGTTGCCGGTGCGGGTGATCAGGGCCTATGCATCTGGGCCCCTACGGATCAGGGCCTACGGCTGAGCAGTTGGCCTTGGGGAGCCGTGAACTCCCCGTCCGCCACGATGCGTTCGCCGCGCAGCCAGGTCGACTTCACGACGCCGTACAGGGTCCTGCCCGCGTACGCCGTGACGCGGTTGCGGTGCTGGAGGGCCGCCGGGTCCACGGTGAAGGTCTCGTCGGGCGCGAGGACCGCGAAGTCGGCGTCATGGCCGGCCTCGATGGCGCCCTTGCTTGCGTCCAGGCCCACCAACTCGGCTGTCCGCGCGGACATCCAGCGGACCACGTCGTCCAGCGAGTGACCGCGCCCGCGGGCCTCCGTCCAGACCGCCGCCAGGCTCAGCTGGAGGCCGGAGATGCCACCCCACGCGGTGGCGAAGTCGTCCGTCTTGAGGTCGGCCGTGGACGGGGAGTGGTCGGTGACCACGCAGTCGATGGTGCCGTCGGCCAGCGCCTGCCACAGCAGGTCCTGGTTGGCGGACTCGCGGATGGGCGGGCAGCACTTGAACTCGCTGGCACCGTCCGGGACTTCCTCGGCGGTGAGGGTGAGGTAGTGCGGGCAGGTCTCGACGGTGATGCGGACGCCGTCCGCCTTCGCCCGGGCGATCAGCGGGAGCGCGTCGCTCGACGACAGGTGGAGCACGTGCACGCGCGCGTCCAACCGCTTGGCCTGGGCGATGAGTTGGGCGATCGCCCTGTCCTCGGCGTCGCGCGGACGGGACGCCAAAAAGTCCGCGTACCGGGGTCCGGCCTGCTGCGGGGCGGCCGCCAGGTGGTGCGGGTCCTCGGCGTGCACGATCAGCAGCCCGCCGAAGGAGGCGATCTCGGCCAGCGACCGGGCGAGCCCGTCCTGGTCGAGATGCGGGAACTCGTCCACGCCGGACGGTGACAGGAACGCCTTGAAGCCGAAGACGCCCGCCTCGTGCAGCGGGCGCAGGTCCTTGACGTTGTCGGGCAGCGCGCCGCCCCAGAAGCCGACGTCGATGTGGGCCTTGTCGGCGGCGACCTCCTGCTTGGTGCGGAGGTGGTCGACCGTCGTGGTGGGCGGGAGGGAGTTGAGCGGCATGTCGACGAGGGTGGTGATGCCGCCGGCCGCCGCCGCGCGC
>NZ_JBHVYZ010000114.1:0-14218 GCF_042880295.1 Streptomyces sp. NPDC058307
AGGAACATGCCACCGAACGCGGCGATCGCCGGGTGCGCGTCGGTGACCAGCTGCTCGTAACGGTCCTTGTCGGTCAGGGCCAGCTGGACCGCGTCGTACGGATTGAGCTTCGCGGTGATCGCGACGATCACGACCGGGAAGACCAGCCGCATGCCGAACACGGCGATCAGAACGCCGACCGTGAGGAAGATCTTCTGCCAGAAGGCGTTCATCTTCTTCAGGATTCCGGCGTTGACCACCGCGTTGTCGAACGACAGGGAGATCTCCAGCACGGCCAGGATCGCCACGATGCCGAACGCGGCCCAGCCGTCGTAGAGCACTCCTGCGGCCAGGCCGAGCGCGGTGACCGCGAACGCCCAGCGGAAGGTCTTCAGAATCACTGTCATCAAGTCCTGTTGTCGGGCGGTCGCCGGGATGGCGGGCGCGAACGGCCCGCGGGTTCACGGGCGTTGTCTATCACGGTCAGGGGTCATGACTGTCTGGTGGGTGCTCGTACGGCGAGCAGGGCGACGTCGTCGTCGTTGCGGGCGTGCCGTACCCGGCGCAGCACCTGGTCGGTGAAGGAGGCCAGCGGGCGGTGGGCGAGGGCGGCGGCGTGCCGGCTCAGGTTCTGCAGGCCCTCGTCGAGGGACGTACCGGGGGCCTCGATCAGGCCGTCGGTGTACAGCAGCAGGGTGGAGCCGGGCGGTATCAGGGCGCTCGCGTCGGTGCGGGGTGCGTTGACTCCGGTGCCCAGGAGGATGCCGTGGCCGTCGGTGAGGTAGCGGGCCAGGCCGTCGTGGCTGATCAGAAGGGGTGGCGGGTGACCGGCATTGGTCCAGGTCAGTTCCCAGTGACCGTCGTCCCTCTCCTCCAGCCGGGCGAAGATCATGGTGGCCATGGTGACGTCGGTGATGTGCATGACCGCCGCGTCGAGCCGGGCGACGATCCGGCTCGGCGCTTCCTGGCGGGCCCAGGCGTAGGCGCGGAGCATGTTGCGCAGTTGCGCCATGCCGGCCGCGGCCTCCAGGTCGTGGCCGACGACGTCTCCGACCGCCAGCGCGGTGGCGCCGTCGGAGAGGGTGAAGGCGTCGTACCAGTCGCCGCCGACCTGTGAGGCGTCGGGGGCGGGCAGGTAGCGGGCCGTCATCTGCAGCCCGGGCACCCGTGGCATCTGGGGCAGCAGGTGGTTCTGCATGGTCTCGGCGACCTTGCGCTGCCGCTGGTAGAGGCGCGCGTTGTCCAGGGCCAGACCGGCACGGCGGGCGATGTCCTCGATCAGCGGGAGATCGGCGATGGTGAAGTCCACCGGATCCCTGGTCCGGCCCACCGTCAGGGCGCCCAGGACGGCGCGGGTGCTGCGGATGGGGGCGATGGCGGCGGAGCGGATACCGGTGGCCTCGAACAGGCGCCGCTGTTCCACCGCTATCCCGGAATCCGGCTCCCGCTGGTAGGTCTCGGGGCCCGCCAGGGTGGAGGCGACCCCGCGCAGGGCACGGGACAGGGGCATCGGCGATTCCTCCGGGACCGGCGGCATCGGTCCCTGAAGGTCCTCGTGGGGCACCAGGGCGTCGCCCTCCGCGTGGACGACCGCGGTACGCCACACCTCGTCGCGTTCGGTGATCAGGTCGACGACGACCCAGTCCGCCAGCCGGGGCACCACCAGGGCCACCAGCCGTCGCAGGGTCTCCTCGACGTCGAGGGTGGACGTCAGGCGGGTGGTGGTCTCGGCCAGCAGGGCGAGCCGCTCCAGTTCCGGCATCGCCTGGGCCGCCGCCTTCGGCCGGGTGTCGGTCTCCGGCGGTCGCGGGGCGTGGACGAGCACGAGCGTGCCGACTTCCCGGCCGTCCACGTCGTACGGCGTGATCAGCCACGAGACGGGCAGCAGGGAGCCGTCGCCGCACTCGAAGTAGTCCCCCTCTGTCTGGGCGGTGCGCCCGGCGTGGAACGCCTGCCGCATGCTGCACCGACTGCGCGGCAGGGGGTGGCCGTGGGCGTCCCGGTGCAGCAGGTCGTGCGCGTCGTGGCCGAGGAACTCCGCGGCGGGGCGGCCCAGCAACTGTTCGGCGTGGGTGTTCACGGCGATGACATGGCCTTCTTCGTCCACGACGTACGCCGCGGTCCCGATGGCTTCCAGCACCTCGGTGGGCCCCGCAGCGGGCCGTCTCCCGACGGTACCCGTGTCCTCCGCCCCTGCCATGTCTCCCTCTCCTCGCTGGTCGGCCACCGCTGTGTGCCGGTCTGTGACGTGTTCACTCGGCCGTCCTGTCCTTCCCGTGTGCCCCGGCGCCCATGTGTCCAGCCTCGCGTGTGAGCGAGCACTCGCAACCGGGGTGGCAAAGACGGCGGCGCGAAGCCGCCACGGGCCGGGCTCCGGGCCCACGGGAGGGACCTGTGCCGACGCGGAGATCCGAGCTCAGGCAAGGGGTGCCATGGCGGCCTCCTACGCGCCCCCCGACGCTTCTGTGCGCTGGGCGCGTGTGGCCGAATTCGCCCTGCTTCCACAGCACTTGGCCGCCCGCTGGGTATCCGTGAGGTGACGGGCGCGGACCGGCTGCCCGGGGAGGGCTGGGGCTGTGGCACGCCTGTCGTGGACGTCCGGCCTCTTCCCGTCGCGTCGGTCGCAGAAGCGGCACGTCGTGCGCGCGCTGCGGGACCAGGGGCGCTACGGGCCCGGGCTCCTTGAGGTGCTGCCCGCCTTCGTCGGCGTCGTGGCGGCCGTGTGCGCGGTGGCGGCCGTGCTCGCCGCGGGGTACCGCGCCGCAGGGATCGCCGTCCCCGTGGCCGGTGTCGTCCTCCTGGCCCTGGCCGTCACGGCCGCGATACGGCGCGGGCGCCCTGACGCCCGCCGTCGTCTGGGCTACTACACCGCGGACGAACTTCTCGGACTCGACACCCATCAACTCGCGTTGGCGGTGGCGCGGATGCTGCGCCGGGACGGATGGCGGGTGCGGCTGGTGCCCGCGCCGGACCGGCCGCGTCTGTGCGCCCGGGACGCGGCCGGCCGTCGTATCGACGTGGCCTTCCGGCCGGTGGCGGAACCCCTACCCGACGAGGACGCGCCGCATCCCCACCCGCACCGCGGGGGCCAGGTGTCACCGCTGCGTCTGGTCGTGCATCGGGGTGTCTTCACCGCCCGCGACATCCGGTGGGCCCGCAGGGAGCGGTCGATCCGCCTGCTCGACGGTCGCGCTCTGCGGCGGTGGGCGGCGGGCGCCCGTCTCGACGACCTGTTACGTCAAGAACAGTGAGGAACGTTTCGGGGCCCGCCCCTTGACCGTCAGATCCGCCCGCCGGTCAAGCGGGTGATCGGGCCGTGCGTGTGACGTCCGGAGCGTCGGCCGACCGCGTAGGACGTGGCGGTCAGCGCGGTCAGCCCCGCCCCGACGCCCGCGGCGATGACCTTTCGCTGGGCGATGACCGTCCAGGCCGTCTTGGCGACGGCCGCGGCCTGCCCCGAGGCGGCGACGACGGTCTGGCGGCCGGCCTCGACGCTCTTGGCCGCGGTCTGGGCGGCCCCGCTCACCGTCTTGGCCGTCCGTTCGGTCGCCTTCTGGCCCGCTGACGCGGCGTCATCCGCCTTGTCGGCGGCCTTGTTCGCCGCCTTCGTCGCCGGGGCGGTGGCCTTGGCCGTGGTGCGCCGGGCCTTCGCCGCGGTCTGGGTGGTCGCGGAATCTTGGTTCGTCTGCTCGTTCGATTCACTCATGGACATCGCGTTACCGCTCGCTTCGACGGCAAACACGCTGCGTCGGGGGCGTTTTCACCGCATCGCGTCGTCGGCGCCCGCGCGGATCGGTGACAGCCCCGGTGCCGTGTGGCGCACCGGGGCTGTCACCGACGGCCTGTCAGCCGATGTGGTAGCTGTCCCCGTAGACCTTCCAGTCCAGGGGTGTGTTCAGGTCGAGGTTGCCCTTGCGCAGGAAGACGCGTTGGGCGGTGTCGACCCGGCTGGTGTCACTGTGCGCCTCCTCCTGTTTCATCGCCCACACGCGGGCGTCGAGGAAGGCGTCCAGGTACGTCGTCTCGTCGCCGCCCTGCGCCGGCGGCTTGGCCTGGCGCAGGGCCCGGCGGCGGATGCTGCTGAAGCTGGTCGCGTCGCCGCCGTCGCCGTGCATGACGATGGCGTCGTAGTAGGCGAACTGGCCGAGCGCGCGCAGCCCGTCCGTCTTGCCCTGCCGGACGGCGGGGTTGAAGTAGACGCGGTCGCGTTCGTCGTTCTGCGCCTGCTGGAACGCCGTGTCCCGGGCGGCCTTGCGCCAGTCGTCGGGGAAGTTCGGGTCCAGGCCGTCGTGGGAGTCGGTGCCGTCGACACGGCGCAGTGCCGGCAGATACTTGGCGAGGACGTTGCCGGGCTTGCGGTCGGCGTACAGCTGGACGAGGTCGAGCATGTCCCCGGTGCCGGAGCAGAAGCCGATGATGCCGGCGGTGTAGCCGCGGCCGTCACCTATGTCCTCGATGTACTTGTACTGCGCCTTCCAGTCGAGCGAGGAGTTCTCCGCGCTCGACACCAGCTTCATGGCGATCTCCTTCTTCGCGGGGTCGTCGAGACCCGGTGCGGCCGCGGATGCCGCGGCGGCACGCGGGAGGCCGGCCATGGCCGCGCAGGTGGCCGCGCCCATCAGAGCGAGGACGGTGCGGCGGGACGTGTGGGCGGCCGGGTGCACTGTGTCAGGTTCCACGGGGGCTCCAAGTGGAGGTGGGGGGTGGAGAGTTGGTTCAGACCTGATTGTTAGGAACGTTTCCTACCAGTGCGAGGCGCGATCAGTAACCCACTGCGCGGAACTTCGTAGGTTCGAACGAATGATGGTCAGTCAGACGTCAGTTCGACGCCTTCGACACACGAGACCGCCGGGTCGGTGCGGCCGGTGGCGCGCATGAGAGCCCGGTCGCCGACCGGGCGGGGCAGGGACGGTTCCCTGTCGGCCCGCCGGTCGGGAAGCGCCTTCAGAAGTGGCGCGGCAGACGGACCACCTGGACGAAGAAGTCGTCGATCTGGCGGACCGCGGCGATGAACTGGTCGAGGTCGACCGGCTTGGTGACATACGCGTTGGCGTGGAGCTTGTAGCTGCGCAGGATGTCCTCCTCGGCCGCGGAGGTGGTGAGGACGACGACGGGGATGTGGGACAGCTCCGGGTCGGACTTGATCTTCTCCAGGACCTGACGGCCGTCGTATTTGGGGAGGTTGAGGTCGAGCAGGATGAGGTCGGGCTGCGGCGCCTCCGTGTGGTCGCCGCGCCGGTAGAGGAAGTCGAGTGCCTCCTCGCCGTCCCGGACCACATGGAGCGTGTTGCCGATCTTGTTGTCCTCGAACGCCTCACGGGTCATCAGCTCGTCGCCGGGGTCGTCCTCGACGAGGAGCACGTCGATGGGGCTCGCGGCTGGGGTGGTCATGTAAGAACCTTCTCCTCGGTGCCGATACCGGACGCCTCCGGGCTCTCGGCGATGGACGGAAGGGTGAAGCAGAAACGCGTGCCGTCCGTGTATGCGGTGTCGATCCAGATCTTGCCACCATGTTGTTCGACGATCTTCTTGCACAGGGCAAGACCGATGCCGGTGCCACCGTAGGCGTCCCTGCCGTGCAGTCGCTGGAAGATGATGAAGACCTTGTCCGTGAACGGCTCGGGAATGCCGATGCCGTTGTCCGTGACGGACATCAGCAGGCTGTCGGGCTCGTCGGGATCCGTTCCGCAGGTGATGGTCACATGGGGAGTGCGGTCGGGGTGGCGGAACTTGAGGGCGTTGCCGATCAGGTTCTGCCAGAGCATGGTCAGCAGGGTGGGGTCCCCCACGACCTCGGGCAGGTGTTCCGGGCGGTCGACGCGGGCGTCGGACTCCTCGACGGCCGTCCCGAGATTGGCCAGCCCCTTGTCCAGCGCCTGGTCGAGACCGACGGGCACCCGGGCGTCGTTGACCCGCCCGACCCGGGAGAAGGTCAGCAGGTCGTTGATGAGGACCTGCATGCGCCGGGCCCCGTCGACGGCGAAGTCGACGTACTGCCGGCCCCGGTCGTCGAGGATGTCGCCGTAACGCTTCTCCAGCAGCTGGCAGAAGGAGGCGACCTTGCGCAGCGGCTCCTGCAGATCGTGGGAGGCGACGTAGGCGAACTGCTCCAGTTCCGCGTTGGAGCGGCGCAGTTCCTCCGCCTGGGCGTCCATGTCGGCGGCCTGCCGGGTCAGCGCCTGCTCCTGGGCGCGGGAGGCCTCCAGTTCGGCCACGACGTGCCAGCGCATGCCCTCGACGGCGTTGGCCACCGCGGTCAGGTCGGCCGGGCCGGCGCCGGTGATGACGTACGAGAAGTCGCCGTCCGCCACCCGCTTGGACGCCGTGCCCAGGGCCTCCAGGGGGCGGGTCACCAGGACCCGGATCAGGACGGCGCAGGCGATGCCGGCCAGCAGGAAGACCGCGAGCATGCCCGCCAGGACCCAGTCGCGGACCTTGCGTACATGGGCGAGACGGGAACGGCCCTTGTCCACCGCCTTCGCCAGGTCGGTGTTCTGCCTGTCCCACAGGGTGCGCAGCCGGTCGAACTCCTGCTTGCCCTGGTCGGCCTTCTGCCGGTCCAGCGGTTTCGGACGGCCGGGTGTGACCGAGGCCGCCAGCGGTTCGGCGTAGGTGCGGCGCCAGTCGGCCGCCTGGGTTTCGATGGCCCGCAGGTCCGCCAGCAGTCCGGGCCGGTCGCCGACGAGCTCGCGGAGCCGGGCGGCCGAGCTCGCCTCGTCCCGCTTGCCCTGGGTGTACGGGACGAGGAACTGCCGGTCGGCGGCGATCGCGTAACCGCCGATGCCCGCCTCCTGGCCGGTCAGCGCCGCCTGCAGCCGGTAGGCCTCGGTCTGGGCGGGCTGGAGGCGGCGCGAGAGCCGGTCGCTCACCTCGGCCGTGCGGTCGAGCAGGACGGCGCCGATCACGCTGCCGACCACCACCAGCAGCGTCATGACGGCCAGCAGCAGGTAGAACCACCCCTGCACCGTCAGCCGGCCTTCCCTGCGCACCGCGCCCATCCCTCGCCTCACCATGTGGTCCGACACCGCACTCTCACTCAGTTCCAGTTCAGATGGACGACGGCCACGTCGTCGGCCAGGCCGCCCCGCTCCTCGGCGAGGCTCTCGGCCTCCTCGATCAGCCGGTCCACGAAGGCCTCCGGGTCCAGGGCGGCCGCCTCCCGGGCGAGGGCCAGCAGTCCTTCCTCGCCGAGGCGTTCCGTGCCGCGGCTCACATGCCCCTCGAAGAGGCCGTCGGTGAACAGCACCACTGACGTTCCCGCCGGTACCGGCAGTTCCGCGGTCGGCCACCTGGCGCCGCCGGGGACCATGCCCAGGGCCGGTCCACCGGGCACCTCAACCCACCGCACGTCCGTCCCGACGCGCTGGAGCAGGCCGTGGTGCCCGGCTCGTACGACGTGGGCGTGCTGTTCTCCGGGGACGGCGGCCAGGCTCACCAGGGTCGCGAAGACCTCGTCGCGGGCCCGCTCGGCCATCAGCAGTTCCTCGAGCCGGGCCATCTGCTGGGCGCCGGTTATCCCACTGAGGACGAGGGTGCGCCAGGCGATCCGCAGGGCGACTCCCAGGGCCGCCTCGTCCGGGCCGTGCCCGGAGACGTCCCCGATGAGGGCGTGGAGGGTGCCGTCGGCGCTCTGGACGATGTCGTAGAAGTCGCCGCCCAGCAGTGTCTGCGCACGTCCGGGCCGGTAGCGGGCGACGACCTGGACGCCCTCGGCGCGCAGCAGGGGGCGGGGCAGGAGTCCGCGCTCCAGGCGGGCGTTCTCCTGGGCCTGGAGCGCGCCGGCCTGCAGGGCCACCGCCGCCTGCTCGGTCTGCTTGCGCTGGATCGCGTAGCGCACCGCCCGTCCGAACAGCTCGGGCTCCACCCGGCCCTTGACCAGGTAGTCCTGGGCGCCGGCCGCGACCGCGGCGAGCCCGGTCTGCTCCTCGGCTAGTCCGGTGAGAACCACGATGGCGACCTGCTCGGCCAGCCCCTGGACCAGGGAGACCGCCTCGAGACCGTGGGCGTCCGGCAGGTGCAGGTCGAGCAGGACGCAGTCGGGTGTCTCGGTCGCCAGCACCTCGGTGGCCTCGGTCATCGACCGCACCCACCGCAGCCGCATCTTCACGGCACCGTCGGCGACCAGTTCCTCCACGAGCAGCGCGTCGCCGGGATCGTCCTCCACGAGGAGAACCGACGGCTCCCAGTGCTCCCACGCCGTCTCGGCGCCGGCTGCCGTGGTCGACACCAACGCGCCAACCTCAGTCCCCGAGATCACTCTCGTCCCGGCCTCCCCACTCCATACCTTTCGCCTGCCGCCGGCCGTTGCCCAGGACAACGACGGGAACGCGGTCAGAGCGACGATCCGATCTTCATCCGTCGCCCGTGGCCGTGCACGGCACGTCCATTCGCGGGCCGGTCCTCGGGCGGGCCCTGCGGCCGGCCTCGGCAGTCCTGATCCTCGTGGCCGATCTTCACTCCCTGGTCAGTTCCCCGCGAGGTCCAGCGGGACGAGCGGGTGGCCGTCGGCGTCGCACAGAGCGCGGCTGCGCTCCCTGCCGCCCCGTGCGGGGCCCTTCGCCTCCGGCTCTGCCGTATCTGTGCGCCGGCCGTCACCGACGTCGTCATCGTCCGCCCATCCCGAGATTTAGGTGTTCTGGCCGCGTTTACCCGCGATCGGCGTGACCATGCGGGCACGGTTTCAGAAAACCCCCGTGGGCGGCACGCCGCCTGCACATCCGGAGTCCCTGCCTGCGCCTTCGGTTCCGATCGGGTTCACGGGGAACCGGGTAGGACGTCAGAAAGGAGTCCCCGTGACCACCTATGTCATCACCGTCCCCGGCACGTTCCTGCGGGGAGTGCCCGACAGCGTCCGCTCGGACATCGGACGAAGGCTTCGGCCTCAGGACCCCAGGAACACGGACCTCGGCGAGAGCGAGGAGCTGAGCGTGCTGACCACGGAGGAGGACGGCATGTTCGCCGCGCGGGTCGAGGTCGACGCCCCCGACCGGTTGCAGGCCGAGGCAGAAGCGGTACGGCTGGTTTCCCGGGCTCTGCGTGACAGCGGCCTGGCGGAGGAGGACGCCCCGTTGGGCCCCGCGGTCGTGACCGGCATCGACAGCGAGTTCTGAGGCGGCGGCGGAGCGGGCCTTCCGGTTCGCGGCCTGTCCGGGGGATGGCGCCGCGCGGGGCGGCGGGCGAGGATGTCCTTTCGCGAAGTGCGGTCCGCTCCGCCGCGGTTCATGGCTTTTCCGGTGCCCTGCGCGGCACGGGCGGACGGCGTCGGCCGCCTGAAGGTGCCTCGGGATGGGTTCACACGCAGCGCCGCACCACCGCAGGCGAATCCTGGTGACGGCCGTGAGCCTCCTGCTCGTGGGCGGCGGTCTCCTCGGCCTCCCCCGGGCCGACGGGGCGCCCGCTGCGGCCGACGCCTGCCGCACCACCGCCACCCGTTTACCCCGTGGTGACTGCGGCCCCTTCTGGCAGGTCCTCGCCGAGGACTTCAACGGCGACCGCGTCCCGCTGGGTTCGTTCAGCGACTGCGCGCACGACGTCGACACCTCCGCGGCCCACTTTCGGGGGCCTGAAGGGAAAGTACCGCGACAACTGGTGGGCGTATCCGACGGGTTGGCCCGACACCGCGGCCGGCCGGGGGCGGGACGTGGTGGGCGTGTACCACCCGGAGGACACCGTGAGCGTGGGTCCCGCGGCGAACGGCGACGGGCGGATGTCGATCCGGATGTGGCGGCCCGCGGACGGCGGCCCCGTGCATGCCGCGGCGCTGGTGCCGCGTGCGGTGATGCAGATGAAGTACGGCAAGTACAGCGCGCGCGTCAAGGTCACGAAACTCGCCCCCGGCTGCAAGTCCGCGCGGCTGCACCACCGCGGGGGCTGCGAGATGGACCACCCCGAGGGCGAGTGGATCGGTTCCCTCAGCTCCTTCCACCATCCCTGCGGTGGCGGCGAGCAGGGCTACTTCCCGGGGAGCACGACTGGACGCGGTGGCACACGGTGTCCACCGAGTGGACGCCGGGCCATGTCCGGTTCTTCGTCGACGGCCGGCAGACGGGTCATGACACCCGTGCTGTGCCGGACCGTCCCCTGTCCTGGGTCCTCCAGAACGAGAGCGCTCTGGAGGGTCCGGGGGCGGTGCCGGGGAGCAGCGCGCAGCTAGACATCACCTGGGTGGCGGCGTACGCCTACGGCTGGAAGTGAACGGTCAGGCCATAGGCGTGATCAGTTCGTCGGCGACCCATTGGGCGACGTGGGCGGGGTAGGGCGACGGCAGGCCGAGGACGATGTGGGTGAAGCCGGCGTCGGTCGCTTCGGTGATCGCCTCGCGGGTGGCGCCCGGACGGTCGTACGAGACCGGCAGATGGATCGAGCGGGTGATCTCGGCGGGGTCGCGGCCGATCTCCTCGCAGTAGCGGTCCAGCAGGGCGCTGCGGCGGGTGACGTCGTCGATGTCGCCGCCGGGGATGTTCCACAGGTCGGCGTGCCGGGCGGCGATGCGCAGGGTCGCGGACGAGCGGCCGCCGACGAGGAGTGGGGGGTGGGGGCGCTGGACCGGTTTGGGGTTGCCGAAGGCGCCGGTCAGGTGGTGGTGGGTGCCGTGGTGGTCGAAGGGCTTCTCCTCGGTCCACAGGCGCTTGATGATCGTGCAGGCCTCGTCGAGGCTCTCCACGGCGTGCGCGGAGTCGTGGAAGGGCAGGCCGTGGGCTTCGTATTCGCGTCGGGCCAGGGGGTGGTCGGGGCGCGAGCCGACGCCGATGCCGAAGTCGAGCCGACCGCCGGAGACGATGTCGACGGTCGTGGCGATCTTGGCCAGCATCGCGGGTGGCCGGAAGCGGTTGCTGCTCACCATGACGCCGAGCCGTAGGCGCCGGGTCTGGGCGGCCAGGGCCGCGAGGAGGGTCCAGCCTTCGTGGGCCGGTCCGTCAAGGTCGCCGCCGATCGGCATGAGGTGGTCGAAGAGCCAGGCGTGCTCAATGGCGTCGACGGTGTCCGCCTCGCGCCAGACCCGCAGGATGTCCTGGTAGTCGACCTGCATGGGGGCGGTCATGATCCCGAAGCTGGGCGGGGATTGATGCGGCATGGACGGTGGGCCTTTCGTGTGCGGGTCTCCCCCGGCGGTCAGCGGCGACGCAGTGACGGGTCGAGGAGCGCGGGCGGCGTGTCGTTCTTCTCGTGCGGGGCCAGGTCGGTGCCGGGAGCGACGATCTCGTCGATCGCGTCGAGGACGTCGGCACTCAGGACGGTGTCGGCGGCGGCGAGTTGGGTGTGCAGGTGGTCGACCGTGCGGGGGCCGATCAGGGCGCTGGTCACGCCGGGGTGCGCGGTCACGAAACCGAGTGCGAGCTGGATGAGGGTGAGACCGGCCTCGTCGGCGACCCCGGCCAGTCGCTCGACGGCGGCGAGCCTGGCCCGGTTGGCGGGGACGGTCGTGTCGAATCGGTCGGGCAGGATCGCCGAGCGGTGGGTGGTGATGTCCCGGCCCTCACGGACGGCGCCCGACAGCCAGCCCGAGGCCAGTGGGCTCCACACCAGTACGCCGAGGCCGTACTCCTGGGTGACGGGCAGGACGTGGGACTCGATGCCGCGCTGGAGGATGGAGTAGCTGGGCTGTTCGGTGACGTAACGGCTCAGGCGGTGTTCGCGGGCGGCCCACTGTGCCTGCACGATGCGGTGCGCGGGGAAGGTGGAGGAGCCGAAGTAGCGGATCTTTCCGGCCCGTTGCAGGTCGGTCAGGACCGACAGCGTCTCCTCGTCGGAGGTGTTCGGGTCCCAGCGGTGGATCTGGTACAGGTCGACGTGGTCGACGCCGAGGCGGCGCAGACTGGCCTCCAGCTCGGTGACCAGCCAGCGGCGCGAACTGCCCCGGTGGTTGCGTTCGTCGCCCATGGGCAGGCCGGCCTTGGTGGCCAGCACGATGTCGTCACGGCGGCCCGCGATGGCCTTGCCGACCATCTCCTCCGATTCGCCGGCGCCGTACATGTCGGCGGTGTCGATGACGTTGACGCCGGCCTCGAGAGCGGCGTCGACGATCGCGGTCGCCTCGTCCTGGGTGGTGCGGCCGATCCTGCCGAAGTTCATCGCGCCGAGCGCGAGCGAGCTGACCTGCACTCCGGTGCGGCCCAAGGTGCGGTACTGCATGTGTTCCTCCTGAGGATGAAGCCGTGCGGCATGGCATGGCTTGGCTGCCGGGCCCCGCTCCGCCGTCACAGAGAAACGGAACCTCGTTCCGCAAACAATACGGAACAGGGTTCCGGTTTTGCAAGAGGAGATTTACGCGGCGGACGGCGGCGACGCACGGGCCGTTCGGCAGCCCTGGAGATCGGGGCCTCGATGACCGGCCGTGTCTCGGCCGCGGCACAGGAACCAGCCGCCCGGATCGCACCGTTGCCCTCGCCCGTTGCCCTCGCCCGCCGACCTCGCGGCCCGCGCCGCGGTGGGGCGAGGCGGCCGGTGCTGTACGTGACAGGCCGCCCCCTCGACCAGCCCGCACTGGGGCGGCTCCCCCGATGGGCGGATCGGGTCGCACCACGTGGCCGAGCTGCCGGGCAAGCTCGGCCACGACGGACGCGGTACGGCGGGCCGGCCTCTCAGACCCCTGTTTCCGGCTCCGGCAAAGCCGCCCTGCCCGCTGCCCGGTGTTCGGCCGCCGCCGTCGGGTCCGTCTCGTCCAGGACTGCCGCGATGCCCTCGTGGGCCAGGGCCTCCGCGTGCCGGTTGCCGAGCTTCGGGGCCAGTTGCAGGGCCTGTTGGTGCAGGCGCAGGGCCTGGTCGGGCAGGCCTGCCAGGCGGCAGGTCTCGCCGTAGGCGCTGAGGAAGTGGATTTTCCAGTGGTCCTCGAACAACTCGTCCAGCAGCGCGAACGCCTGCTCGTGGCTAGCCAGGGCCTCCTGGTGGCGTCCCATCTGGCGCAGGGCGACGCCGAGGCAGTTGAGGCACCACGCCTCGTTGTGCCGGTGGCCGTCCTCGCGGGCCAGGGTGAGCGCCCGGTGGAGGTGGTCGACGGCAGCGTCGGGGTCCTCGTGGGCGATGGCCACGCCCAGCGTGATCAGGGCCGTCAGCGTGGGCGGCCACGCTCCGTCGGCGTGCGGGATCTCCAGCGCCGTACGGGCCAACTGCGCCGCTTCCTCGCGGTGCCCCAGCTGCAGCAGTGCCCACGCCTCGTACGCGGTCGCGTGGGCCGTGCCCATGGGGCAGCCGGCGTCCGCGTACAGCTTTCCGGCCAGCCGGAACAGGCCGAGCGGCTCCTCGACGTAACCCTGGTCCCACCTCAAGTAGCCGCGGCGCATGGTCAGTTCGGCCTCCGCGCGGATGTCTCCGGTCCGGAGGACCAGCGCTGTCGCCGCCTCGTATGCGGCACTCGCCTCCGAAATGCGGCCCGCGTTGTACCGGGCGAATCCCAAGTCGCTGTGCGCCTCGGCGAGCTGCAGGGGGTCGTCGAGGCGCCGCGCGGCGGTCAGGGACCGTTCGAAGAGGCCGTTGAGCATCGTGGTACCGCAGCGCCGGGCGAAGTACGTCCGCATGAAGCGCGGCAGTTCGCACAGGTGCCGGTCGGCCCCGGCCTCCTCCGCCGCCTCGAACGCGGCCAGCAGGTTGAGGTACTCGGTGCCGAACCAGACGAGGGCCGCGATCTTGTCGGGGAAGTGGGGCAGTTCGGCCGATGGGCGGTCCACGGCGGCCTCGCGGCTTCGTGACAGGAACGGCATCGCGGCGTCCGCGGCGGCCGCCGCGTGCACGTAGTAGTCGAGCACCCTGGTCAGGGCCCGGTCCCGGTCCGCCGGGGAGTCCTGTTCCGTGGTGGCGCGGCGGGCGTGCCGGCGGACCAGGTCGTGGAGGCGGTAGCGGCCTGCCGCGGGCTGCTGGACCAGGTGCGCGTCCAGCAGGTCCTCCAGCATCGCGCGGGCGCCGCGCAGCGGCACGTCCGCCAGCGCCGCCGCCACGTGCTCGTCGAACGACGACCCCGGCAGCAGGCCCAGCAGACGGAACAGCCGGGCCTTGGGACGGTCCAACTGCCGTACGGACATGGCGAACGCGGTGTCGAACTCGCTCGCTCCCTCCGCCATCCGCTCGACGAGGATGCCCACCGTCCAGCCCGGCCGGTGTCGCAGCCGGGCCGCGGCCAGCCTGAGGGCCAGGGGCAGCCGGCCGCACCGGCGCAGCACCTCGGCCGTGGAGGCGGGGTCACGGGCCAGGCGCCCCACGTGGCCGTCGGTCTCGCCGCTGGCGCGGGCCAGCAGTTCGGCGCTCT